>CAYWMN010000385.1:0-2524 GCA_964459065.1 uncultured Acidobacteriota bacterium | reverse complement strand
TGCGCTTTGAGCGCCGGAATCGAGATGGCCAGCGATTTTAGAAAATTGCGACGTTCCATTACGTTTCTCCTTATTGAACGGTTGCGCGGGATTTATGATTTCCGTTCCCTATCCTTTGCGCTTCCTCCAGGATGAGCGCCGACGCCCCATTATACGTGCATCACTGGACTTGGTAGGGATTTTGCGGTTTTTGAGTGCAATCAACTCATGAATAACTTGATGGCTGTTCAGGACCTTTTCGACCAGGTCGAGCGGACGATAATAGTACTCGTTGGAGGCCTCGTAGCCGATGGTCGAGTTATGCCGGGCAATAAGATATTGGCGCCTGGCCAGTTCGATTTCATCTTTGGCGATTTCAATCATCTGATCCGCAATAGCTCTTTGACTTTCAGGCTTGCTTGTCTCCAGTTGAGCCCGAAGCACATAAAATCGGATCTGATTGGCAACGCTTTGGAAATGGTTGTGGCAAGTTTCGGCGATTTCCAAATCTTTCTGCGCCAGAGCCCGTTTGTGGGAAGGAACCAGCGCCAGCGCGCTCTGAAACCGTTGAAGTCCCGCTTCCCAACCGCGAGCCATCCTGGCGAATAGTTCTTCGACGGTATTCACGGGATAAGCGCCCGCCCAGGTTTTGTAGTCGTCATAGGGGAACAGCATCATGGAGGCCTTGTACCCTGTGGGGTGAAGCCGCAAAAGGTTGGCCGGACCGTGCTGCGTTGGAATGGTGTAGATGGCCACGCCAAAAGGGAAATTTTCAAAAGCGCTGCTGAAGCTCTTCCATGATTCCAGAATGGCCGGGGCGGCTCGACGGCCATATCGCCGGCGTGCTACGCGGCTTAACGCGCGGGCGGCATCGGGCGACGGTAAAAAGTAGAATTCCTGTGCGGCCTCGAAGTTCGGTGATGGATATCCGCCGACAGTCCAGGACGCCATCAAACCACCAACGTCTGTTTTGAGCAGATTTTCGCAATGCTCCACGATCAGGTTCGGGACGGGGATATAGGGAACCGCCGAGATTTCCCAGGTGGTGCTCCACTGCACTTTGGCCATGGTTCGAAGCCCGCTTTTTTGGGCGAGAGCCCAATGGGCGAGGGCGCGCGGCCCGGGGCCTACCACGGAGATTGAATACTCGCCGACTTTGGTGTGAACCCCTCCCCGGTTGACGGGCTTTCCCCACTCGCTGACACTCAGAAGCGCTACCTCTTTCGGGAGCCTGGCGATAACCCGGGCGGAGTGCGCGCCGTTGCGAATCCAATCGTCCCCCCACCCCCAGTCCCAGGCGATCACCTCGGCATCCTGGCTTTGCCGGCGGACGCCGTTGCGGAACGTCGTGATGACCTCGGCAATGACCGCGGCTCCGGTTCGTTTTGAACAGCGCGGGCAATATTGCGCATGGCCATGGGAATAACAGTTCGTCAGGTTTTCTGAAGCGGTGATGCAGAAAATGCCGCCGAGGCCGGGAACCTGAGAAAAGATGTGGGCCAGACTGTTGGATAGCCACTCGCGGACCTCGGGTGTGCTGGTGCACATCGCGAAATATTCCGGTTCGCCAGGGTCGTGCGTTCCTTTGATTTCCGGGTGCTTCCTGAAGAAGCGCGCCGGCATCGAGCGGGGCTCATTGAGGTAAAGGTAGATTTTTACTCCGTAATCCTGGGCGCGCTCCACCAGCCGCGCCAGATTGTTGAGCCGGACTCTCCAGCCCGTGCCGAATTCCGGGAACAGCTTCGACGGGGCCATGTTCCGCAGCACCGCTTGCAGCCACACGCCGTTGACTCCAGCGCGCGCGATTTTCTCAAGAAACCCGTCCGGGAAGGGGTCGATATCGGCTTCCATGAGCGGATCGCCATACAGAGCAAAATAGGAATAAGCGTAACGAGGATTCATGCGTGTCGCGCGTTGAACGGACCCTTTGATCAAGTAGGGCCCGCCGCGTTCTTCCATTTGGTCTTTGATGTCATCAAGACCCTGGCGCACGCCGTCGACGTCGCGTCCACACAGGAGAATGGCTTCAGGCTGAACGCTCAAACGAAAACTTCCGGAGTTGGCCTCAAGTGAACGGTCAATCTGGACGCTGAAAACTTGTGACCTCTCCGACGATCGGTCCCCCAGCCGAAAGTCGCTACCGTAGGCTTTGCGGATGTAACTTGTGAAATCTTCGATGACCCGGGCCGGAATTTCTGAAGCGCCACCGGGATGGGCAAGGACCCATCCCTTGCTCAAATCGACCTCGCTTTCGCCAGCTTTGCTTTCAGGATCACGCAGCCAGGGAACGCTTGTGCTGCTCAAGTCGGCGATGAATTGGAACGGCGGTTCGCCGGGATCCGCGAGGGAAGCCTGGAATGTCTTGCGCACCAGGTCCCTGATGCTCGCTGCCCGCTTTCGGGCTGCGGCCGAAGGTTCCTGGTAACGCAAGCGATGACAGCTTGGCCTCAAACGGCCCAGTTTAATCCAAAGGAAGTCATCCTCACGAAGGGCATACTCATAATGCTGCCGGTCCCAACCCAGCAATTCCATAAGCTGGTCGTCA
>CAYWMN010000384.1:0-2526 GCA_964459065.1 uncultured Acidobacteriota bacterium | reverse complement strand
AGAGATGGCGTTGGGATCCGTAATCTTGGCGCCCTTCGGCGCCGGGACTGGCCCACGCAAGAGGGGATCGTTGGTCTCGCGCATCCAGCGGTCCATGCGGTTCCGCATTTGCTCCAAGACGGCTCTGTGCGACTGATCACCCGCCAGGTTATTGCGTTCTCTCGGGTCAAAAAGCACGTCGTAGAGAGCCTCCTTCGGAATCGGCTGGCGCGCCCACCCGTTCTTCACCCAATAGGCCTTGCTTGGCCCGTCGTCGCAGTTCGGCAGAACCGGGTAGCGGCGGTCCCCGTAATGCCGGATGTACTTCCATCGCCTGGTGCGCGCCGCCCGTTTGGGTTCATAGGATGCGTGGTAATTGACTTCGGCAAAAACAGCATCGTTAATTTCCTGGCGCTCGCCGCGCAGCACGGGCAGGAAAGAACGGCCCTGCAACCAATCAGGAGCCTTAATCCCGATTAACTCACAAAGGGTCGGATAAATATCCAATTGAGAAATCAGGGAGTCGCACACCTTGCCGCCTTCAAATCCGCCGGGGCCGCGCATCACCAAATGGACGCCCATCCCTCCATCATAAAGACCGCATTTCATATCCGGGAAAGCAATGCCATGGTCGGTGGTTGAAATCACGAGCGTGTTTTCAGCAAGGCCGGTTGCTTCCAGTGCCGCCAGAACTTCGCCAACCCCCCAATCCAGCTGGCGCACGGTTGCATGGAAATTGGCCATATCGCGCCGGCTGGCCGGAACATCGGGAATCGGGGGCGGCGGCTGAATGGACCGGGGATTATCAGCCGGGGTCGCCTTCTGATAAGTACGGTGCGTCTCGTGGTAGCCCACAGTTAGCCAGAACGGTTCCCTGGGACGCGAATGGATGAAGCGAACCGCCGCCGGAGTGACTTGCGCAACGTGATTGCTCCCGAACTCCTCAACAAGGTCGTATCCGATGGTGTGCGGGTCCCTGGCAATATGCTGCAAGCCGATCAACGCTGAGTAATAGCCGGCTTCCAGGCGCAGGGTGCGCACGATGTGGTGCTCATAACCGGCAGGCGTCATGGAAAAACCACGGTTCACCAGCCCCAGCATCCCATTGCTGTGAGCGCACTCGCCGGTCAGAAGGCTCGCCCGGCTGGGAGAACAAGTAGGGGCCGCACTATAGGCCTGGCGGAAGAGAATTCCTTCAGACCACAAGCGATGGATGTTGGGCGTGGGAACCGAGTAACCAAAAGGACTGGTGAACCGGCCGGTGTCATGAGAATGAATATAAAGAATATTGGGACGGCGGCCAGACGCCGCAAAAGATCTCCGGACCACTCCCGGAGAAAGAGTGGCTCCCACAACACCCGCCACGGAAGCCTTGAGAAAACGCCTGCGGTCTGAACCCGAACCGGACTCCGCCGCCAGATCACTCCGCTTTTCCATTCGATAACCTCCCCGTGGCCGTTCGGCGACCTCCTGCCGTGTGCGACTTTTCCCTACTTACAGCAACAACCGTTTGCCGACAATCGTAAAGCTCCAGTAGAACGTCCATAATCTTAACTCCTGGTCGCTGCTATTTACAGCAGCAAACCTTACCGGCCGGCCTTTACTTCGCGACCTTCGGTTACGGCATGCCGGTGAGTCTGGCGCATCTCCGGAATCGGAGCCCGAGCATGATCCATACCTGTTGCCATCTCCCAGGCGTTTTATGCAGTTTTCCTCCGGCGCAAAAACGAGCCGCAGGGATCGGGAATGCTACAATTCTTCTGTGCTATGCTGCGCCAGTCCAACGCGAGCTACTCCGGGAGGGAACTCCGTCGATGAACCGACGTGACTTTTTAGCCTTCCCTGCCGCCAGCCCAACGATCAAGGTAAAACCCGACAAATCCAAGCCGAACGTTCTGCTTGTTTTAGCCGACCAGTTTCGCGCCGACGCTGTTGGAGCCTCGGGAAATTGCTTCGTACAAACTCCAAATCTGGACAGCTTTGCGCGGCAGGGCGTTCGATTCAGCAATGCCTTCTGTCCTCAAGCTCTATGCAGCCCATCGCGTGCATCTCTATTTACGGGAGTTTATCCCCATACGACCCGCCTTCAGCACAACATTTACCGTGTCGCAAACGCTTTGGCACTACCGCAATACCGATTGCAGCCCAGTTGGCCGAGCCTGCTCCACGACGCGGGCTATTACACCGGGTACATCGGCAAATGGCACCTGGGCAACAGCAATCCGGGCTTCTACGATTACTGGGCCGGGTACAATTCGCTCAAACCGCACTGGGTGGCAGAAAAATATCACTCCGCGTATCGGACCACCATGGAAACCGATCAAGCAATGCACTTCCTGGAAGAGCACCACACTGAACCTTTCGCCTTGACTGTCTCTTTTTGTCCTCCTCGCACGGTTTATGATCCGCCACTGGAGGATGAAAACTACTATGCCGAACGTGGAATTCCTGTTCCTGGTTACTACGGAGCCGTCACGGCCGTTGACAGAGCTTTTGGCCGCCTGATGACGAAATTGCAATCGCTCCACATCGCCCAGAATACTCTGG
>CAYWMN010000383.1:0-2553 GCA_964459065.1 uncultured Acidobacteriota bacterium | reverse complement strand
CATTCTGCTGAATTCGCACAATGAGGACTTCCCGAATGGAATGGCCAATTCAAGCGGTGTGCTGGGCAGGTATTTCTGTGAACAGATTATGGCCGGTGACATCAACGGCCTGATCCCCAGCCTCAAGGGAAACCCCAATACGGCGGGGGATGCACGGTCATCGGGCAGCGGGTTTTACATTCCGCGCTTCCGCAACTTGAAAGAGCGGCAGAAGAATTTCGTGCGCGGTTACGGATTTGAAGGGGGCGGAGGAAGCAGCGAGTTTCCGGGCTTTGCGAAGAAGATTCCCGGATTCGGCGCCGCCTTCAAGCAGGAAATCAAGAAATACTACGCCACGGCCATCGGCATGGGTTCTTTCGGTGAATTGGTGCCGCGGGCTGATAATCGCGTGGAAATCGACCCTGTCGTGCGGGACGCCTGGGGGATCCCGGTGGCCAAATTCGACGTCACATGGGGACCGAACGAGCTGGCGATGGCAAAGGATGCGATTGACACCCAGCGTGAAATGTTCAAGAAGGCGGGAATCGAAATTATCTCGGAGCGGACCACGCCGCGGCCGCCGGGAAGCAGTATTCACTCCGCCGGGACGGCGCGGATGGGTAACGATCCCAAATCATCGGTTCTGAACAAATACAATCAGTGCCATGACGTTAAGAACCTGTTTGTTGCCGACGCCGCAAGCTTCGTTTCGTCGACGGAGAAAAACCCAACCTTAACGATTCTGGCCCTCTCAATGCGGATGGCCGACTACGCCGCTGAACAGATGCGGCGCGGAGAACTGGGCTAGCAATTTTTCGCAGGTTACGGGAGAAGGAGGTTTATTGCCATGAAGGACAAAAGCAAGCCCGGAAGGCGAGACGCATTAAAAACGATTGTTATGGGAGCGGGAGGGCTTTCGGCTCTTCCCATTCTGGGGCAGGCGCAACCCGCTCCGGCCGCACCAGCCGCTTGGCCTGAAAAGACCGCCGCTGCGGCCGCCGAATGGAAGCCGTCTTTTTTTGACGAGCATCAGAATGAGATGATCATAACCCTGACCGACATCATTATTCCTGCTACGGACACTCCCGGAGCTAAGGCCGCCCTGGTCAACCGCTACATCGATCTGCTCTACAACGAAGAAACGCCGGAAAAAAAGAAGGAATTTATCGACGGCCTGAGCTGGCTTGACGGGCGTGCCCTGGTGGAACTCAAGAAACCGTTTGCCGATCTCACGATCGTTCAACAGACGGAGCTTCTGGCGCGGTTGGCTGATCCTGAAAACTCAAATGTTAACGACCGCCCGGGCATTCAGTTTTTCAATCTGATTAAGGAGCTGACCATCTTCGGCTACTACACGTCGGAAATCGGCATGGATCAGGAGTTGAAATACGGCGGAGACACCTATCATACGTCCTTTCCGGGAGCTTGCAAGCATCCGGGGCATCATGCCTGACCGGCTCGGATTCCGGGGTTGTAGTCCGGTTGATTCAGTTCGGCAAGTTGAGAGCCGACCCGAGCGCTACAGCCGGGCGGCTGATTTCAGTGCCACGCTGTGTGTGGAAGATGACGAGGCGAACGCCACTTCCGGGTTCGCCGTCAAGAGGAGGGCAGGATGAACAGGCGTGAGTTCGTAAAGGATTCGGTTCTCTCCGGGCTTGCGGGAGTGGCAGGCTCGAACTTGTTGCCGGCTTCCGCAAGCGCGTCATCAGCGGCTTCTACGCAGGGGGCGAAATTCAAGCCCCGCATCTACGCCCATCTTCTGGACCCGCGCGAGCACCCGGATTACGCGCGCCACCACGTTCAGCCTCCCAGCTGGAGCACCCTTGATCATCAGACGCAGCTTGCCACCTTGCGGAATTTCTCGCTTGAGCATGGCAGGATTGTGCATTACGCCGAGGATTTGGAGAAGTATACCCGGACGTATGAGCTGGGGAATGTGATTTGGCCTTTCTGTTCGACGCTTTATGCTGCCAACATCAGCGATGTCCTGGATGAGATCAAGCGAAGAAATCTGTTTGTCTTTGACATCTGGGGTTACGTGCCCGGAACCAAGCCTGCTCCGGGAGCCTATTGGGGAGAATTCCAGCCGCCGCCGGGCGTTCTGGAAATGTTCGATCAGAAGTTGGGCGATCATTGGCTGGGCATGGATAACGGTGAGCAGGACGGCCGTTATGTGGGCAGATATGCAGACCAGATGGACCCCACTGCGGGTAACCATTTGCAGCAGTATCTGAATTTTCATCGTTTTGGAGAGCGGATTACGGATCAGCTTGGGAGCAAAATGTGCGCTCTCGTATCGCTTAGCTTCGGTCACTACTTCCTGAAGGAAGGCCTTTACAAACTGATCGGGGCGGAAACAGCCCAGGCGCTGCCCAACGGGCAGCTCTTTTACGTTTTTATTCGGGGAGCCGGCAAGCAATACGGGGTGCCCTGGTTTGGAAATGCTTCGGTCTTTAATCGCTGGGGATATAAGTCGTACGGAGCCGAGCAATCCACCGGTCCCGGGTATCATCATGGCCCGACTTTCGGCACCAGCCTCAGCCTCATGAAACGGCTGATGTACAGCCAGATCCT
>CAYWMN010000382.1:0-2556 GCA_964459065.1 uncultured Acidobacteriota bacterium | reverse complement strand
TCAATCCCACCGGTAATTTCTGAACTCATCTTAATTAAATAAAAATCACTTTCCGAATAATAATTAGGAAACGAATACTGTTCTTCTTCTGTATATATTTCAGCTAATGATTTATATTTCTGATGTGTTTCTTTAGTAGAGGGAGCTGTATATTTTGAAATGGTTTGTTTCGGGCGATAATCTGTAGTTAACCCTTTATAAGGCTCAATAAAATAATTAGAAGTAAACTTCCCCTCCGGATGCCCGATATTTGGAGTGATAGTTATAGTCCCTCCTTTAATTTGATTAACTTCATCTTCATTTTTCTGCAGATAAATAATTCCTGTAGAAGATGTAGCAATTGCATCCACAATTGAGTTAGTTAAAGGTGAAACTGGATCACCCAGCAAGAATAAATTCGTGATACCGTTTTCCTCGATTCTTTCTACGGTTTGACCGAATACTTCTTTAAGTAAATGAATATCATTAAACCCAATAAAGGGCGTTAATTCATCAAATACGATTTTATTAGGCTGATATTGTTCTACAAGAGCGATAATATCATTTAAATATTCTACAAGAAAATTATCGGCATTATCGACTTCATATAAATCGGATGGTGAGGCTACTCTGACAACAATTATAAAATTCTGATTCATATAATGCTGTAAATCGAAATCTATAGAAGCTGCTTGTATCATTAAATCTTTTGGACGCATGCTTGTAAAGTAGAGGCATACCTCTTTTTTACTTGCACACTCCATGGCAAATTGAAGACCAAGAAGAGTTCGCCCGGATTTTTTAGGTCCTATTAATAAATAGGTACCCCCTCTATAAAATCCTCCCCAGGCATTGTCTATAAAAGAGATGCCGGAAGGTAACAGCTGTATTTTATTTTTCATAACCTCATCACATTTTTTTGTAAACAAGCCAAATTTTATGCCGAAATTAAGTACTATTAAATCCTAAATTTATACGTACGTAATAGTTTATTTTGATCTAAATAGAGACAAGTAATTACTAGTGTATTATAATGTTACAATTGAAATTTGCTTCAATTTTTGCTGAAAATTAGGAAAATTTTACAGCTAAGATATAATTGAAGCAATGAATTATTGATTTGCAATGGAAAATAATTCTTTCTCAATTCATGATATTTCCCTAGCATTTGATCTTATAGAATTTAAGTTCATTAATCTGAAATAAGAAGTGCACTTCAAACTTCATAATTAAATGATTATTAATAATTTTTTATGGTGGTGATTGGCTTTTATTTGAAAAAGATTTATTAAGGCATGAATAAGATCTTTGATTTTTTTCAATAAAAAATATATTAAGGAATAGTTTTCAAACTCTAAATGTATTTTTCAACTACTCCCAACAAAGTCGATTTTTCCACGGGTTTCGGTAAATAATCATCGGCGCCGAGCTTTAGAAATTTCTCTCTGTCTCCTTTAAGCGCATATGCAGTTATAACTATTATCGGGATTTTCTCCAGTTTAGGCGTCGTCCGGATTTCCTGTATTACATCTTCACCAGTCAATTCACCTGGAAGATGTATATCTAAAAGAAGAACATCATAAGGTTCTTTTTTCAACCTTTCTAATCCCTTCTCGGCATTTTCAGCAATTTCCACTGAATATTTATCTCTTAAATAAACCTTAAAAATTAATTGAGTTTCAATGTTATCTTCAATTAAAAGTAATTTTTTCTTCTCGCCTAATTTATCAGTCATTTAAAATCAGAGGTTATATTTTTAATAAAATTAATTTTTAGGAAATAGATTTATTTAATCGATTCCACGCCCACACTTTTTTCATCATTCTCATCTTTAGCTTTAGGAAAACCGGTGCCGACAATATAATCCCACATAGGAGAACTAACCCCGTACCCTAATTCTGGATTTTGGAAATGATGTCTCATATGATGTTTTTTCAGAGCTAACCAAAACTTATTATGTATATTGAAATGATGAACTGCATAATGTGTCATATCATAAAAAAGATACCCGACTAAAAAGCCCACAAAAAACGGAGAGACAAAACTTTTTCCAAGTATCACTTCGAATAGGAAATAAAATAAAACTGCCAGAGGAACACTTACGGATGGCGGCATTACGAGACGACGTGAGTCCATTGGATAATCGTGATGAACTCCATGGAAAATAAAATGTATTTTTTGACCAAATTTAGATTTCGCATTAAAATGAAATATAAACCTGTGCAAAGTATATTCCGCAAACGACCATATAAATATGCCAAGAACAATTAGAAATAAAATATTTGTTAAAGATATTTGAAATTCAATTGATTTATAAATAAAAAAAGTAATAACAGGAACAAATACAATTAATGGAACTGCCGGGTGAACTTTTGAAAGGGACTCCATAAAATCACTTTTAAACATTCTTACGGTAACATCTTTATTCGAAACAAAATTCTTAGTCATAGCTAACAACTCCTCCCATCTTCATTATTTAGCGGTAAATTTAACAATTTTTTGTTAATAAAAAATTAATAAATTTATGAGCCTATAATTGTAATCACATAAAATGGAATATAAAATTAAATTTATTCA
>CAYWMN010000381.1:0-2556 GCA_964459065.1 uncultured Acidobacteriota bacterium | reverse complement strand
CTCTCCCGGCGGGAGAGGGTTGGGGTGAGGGGGTGTTTTCGCGAACCCACGGCTTGCGCCATGGGCTAAATTCTATCGCTCCTTCGGAGCTTCACTTCTGCAAACAGCAAGCACAGGGCTGGCGCATCTATGAAGGAGGCGACGGCGTCCTCACTGCGCGCCTTCCGAAGACGCACGGTAAGAAGAAATACCGGTCAGAAAGAAAAGGACGCCGCAGGCGCAACACAGCGGTAGAATACGGCAACGTGAACGGCCATCACCAAAAGAACCACGACCCCAAAACCGGAGGTGCGCGCTGCTTGCTATGCCTGGAACAAGGGCTGGATTGAATTTGAGGGTTAACGCAGGACGAAAATCCGCAGAGGAACGCAAAAAACGCGTACCTCTTCGCTACCCCTACCCGCTGTAGCACGCACCATAATTACCCGTGCAGGTGACCTCATGGCAAAGCGAATATGGATCGGGACGGTAGAAATAGAGTACACAGATAAGGATTTCCCCCAAAAGGCGCAACGCGCCTTCACTAACATCACAACATGGGCTGACGATTATGACGAGTTTCGCAGAAAGTCCCAGGAAATGCTGGAGTACAACGGGTGGCGGTTGCTAGGGGTCGAGCAAGCTAAACCCGTTTTGCGGAGGCACGTGTTCGGCGACGAAATTAGGGATATGATCGAGCGAACGAGAGCGAGTCGCACAGCGGTTATCCACGGAACGTTCCACACCTACCCGAGCGATCAGTCCGCTGATTGATGGCGGCGGGGCAGCGGGTAGCGCGGTCCTCCGGTTTTGAGGTCCGCGGACGGGTGCAAATTTGAAGAAAAGCCGCAGAGGAACGCAAAAACGCGTACCTCTTCGCTACCCACTTCTCGCTTGCGAGAAATATCGGAAAGTTCCTCCAGCCGGAGTTCAGCTCTCGCGTCCTGCATTCCGGAGGCGACGGCCAACTTCGCGAAGCGTCTTCACATCTTCTGGAGAAATTGAGCCATCCGGCAAGGGGCCGGTGTCGAGCAGCAAATTGGCCCGGGCGCGCCACGCGTTCTGAAGCATCTTCATGACAGCATCCGCATCACGGTGCTTTCCGTCCTTTGCCTTGACGTAGGACCATGCGCGAGGCTCGAGCGTGTCAGAAAATTCCATTTGCTTCACCTTGTTGATCCGCCAGGCTCGACCGGCGACGGCGGCCGCGGTGGCTCTGTAGCGGGGAAGGATGCTGTCGAATGTCCCGATGCCGATCCGCCGTCTTTCGGGGGCGGCAAAATCCTCGCTTCCGTTCGCTCCCTGTTTGAAGGAGATCAGGCATTGCGGCTGGAGAGAAGCGATTAAGGCATAGGTTTCCGCAATGGGAAATAGATCGGGACGGGCATAGTAGCCGAGGACCGGGTCAAACCAGATTCCGGCAATTGGACCATAATGGGTGAGCAACTCGCGCAACTGGTTGTGGACGTAATCAATGTAAATCCTGAAGTCGGAATCTTTGCGCCATCGGTATTGCGGTTGAGGACTCGAATAATCCGGCCGGGCGAATTTCCATCCCGCCTGAGGGGCGTAAAAGTACGGATGATGCCAGTCTGCCCCGTAAGAATAATAAAGAAACAGACCGAGGCCCTTGCTCTGACACGCTGCGGCCAATTCTCCAATCAGGTCACGCCGGGCCGGAGAGTCGAAGCTGTTGTAGGTTGTCTGGTCCGTCCGGAAAAGGCAGAATCCGTCATGGAACTTGGAAGTCACGGTGAGGTACTTCATGCCTGCCGCTCGAGCCAGATCCGTGATCATGCCGGCGTCAAAGCGGTCCGGACGAAAAGTCTCTTTGAGCTTTTCATACTTCGCGACGGGGATTTTTTCGTTCAACATCACCCAGGCGGGACGTTCAAGCTGTGTGTAGAGCCCATAGACGATGAAGAGGCCGAACCTGGCGTCCTTGAACCATTGAAGCGCCGCCCGGTGCGAATCTTTTGAATAAAGCGATTCGTACGCCTTCAAATAGGAAGGCGCCGGAGTTGGCTGCGCCCCCGCATGAACACTTCGTAAGGCAAGCATGGCCGTGCCGCCTGCGACATCCCCCAGGAATTTCCTTCGATCCATTAAAACCACACTCCTTCCCCGTGCGCGCACGACAATCCCGGCCGTCCGATTGACCAGAGCGTTCCAGTTTTGAATAACACAATTACCAGAAATATCCCAACCGAAATCGGCCCCGGCGGCTGTGGCCCCGCGCGGAAGAAAACGCAAACCCTTTAACTCCGCGCCTGGCAACAACGACGACGCTCGCCTGAAAGTGCGATAAACTCACCAGGGCTTTGCCGGGAGAGTAAGCCGGAGAGGAAGGACCATGGTCGATCGATCGCGAAGAAACTTTTTGGGGATGATGGGCGCGGCGGGCGCGGCCGCTCTTGCCCCCGGCCCTGCACGACGTTGGAGTTTATCGCCCAACGAACCCGGCGGCGCAAGTTTGCCTCGCCCGAGCCGGGCGCAACTTGATTGGCAGAACTTTGAGATGGGAATTCTCTATTCGTATGACCTGCCGGTTTTTGCGCCGGGCGGCTGGAAACCTTT
>CAYWMN010000380.1:0-2560 GCA_964459065.1 uncultured Acidobacteriota bacterium | reverse complement strand
CCGCGTTTCGCAGCGGGTTGCGCGCTCTTCCGGTTTTGATGCCCGCGGTTCTTCTGCGCTACTCCCTGGAAGTTTCGTTGGTGGTTGATTTCCGCTTCAGTACTTCACTCGCACCCAGCGGGATTTTTGCATCGACTCATAGCCAGCGTCGAGAACGCAGTTGACGAGGGCTCCGTCGTCATAGGTTTCGCGGGGTTCCGAGCCGTTGCGGACGCATTCGACGAAATGCTTCATCTCGGCCTGGTAACCGTAGGCGAAGGCTTCTTCCGGCAAGGGACGCGTCCACCCGAAGTCGATGTCGGCTTTTTCCACCACGTAGCCGGCGGACCTGGTGGAGAAACTGGTGATGGGAGTTCCGCGAGTGACGTCGGTAAAGATCGATCCCTCCGAACCATGAACTTCATTGCGGAGGTCCAGGCCGCCCTTGGTGGTCCAGGAGAGTTCGCAGTGGCCGAGGCCTCCGCTGGCAAACTTCAGGATCAGCAGGGCATTGTCCTCGCCCTTGGTTTTCTTCTGGTGAACCAGACAGGCGCCCCACGCCATGACTTCAACAATAGGATCTTCCTTGCCGAAGAAATAGCGCGCCGCCTCAATGCAGTGGCAGCCCAGATCGTTCATGGCGCCGCCTCCGGTTTTTTGGATGTCCCAAAAGTGGGGTGTATGCGGGCCGCTGTGAGATTCGCGCGAACGCACCCACAGGACGCGGCCCACGCCGCCGTTCGCGACAATCCGTTGCGCCTTCACGACCGAGGGGCTAAAGACCTCCGTTTCCGCATAGCCATGCATCGCTCCGGAGCGCTTGGCGGCCGCCAGCATGGCTTTCGCCTCCCGCCGGTTACGCGCCAGCGGTTTGGTGCACACCTGGTTCCTGCCGGCCTTCGATAAGGCTAGGGAAACCGGCAGATGCGCTTCATTGGGCAGCGCGATCAGATAGAGATCGATGTCATCGCGCGCGATCAACTTTTCAAGGTTGGAGGTGGATTGGGGAATCGACCATTGCCGGGCAAACTTGCGGGCGTGCGCGGCGGTTCGGGAATAATTCGCCACCACCTGCTGGCCGGGCACGTCGGCCAGGCCGAGCATATAAAAATTGGCGACAAAGCCGGAACCCAGCATCGCAATGCGAATTTCCTTCATCAAAGTTCCTCGCTCTCCAAAATGTTAATGCGTCGTTCCGCGGGTAGAGACTGGTGATCGTAAGACTGGTGCTGGAGGAGGGAGTCGAACCCTCACGCTCTTGCGGAGCGCCAGATTTTGAGTCTGGTGCGTCTGCCAGTTCCGCCACTCCAGCGTCATCAAGTAAGTGATTATTGCACGGCTATTTGCGGACGGTCAACCGCGCGTCGAGGGTCGGGATATTCAGTGTAAGCATCTTTGTCCGAGTGAAACATCCGAGACGCGACGTTTTCAGGAAAATTTGATTCCTTGCCTGTCTGTCTGATAAGGCCGATTCGGATGTGCCGCCGCTGCCAGACGCGGTGCGTGGAAGGGCGATGCACCGCAGGTGGCGCAGACATCGCGGTTTGGGCGATGTGTGGCGGGACGGGCGTGGAAACTCAGGGCAACCGGTCCATGGCCAGCAAAGACGAGTCCTCCAGGTGATAGAAGCGGAAGCCTGACCGCGGCGACTGATTGGGAGAAGCGGCCAGGCGCGCTTCCCGGGATTGGCGCTACGCACGGTACCGACATACCTTAACTCAGCAGGCCGTCCTGTTGGAGAGTTGTCCGGTCGACCGGCTCTGTCCATTTTCTGTTCTTGCCTTTCATCTCATGAACGGCTTCATTCCATTTCTTCCGATACTCACTTAACGCGCGCTGCTCGCGGGACACCTCCGGCTGATTGATCAGGTTATGAGTTTCATAGGGATCATTTCGAAGATCGTATAACTCCTCACGGGGCGGAGAAGTCGCGGTATACGGAGCAGCATAGGCTGAATACGGTTTCTGATGACCGGTCCAATAGATATATTTCCACCGCTCGGTCCTGATTCCTTCGCTGGAGGGGATCCATCCCAGGTAAGGGAAATGATGCTCGATAAAGAACACCGACCTGAAATCGGGATCCTCTCTGTGAAGCAGGCCCATTAAGCTCCTACCCTCCACAGCAGGCCCAGGCTCGATCCCTGCGAGTTCCAGCATCGTTGGGTAAAGATCGATATTCAAGGTCATGGCCCGCCGCCGCGTACCTCTTTCGCCTGCAGGTTGTCGCGGATCATAGACAAGCAAAGGCGTCCGCATGGCTTCCTCATATAAGTACCACTTGCCCGCCAGCCCATGTTCACCGTTGAATATGCCGTGGTCCGCAGAGTAAATAATGACTGTATTTTCCGCGACTCCTTGCTCTTCCAGCGCCTTCCGCAACTCGCCCACAACGGCATCGATCCCACTGATCAAGCGGTAGTATCCTTTGACCGATTCCTGATACAGCGCGTCAGTCGAAAAGCGAACACCCCAACGATGTCTGCTTTCTGAGTGCTGAACCCTGAGGGGCATCCTGTTAATATCGCTTTCGGGAGCGCGGCTCACAGTGGGAATCTTCACGTCCTGATACAGGTCCATC
>CAYWMN010000379.1:0-2574 GCA_964459065.1 uncultured Acidobacteriota bacterium | reverse complement strand
CGTCCGCCGGAGTCTCGAAAAGTTTGATTCGCAGTCGCCTGCGAACGAGCGCGTTTATCGTTCCCTGCGGAAGAAGATTTACCAGGTGCCATCAACGGCTGCCGGGGAGACTTACAAACTCAGCCAGCGGCTGATGTCGGCGGTCACATTCCAAAACCTGGTTTATCCGATCTACATGCAACGGGAATACATCCGGCACTATACGCCGGGCCGGGCCTGGGATTGCCTCTACACCTGGGACTCCGGCTTCACGGGCCTGGGATTGATGGAGCTTGACCTGCAGTGCGCGGCGGAAATCCTGAATACCTACACAACCCCGGTCGGGGCGCAATCCGCCTTTGTGCACCACGGGACGATGGTGCCCACGCAAATTTATCTGTTTTGGGAAATGTGGAACCGGACGCAATCGCGGGAGCTGCTGGAGTATTTCTATCCGCGCCTTCGGCAGTATCATCTCTTCATGGCGGGCCGATTGGGCAGTTCCAACACCCGGCGGCACCGCGACCACCTGATCTGCACCTGGACCTACTTTTACAACAGCGGCGGCTGGGACGATTATTCTCCCCAGGTCTATTCCCGCATGCACAACCTGTATCCGACGGTGGCGCCGGTCACCAACTCCGTGCATACCATTCGTTGCGCAAAGCTATTGCGCGTGGCCGCCGCGGCCCTGGGCCGCACGGATGACTTTGCCGAATACGATGAGGATATTTCGCAGCTTTCCCATTCCCTCCAGAAATATTCCTGGGACCAGCCCTCGGGGTATTTCGGCTACGTCACGCACGACGAGCGCGGCGAGCCCACCGGCATCCTGCGTTACGAGACCGGCGAGAATTTCAATATGGGCCTGGGCGGGGTTTATCCGCTGGTGGCGGCGATGTGTTCGCCGGAGCAGGAAAAGGTCATGGTGGACCATCTGTTCAATCCCCGGCGCCTGTGGATGGATATCGGCCTCACGACCATTGACCAGTCCGCGCCCTACTACAATCCGAACGGCTACTGGAACGGCAGCGTCTGGCTGGCGCACCAATGGTTCTTCTGGAAAGCCCTGCTTGATATGGGCCGCGGAGACCTGGCCCTGCGCATCCAGAAGGCCGGGCTCAACCTCTGGAAGCGCGCGACCGACTCGACCTACAATTGCTATGAACACTTCAAGCCCCGGCCTCCGGTGGGCCGCGGCTGGCCCCAGCTGAGCAGCTTGTCGTCGCCGGCGCTCTCATGGTTTGCGGCTCTTTACACGCCGGGCCGGCTGACGAGCGGGTTTGAAGTGTGGGTCAAGCAATCCCGCTTCAGCCAGGACAACCGGCATCTCGAGGCACGGCTCAAGCCTTCAACCGGCGGCAGCCGCCGCGAGTTCACCGTGCTGGTGACCATGAACCCGGATTCGCGTTACCGGGTGAGCTGGAAAGGATCTCCTGCCACTTTCAAGACGCTCGACAAAGGCCTGCTGCAAATTCAACTGCCTTATGCGCCGGGTACGGGCGAGTTGATCGTCGACCGCGTCTAGCGCGGCGGATTCCGCCCGGCGCCTTTCGAGCCGCGAACACTGCCTGGTTTCTGCATCGCAGAACGGCTTTTCGGGACCAACCCTTCCGGCCCGAGAGGTGGCTTGCTTGCGCCCGTCCCGCTCCGCAATTTACGATTTGACTCTGCGGGCATATCCTTCCACAATTTGCGCACCCGCTTTTACCGCTGGCCTGGGGCCCCGGCGCGGGACTTTTTTGCAGGGAGGAAGATCGTGAAGAAGGAATCGATGGGTCTGCTTCTGCTGGTGTTTTGCATGCTGCTGGCGGAACTGATTGCGAGTCCCGGGCCTTCTGCGCCCGCTTCCTCAACCGCGCTCAAAAAAATGCTCCGGATCACCTGGACGACGGGTCCTGATCTGCCGCAGGGTTTTCAAGATAGCGGCGGCGGGATTGTGGACCATCATCTTATTACGGTGGACGGTTTCTGCTCCGGACAGAAGAAGGGTATCGTCAACAAATTCGGAAAGTACCCGCGGGGGTTTCTCAAGAAAGTTTGGGCGCTCAATTTGAAGGCGCCGCGACAGGGCTGGCATCGACTCCCGGATTTTCCGGGGACTCGACGCCAGCGCCTTTCGTGTATCGTTGTCAAGAACGCGCTCTATTGCTGGGGCGGGTTCAGCTACTCCAAACCCTATATTTACCGCGACGGCTACAGGCTGTCGTCGGTTCGGGAACGAACGAGGGTGTTTCTTTGAGCGTGAACACGGTAAACGGGTCTTCCAATGAGCCATTTCCGGTCGCCACATCAATATACAATTCACCGTCGCGGGCCCCAGAGCCAGCAAACCATTGGGATCCATCCGCAATCACAGCCTTGCCCCCACCTGAGCCCAAACCGAAGCCGTCCAAGGAGAAGGCCTTTTTATCCGGACTGAATAGTCAGTGCGTGAGTATCTTGCCCATTCAGGGGGAACCAGCCTTTGGTAAAGGCACGTCGAGTTACCTGCAGCTTCATGCTGTCGTCTCCCCCGCCTGGAACGCCGGCGCGGGCAACTCGCGCGGGATTTCAGCCAGGCGATAGCCGAATCCGCTTCCCCGCAACGTCGAC
>CAYWMN010000378.1:0-2576 GCA_964459065.1 uncultured Acidobacteriota bacterium | reverse complement strand
CTCCCGAAGCATATTGGCGCCGTATTGATTCGTCTCATAGTACCGACCGCCACGCTGGTAACGATAGTTCGTAGCGGTGTAAAAGAAGGGATCACTGTTGTAATCGTGGCGGTTGTTCCGGAGATTCATCTCCTGCTGACGTAAGTGCCCTAGGTACTCCTGCTGATAACGGTACTGCGCATTGCGTCCCTGCTGTTGAAGTTGTGCTTCGTGCTGCTGCCCGGCACGCAGCCGTTGATTTAGATTTTGACTGTACTGCCTCGTCCGCTGCTGTTGCTCCCTGATAAGCACCTGCTGACGCTGTTGCGGGAGTCGCGCTTGCTGCTGATCCCGGCCTCGCACCTGTTGCTGGACCTGCTGGTGCCAATTCTGGTCCCGCTGCCATTCGCGCTGCTGGTTCTGGGCGCGCTGCTGCTGGTTCTGGTCCTGGCGCTGCACCTGCTGGGCACGCTGCTGCTGGTTCTGGTTCTGTTGGTTCTGGGCGCGCTGCTGCTGGTTATTCTGCGCCTGCGCTTGGTTCTTTTTCTGATTCGTCTCTTTTGTTTGCTGTTTCTTGCCTCGCTGCGTTTGCCGCTCTGCCTGCGATTGTTGCTGGGCATTGGACGGTACGCCCATGCCCACTAACACCACAGCGCTGATGACAGCCGCCACCAGCATCCGGTTCAAGATACTAGATTTCACGCCACACCTCCCTGGTAATCCGATCGCTCCACGGGATCTAGCCGATAAAGAGAACCCACGAGGAGCACAGCAAGGAGGATGAGAAACATCACTGCTTCCCTCTTTTGCGATACGCCTCCCACCAAGATCTGGCTGGCATCGCTGAGCATACTCTTTATACCCCGCGGCCATTCGCGTGTCAGTCCACTACTGCTCACTCGTTTGGTCAAAATTGCTCACTCAAGTTAGTCAAGGGAAACCACCAAGTGGGACTAGCGGGCTTGGCACTGTAGTTGATCCTGCCACTCGTCGGCTCTCTGTCGGTGAAAGTGTGCGTAAGTCTACGCGGACTACGGGGTGCGAGTCTTATCCTGTTGCGAGCACTCCCATCGAGTGGCTGGGTGGGCATTGGGGAGTTACGTCGGCTACGCAGCGCGTCATTCATGCGGATGATGGCGGGCCTGCGCCTACTAAAAAGCTCGTCCGGATTAATTTAGGGATAGTTCGCAATGCAGATTAGCCGGCGCCTGCCCTCTTCTGTCCGAAGAATACGATCAACGGCGGGCTGATGCGTTTGGGAGATCCCCCGGCTCTGCCGGGGTTGACCTGCCCCCTAAGTCCGCATACTTGGTGATACGAAATTCATAGAACTCAAAGAAGTATTCTCCCGGGTCTTGGAGGTGAGCAGCGATCCAGTTCATTTTACGCCACCTGCTTCTTCGCGGAAGTTTGATTTTCATCCAGGGCCGCTTTCAGCATCCAGAGGTCCCGGTAACCCATGATCCTGCGAAAGTTTTGTTCGGTCATCAGCAGGACAGCGGCGGCGAACAGGGCAGGCAGGATGGAGGCTGGATGGCCTCAGTTCTCCGCTCCCGAATACCCTGCCTGGCGGGAGAATAATTCGCGCTCTGCAATCTCCTTGAACTCAGAGAGAGCGGAGAGTTGTTCAACAAGCTCGACCTTCACGCATAGTTGTCTCAATTCTGTTCGCAGCAAATTGAACACGGTAGAGTCGTCCACGCGAACTGACTGAGGGAGAATGGGAGCAACAATTCCCACGCAGGGCTTTTCCATCGAGCCAAGGAGCAAGGAGAGGTGGTCCTGCGGCAGGGGAGTGTCCAGCAATAGGTTGCTGCCAAGGATGGCCCTTGATGCCGTGTCAATGCAGACGAGCAAGTAGGGCTTGGTGGGCCTTTCCCCTGCCTCCTTCACGAACATTGGGGTCTGAAAATGACCAAGCTCCCAACACGTGTGGCTACGTTCTGCTGTTAAGAGGGCCTGTATTCTTTTTCTGCGCGACCTGAGATGCTTGTTGCCGGTGGCCATGCCGATAAGTTAAGGCAGGGGCAAAGACATGTCAACGGATGCACACTCTGGGTACGGACAGCGGACCCCCACTATGTCGTAGCCTGGGATTCTCTGCGCTAATCAATCGGTACACCGCCAACCTTCTGGGTATTTCCGTTTCAACTCGATCAGCACAGGTCGGAGCAATTCGTAGTCGGGCGAAGCGCAGCCTCAGCTACGGTCCGCACAAACATCGGCGCGTTTCCACCGTCCGTAGCCCAACGGAGCCAGCCTCGTAGTTTGAAATCAATGTGCATGGAGTTCAGATCTCCCTTCCACGGTCTATTGATTACACACCAATCTTTTCAGATCAGCGGCTGGATCAAGGAGTTCCCAGACGAGAGAGAGGGTGGATTCTTACATTCTCAAGACAGAAAGCATGACGATTTCATGACTGTCCGCCGACACAAAACGAGTACCATTTGAGTACCACTTGAGCGTTCTAAGGGTGTTTTTGCGTGTTTTTCGGTTGCCAGCCGTGCCGCAAAATCAACGAGTTAGACTACCCTATGCCGACTGGCAGTCATGAGGTCGAGGGTTCGAACCCCTCCAGGTCCACCAACTAACCA
>CAYWMN010000377.1:0-2604 GCA_964459065.1 uncultured Acidobacteriota bacterium | reverse complement strand
CAGATTACTCTGACCTCCCGCAACAAGGAAAAGGGAGTTGCGGTGCCGATGTGCGGCGTTCCCTATCACGCCGCTGAAGGCTATATCTCCAAGCTGATTCGCCGCGGCTACCGGGTCGCCATCTGCGACCAGGTGGAAAATCCCCGCCAGGCCAAAAAGCTGGTCAAGCGTGAAGTCACTCGGGTCGTCACGCCCGGAACGGCCACCGACGCCCAGTTGCTTGAGCCCCGGGACCACAACTACCTGGCGGCTGTGATTGAAACGGATTCAACCGTGGGGCTCGCCTTCGCGGATCTTTCCACCGGAGACTTCCGCGTGACCCAAATTGCCGGAGAAGGGCGGCGCGGCCGGCTTCTTGAGGAACTCGAGCGCATCCGTCCGCGGGAATTGCTGCTGCCCTCTTCCACGCCCACGCTTGAAGCCCCGGCCGGCGCCTCAAACCGTATGACGGAAACTCACCTGGAAGAGTGGATTTTCGGCGGCGATTACGGCGAGCGCCTGCTCAAGGAACATTTCGGTGTGGTATCGCTCGCCGGCTACGGCCTGGAAGGGCGCCCGAGCGCCGCGGGCGCGGCCGGCGCCATCCTTCATTACGTTCGCGAAACGCAAAGGGCCGGCCTTTCGCATTTCAACGCGGTGCGTTTTTACGAGGAAAACGACTCCCTGGTTCTGGACACGGCCACGCTGCGCAATCTGGAATTGCTGGAGCCTCTGGCAGGCGGCGCGCGGGACGCCACGTTGCTCGCGGCGCTCGACCAATGCGTCACCACGCTGGGAGCGCGCAAGCTGAGAACCTGGCTCTTGCGGCCCTCCACCGAGCGCAGTGAAATCGAAGGCCGCCTGGACTCGGTTGAAGAACTTGCCGGCAATACGATCGCGCGCGAAGAAGTGCGCCGCGTTCTGAACCGCATCCAGGACCTGGAGCGGATCATCAGCCGCGTCATTCTTGAAACCGCCAATGCGCGCGACCTGCTGGCGCTCAAGGGCTCGCTCGGGCAATTGCCGCTGGTGCGCACCTATCTCGCCAGTTTTCGGGCTTCCCGCCTCCACGAGCTGCACGAGGGCCTTGATGAACTCCAGGACGTTCACGGGCTGCTCGAGCGCTCCATCCATCCCGACCCTCCGGTGCTTTTAAGCGAGGGCAACCTGATCCGGGAGGGCTATCACGCCGAGCTCGATTCGCTGCGCGAGCTCAGCCGCAACAGCAAGCAGGTGATCGCGGCCATTGAAACGCGCGAGCGCGAAAGCACCGGCATCGCCTCGCTCAAGGTCCGGTTCAACAACGTTTTCGGCTATTACATCGAGGTCACCCGGGCCAACCTGCACCTGGTGCCCTCCGGTTATGAGCGCAAGCAGACGCTGGTGAACGCGGAGCGGTTTTCAACGCCGGAGCTGAAGGAGCTGGAGGCTAAAATTCTCGACGCCGAGGAGCGCAGCCAGGCCCTCGAGCGCCAGCTCTTCACCGAAATCCGCCGGAGCGTTGCCGCGGAAGCGCGCCGCATCCGCCAGTCCGCTGAAGTCCTGGCCGAGCTTGACGTCCTGGCCTGCTTTGCCCACCTTGCCGCCGAACGCAATTACCACCGCCCGGAATTTCCCGACGACGGCGAACTGGTCATTTTCCAGGGTCGCCATCCCGTGATTGAATATCTTGCGTCCGCCGAACAAGGCGGCCATTTCATCCCCAACGACCTTTACCTGAATTCCACTTCCGATGTTCTGATGATCGTGACGGGCCCCAACATGGGCGGCAAATCCACCTACCTGCGGCAGACGGCGCTGATTGCTCTGATGGCGCAGATGGGCGGCTTTGTTCCCGCCGACCGCGCCAAGTTACCGATCTTTGACCGCATCTTTACCCGCATCGGGGCTTCTGACAATCTGGCGCGGGGCCGTTCCACCTTCATGGTGGAGATGACGGAAACCGCCGCCATCCTGAACACCGCAACCGAGCGCAGCCTGATTCTGCTCGATGAAATCGGCCGCGGAACCGCCACGTTCGATGGCTTGGCGATTGCCTGGGCGGTGGTCGAACATCTGAGAACCCACACCAAGGCCCGGACGCTTTTTGCCACCCACTACCATGAACTCACGGAGCTGGAAGACCTGGTTCCCGGTGTTCGCAATTACCACGTCTCGGTCAAGGAATCCGGCTCCAACATCATCTTTCTGCGCAAGGTGGAAGCCGGCAGCGCCGACAAAAGCTACGGCATCGAGGTCGCGCGCCTGGCAGGGCTCCCGGCCACGGTGGTTGAGCGCGCGCGGGAAGTTCTCAAGCGGCACGAGCAGAGTGAGCATACAGTGAGTGGAGGCCTGGCCCGGAAAAAGCAGGAGCCCAAGGATTTGCAGTTGACCATCTTCACGCCCTTAAATGCCGAAGTGGTTCAGGCCATCGAAAAGGTGGACCTCGATAACCTGAAGCCGCTGGAAGCCTTGAATCTGCTCGCGGAGCTTAAAAAGCAAGTCCAGTCGTGAACCTCAAACCATCCGGAGTCCGCCGTTGGCTGAAAAATCTTCGCATTCGCGCCTGGCAATGGGCTTGATGTCCGGCACCTCGATGGACGCCGTCGATGCGGCTGTTGTGCGGCTGGCGGGACCTGCCACCGC
>CAYWMN010000376.1:0-2610 GCA_964459065.1 uncultured Acidobacteriota bacterium | reverse complement strand
GCGGTCCCGTGGCCCGGCCCGGAGCCCCAACAGGCGGGTTCCATTAATTTTGGGGAAGCCTGCTTTGCCGCGCAGGTAGGGATCACGGGCGCCGATTTTGCGTTGGCGGAGACGGGCAGCCTGGTGCTGACCAGCTTTACGGAAGGCAGCCAACTGGCTTCGCTTGCTCCGGCCACGCACGTTGTTCTCTACCGGCGCAGCCAGCTGTGCGCTTCGCTGGATGAGGTCCTGGAGAATCTGCCGGTCTCCCGCGACCCGAACCAACCCAGCCCGGCCCGTTCCGTGGTCTTCGTGACGGGCACCAGCCGCACGGCCGATATCGAGCAGATTCTTGTGCGCGGGGTCCACGGCCCCAAACAGTTGCATGCCATTCTGGTGGAGGAAGCTTGCCTCGCCGGATAATGGATGTGCCCGACGATTGACCGGATGGCCGGCAAGGGGATTCGGGCGCCTGGTGACAGCCTGAATCTGTGAACTTCACAAGGGTACGGTAGCGGGTGCGGCCTTGGTATTCGATTGGGGTTGCCGCGGGTTTTGAACTTTATAACTAAAGACGCGCGGACCTTGAGCCTTCAGGTCCACAGTTCAAATCTCACAAACCACCTAAACATTATTAACTTTGCCAGTCTGTTTTCCGGCACCGCGATCAGCCCGCCGCGAAGCTTTGGAGCCCGGGTGGAAGTCGGCTTCTGAACGGGGGAATTCCCGGCTTTTGGACCCGAAATTCGGGCTTGTTATTTTTCTTGAAAATAATTGTTGAAATTATAACGATATGGCACAATAAGACTGCGTTTGTCGCTCTTGTGTACGTTTCGAGTTGTACTCAAAGGCTGCGCGATTGAAGCGTGGCCGTTTGTGTTTTTCAGCCCTGGAAGTGCAGCAGAGAATTGACGGCGCCATTCACCAAAAGGAGTAGAAGTAAACGTGAGTAACAATCGCGAGCAAGGAACTGTAAAGTGGTTTAACGCAAGCAAAGGCTATGGTTTCATTCAACGACAGGGTGGGGAGGACGTTTTCGTCCACTTTTCCGCTATCCAAGGAGACGGTTACCGCAGCCTGCAAGAAGGTTCGCAAGTGGAGTTTGAAGTTGTAACGGGCCCCAAAGGACTCCAAGCGGCCAATGTTGTTCAACTCTAACATTGTTAGGAGCCGGATAACTTCCGGCTCCTAATCCTTCCTGAAAAGCATCCTCCCTTCTTTTCCCTTCTCACTTCGCCTGGCTGCCTTTGCGCCGTTCAGTGCGGCGTGCAGTTTTGGCCCCGCCCGAAGGCGCATTCGCGCCGCGGCTGGCAGACCCGAACGGAATTCCAAAAGAACAGAGCCTTGGAAATTCAGGCGGCGCCAGGGCGGCCGGAGGGAGCCGGTCCCCGGTGTCGATTAGCCCTGAACTCCCGCCCGGTGTTAGAATCGCCTGTGAAGTCCCAAGCGGTTTGATGAGCGGTGCGACTTCCGCGGAGGTTCCGGCGAACCTGCGGCCCGCAAACTTTATGACCAAGGCTGGCCCTATGACTCCTTTGATGGAAGAGATCCTTCAGCAGCCCGGCGCGCTTGCTAACGTGCGGAAGTATTTTGCGAGCCCCGGTGCGATTTCAGCGAAGACGCTCAAAAAGCTGGGGGCCGGCCGCCAGCTGACCGTCGTGTTTACGGGAATGGGTTCGTCGCTGCATGCGGCCTATCCCGCACAGGCTTACCTGACGGCAATGGGGTATCGCGCGCTGGTTTGGGAAACCGCCGAACTTGTTCATCATCACCTGAAAATCCTGGGTCCGGACACGCTGCTGGTCGTGGTTTCGCAATCGGGCGAGACGGCGGAAGTGGTGCGGCTTTTGGAAGACCTTCCCTCCAAGGTCAAGATGATTGCCATTACAAATATGGAAAAGAGCGTGCTGGCGCAGCGGGCTGATTTGATGTTGCCGATGATGGCGGGCGTTCAGGAGGCGGTGAGTACCAAGACGTATACCTGCGCGGTGGCGGTGCTGATGTACCTGGCGTTTGCCATTGTCGGGGAACCCCACCGGACGCTTTCGCAGGCTCTCAAGACCGCCGTGGAGGCGCAGGAAAGCATCCTTGAGCGTCATAGCATTCTGATCCCGCCGGTCCTACAGTTCTTCAGCCGGCCGCCGTATGTGGCGCTGTTGTCGCGGGGAGCGGACCTGGCCTCGGCCCAGCAGGGAGCCTTGATGCTGAAGGAAGTCGCGCGGCTGGCGGCTGAACCCATCAGTGCCGCGCACTTTCGGCATGGGCCGATCGAAATCGTCAATCCCGCACACTGTTACATTATCTTTATGCGGCACGGCCAGCCGCTGCCAAGAGGGCGTGAAACGGCCGGGCTCCTCCTGCGCCTGGCCGAGGATATCCGGTCCCACCACGGACGCGTGTTGCTTGTTTCCGACCAGCCGGTCGAGAACTTTACCGATTTGAAGTTGATCCAGGTCGATCCCATTCCCCTGGGGCTCGGCACGCTGGTGGACATCGTGGTGATTCAGCTTCTCGCACACGATTACGCCGTTGAAGCCGGATACGAGCCGGGAAAGTTCTGGATTGCCAAAGGTGTCACCCGCAGCGAATAGGTGACGGGCATGATGGCTCCGGGCAGACGGAGCTCCGCGG
>CAYWMN010000375.1:0-2663 GCA_964459065.1 uncultured Acidobacteriota bacterium | reverse complement strand
GTCACAGAATCGGGCAAGATTGGGGGGAAGCGAGGCAATCTCGATGGCCAGCCATACTTTGATTCCCCGTTCGTGGGCATGGCGAATGATTCGGCGCAACAGGGTTTGAGCAACCGAAAACGCCTGGTCCGGGGTCTCGACATCCTGCATCTCCGGGGGAGCTGTCCTCTTGCCCTTGAGAAATTGTTCGAACCAGTGCTTGCCGATCGTGACGTCGTCGGTGGTGCGCGAACCAAACCCTCCATAGGCCCAGTCCATATAGCCGCTTTCCTTGGTTGAGACGTCGCCCATCCACTTGGTCTCACCCTTGTATGAAAACTTCAAAAATGGCTCATATGAGAACCACCAGACCTGCAGGTAGTTACATTTCATCTTTGCCATTTGATCCAGAAACTTGGCATAGTCGGCGTATGAAAACATCGTCAGATGCTCGTAGACTTCCGGCAATAGAAAACCTCGCCTCGTGAACGCCGGTTCCAGGCGAACATTAAGCTCTGGAATCGATAGCGCATCGCGTGGCTTGGGTATAATGTCGCCCGTCAGCAAGAAAGTTACGCCCAAACGCTTAACCAGGTCGTAGACTCCGTAAAGGGTTGAAACCCCGTCCCGCCCTGCCACCACCACGGCCGGGTGGGCCTTCACACGCCCGGTCCGAATCACAAAACCCCCGGGCTTTAACGTGCTGAGGTTCAAACCAGGCTTTTCCAAGACCGGGGAGACCGGGGGGTTAATCAAAGGCCCTCCGACAAAGATCAAGGTCTGTTGCCTGCCCTGTGCGGAGAGCTGGGAGTTGGGAATAATGCTAAATTGAGCGCCGGAGAGATCGTGCAGATACTTTTGAAGCTCGGTAGCCGCATATCGATAAGCCGGGCTTGCCCCTTCGCCCAAGACGATCGACGCACGGGCCTTCCCGCCCTCAGCAATCGGAAGGGACGGGGATGATCCAGACAGGGCCGGAATTGCAAGCCCTGCCATCAAAACGCAAACAGCCAGCAAGAATCGCCCAGCTTTCATCTTGTATGAACGCACTGCGCCCTCCAGTCCTCGGATTATTGGAAAAAAGTACGCGCGATTGGAAATGCCTAAAATAAACACCGCCGCCTTCACGAAGGCAACTGGATTTTTACCCAAGAGCGCCTAACAGCACTTTGGGGAAACTATCCGCCTGCTCAGTATCTTGTCAAGCAACATTGCAAGATGCTGGTTGGGACTAGACCGGCATCTCATGGGGTCGTGCCGGCAGAACTCGCTTTTTAGGGCGCAGTGTCAAAATAGGGAGGCAATTTATGGAACACACGGCAGGGCCACGGAGCCCTTGTAAATAGAGGCTCGGAGGAGGTTTTGGGCGTGTCTTAGGGTTATTTTCAGTTGACATGGCGAACGAACGGAAAACAGCACTTTGGCAGTTGGTATCAGGTTAATGTGACACCTTCGGGCAATGAACCGCGTCAAGTTCATAATCAGTTTCACCCCCTGCGGTCCAGTGAAGCGCACCTTTAGCTAAAAAGGGGGCGTCAGACCTCGAAACTACCTGCAGTTAACTGCAGGGCTGCACCATTGGAAAAGGTGTGGAGATCAATATCATTCTGTTGTCACATTAACGACATGCTGCTATCACGGCACTGCGATACCAGACTCGGATGGGCACATTGCGGAATTTCTCGAACGGTTCGCCGCCCAAAACGCGTAATTAGCAACATATGAAATTTCTCAACGCAGAAGGTGGTGTCGATGAGGACGCCTGGAATGAGAGAAACGACTGCCACTTTTTCAGTTACCACGGAGGAGAAGGTGGAAAGAGTCGCTCACGCAAGAAGCTGGCCGGGGTAACGCTTAGGGTTGAACAATGGGTCATGCGTGAGAGTGCGGCCGGAGCTGTCGAGGCACGTTTGCAGCTACGACTTCGTGAGCGCGAAGGCCCACGATGGCAGGTCACTACGGCTGCTGACGATGATCGACGAATACACGCGGGAGCGCCTGGCAATCCGTAGCAGGGGGTAATAGCGGCGGCGATCCAGGCCGTCAAAACTGTTGCCAGATTAACCCAGCTTTCGCAATCGTGTTTCAGGCTGCTTTCCTTGCAAGAAGTCGCGTACCGCCTCCGCAGCTTTGATTTGGAGGAGTGCGGTTGCCCTTTCTGACACCGATGCGGCGTGGCTGGTGAGAATCACGTTGGGGAAATCGCGCAGAGGGCTCCCGGCTGGCAGCGGTTCTTCTTCAAACACGTCGAGGCCCGCGCCGCCGATTTGGCCGTTTTTCAACGCCTCGACCAGATCTTCTTCTTTCACCAGCGGACCGCGCGCCGTGTTAATCAGCAGAACTCCCGGCTTCATCATCGCAATCGTCTTTCGGCTGATCATATGCTGTGTTTCTGGAAGCAGCGGGCAATGCAAGGAGACGACGTCGGCCGTGCGCAGAATGGCGTCCCGGTCAACCCGTTCCACACCTTCCTCGATAAAAGCCCTGTCCGGCGCCAAGGGATCAAAAGCCATGACGTGGAAGCCAAAGACCTTGGCTTTTGCCGCCACCCGCCGCCCGATCGCTCCATAGCCCATCAAGCCGAGCGTGAGATCGGAGAAGGCGGGAATCGGCCGAAAGGGACCGATGCCCCATCCTCCCCGGATAATTTGCGCGTGATCTTGCGGGATGCGGCGTCCCAGCGA
>CAYWMN010000374.1:0-2678 GCA_964459065.1 uncultured Acidobacteriota bacterium | reverse complement strand
GAACGCTGGCCGTGGCGCGAGACGCTCCGGTGGGGTTTAAGAACATCCGCCTGAACTTTGATTTGGACAGCGGCGCGACTGAAGAACAACTGGCGTCGTTGATTCGCCTCGCCGAACGCTACTGCGTGGTCTATCAAACGCTCGCGCAGTCGCCGGAGATTACCGTAACGTATCAGGCGGGGGATCGGCGTTAGGTCGAAGGCTTCCACGAAAGGTTTGCGATCGTCCGCCCCTTGAACGCAGGCCATTCGGGGAGGCGTTCGCAGTGGCGGCGGCACCCCCTGCGTTGCCGGTCCATCAAGTGAAGCCTCGGAACGCCTCCCGCAACGGCGCCGGCCGCCGTTGATCCGCCAGCCGGTGATCTTCCCGGTTACATTCCTGCCAAAACCACAGTAAAATTTCTGGTTGGAGGTTTTTGGATTACCAATGGGTCCTGCTGAATTCATCAAGGCGTTGCGCCAGGGGAACCTGGAGGGCGCATATTTTTTTCGCGGCCCCGACCGCTTTCTCCACCAGGAATGCCGCGAGGCCGTGCGCGCTGCGGTTCCGGAAGAATCCCGGTCGTGGTGCTTGACCGAAGTCGAATACGAGCCCGGATTGCTGGAGCGCGAGTTGCAGGCGGCGCGGCAAATGCCCATGCTGGGCGGGCGCAGCTTCTTTCTGTTTTCCGACCCCGGCGACTTCAAGCACGCCAAGGACGAGGATACGCAAGCCCTTCGCCAGTACCTGGACGAGCCGGCTCCTTTTTCCACCCTCGTTTTTTCGGCGGCCGAGCCCGACCGGCGCCGCCGTTTTACCCAGTTGCTTGAAAAGAAGATGACCGTCGTGGAGATGCTTCCGCTTTCCGTCCGCCAGGCGTCCGCCTGGGCCAAAGAATTCCTGCACCGCGCGGGCGTGGAGGTTTCGGCTGAGCTGGCGGAAGAAATTGCCGTAAAGTTTCAAACCGGCGGCGAATCGGGCCGGGGCGCCAGCGCCGAAGGCGTCAATCTGCTCTGGATGCGCACCGAGCTCGAAAAGCTGCTCGCCGCCGTCGAAGGGCGGGATCGCCTGGAGCCGGCGGACCTTGAACTGATGGCTTCATTCCGGGAAGAGCACGAAATCGGAAAAATGCTGCGGGCGATTGCCGAGCGCCAATGCGCGAAGGCGCTGGAGTTTTTGCGCCAGCTCGTGGCCGGCAAGGTGGCGGAGGCGCTGCTGCTGTGGTCGATCGGCGATCTGTTCCGGCAGGCGTTGAAAAGCACCGGGCAGGCAGGCGGTTGGGGCCGCCGTTCCAACCCTTTTTCAACCTGGGAGATTGCGCCGCTCGCCGCCCGCCGCTACTCCCGCGAGGAGCTGATGCACGCCCTCACGCTGGTCCATCAGGCGGACCTGGGAATCAAATCCTCCTGGAAAGATTCCCGGCTGCTGCTGGAGTTCCTGGTTTGGCGGATTACGATGGCGCCGGATGAAATTCCCGAACAGGTGTCCTTTTAGGCAGGGGCCTTAGCTAACGGCGCAGGCGGCCGCCCGCCCGCCCTCCGGGAATCAGGAATTGTCTTACGAAAGTGCGTTGAAGTGCAGGCTCAGCCGCGACTTGTAGCGCGCGGCGGTGTTGCGATGCAGAATGCCCTTTTGAATCATGCGGTCCAGCATGGAAAGGGTCGGCTTCAACAGGGTCTCCGCCTTCGCTTTGTCGTTGGCGTCGAAGGCCCGGCGAAGCTCGCGGATCTGGTGCCGAAGGCGCGTGCGGTGGGCGCGGTTGCGCTCCGTTTCAGCGTGCGTCTGTGAAAGGCGCTTGAGAGCAGACTTATGATTTGCCACAAATTCTCCTTTGCAATAGCTCTAAGCTCTCAAGTCTAGCAAATGCCTCGAATGGCGTCAACGTCGGGAAACAGTGAAAATGAGCCAGGAAAACCGGGAACATGCCGCGGAAATTTTACTGTCGCGGGAAAAAATTGACCGGCGCGTCCGCGAACTTGCCGCCGAAATTGCCCGGGACTATCGCGGGCGCACCCCGCACCTGGTGGGCATTCTGAAGGGCGCCTGGGTCTTTATGGCGGATCTCGTCCGCCGGCTCGACCTTGACGTGACGGTCGATTTCCTGGGCATTTCCAGCTACGGAGCGCGAACCCGACCATCGGGCGAGGTCAAAATCACCAAAGACCTTGACGTCAGCATCGAGGGCCGCGAGGTTTTGATTGTGGAAGACATTCTGGATACCGGCCGCACCTATCAATTTCTCCAGGAAGTTCTTTCCGTCCACCGGCCGCGCAGTTTGAGGCTCGTGACCCTGCTCGACAAGCCGTCGCGCCGCGTCGTGCCCGTCCGGGCCGACTACGTGGGATTCCCCATCCCGGACGTCTTCGTGGTGGGCTACGGGCTCGATTTCAACCAGCAATATCGGCAGCTTCCGGACCTCTGCGTGCTGCGCTCGCAGGCCTCTGTCTAGGGCGCGCCGGTTTGCCGCGCCAAAACTCCCTTGCCCGCTGGGGCCTTCAACACGGTATAATATCCTCCGCAAATCAGTCCTATGAGCGAATTTTCCACCCCTCTAATGCGCCAATACAGCGGCATTAAGGAGCGGCATCCCAATGCGCTGCTACTGTTCCGCCTGGGAGATTTCTATGAGCTCTTCTTTGAAGACGCTCTGGTGGCCTCCAAGGAGTTGCAGATCACGCTCACTTCCCGCAACAAGGAGA
>CAYWMN010000373.1:0-2687 GCA_964459065.1 uncultured Acidobacteriota bacterium | reverse complement strand
CATAAGAGTGGAAGCTTTGGTTATTAAAAACTCCCACCTCATAATCCAGGTACTGTTTGCCGTTAATCTCAATCGGGCCGTGGAGCTTCACGCCGGGATAGGTTGAGCTCATGCTCAAATAGTTCCATGGCGTCAGGTTGACGAACCGGTATCCATACAGACCTTCTTCCCAGTCGGTCAGCGGTTGTTGCTGCTGGCCGAAGGTCAGCTTGTCCTTGCCAAACGCCTTGCTATGAGCAAAGAGCTTATTGAAATCCACATAGGCATACTTGACGCGGAGAACCAGATTGCCGTTTATCGTGGATCCCGTGCCGGCAACTTTACCCAGCTTCTCTGCCGACGCCCCGCCATACTGGCGGTAAAGATTGGGTGTCACGCGGAACGTCAGGTCCTCATTCGGGGAATAGAAGAAATTGAGGTAGGTGCGATTAACGTCAAAAGAGTTGAACCCGCCGTTGCCAGGACCCGGGCGGTTAATCTGGGTAAGGATTTGTGGCCCGAAGCCCGTGTCCGTGTAATAGCGATAGAGCCCAAAGAACGTGGTGCCGATCTTGATTTTTCCATGGTCAAGATCCAGTAAGGGCCTGGATTTCGCCTTTTCCGCCACCGGCGCTGCCGTCACGGCGGCGTTGGACGTGCCGGAGGCGGGCTGAACCGCGGATCGCCCTTCCGACGGCCCGGCCGGATTCGCAGCGGTATTCATGCTCAGCAGTTCGCCCGTGGCTTCGGACTTAGCTTTTGGCAGAGGCGGAAGGATGGGAGCGAGGCTTGCAACCTCGGCGCTTTCCTTTGGAGCAGCAGGGGAGTTTGCTGCCGTCGCCTCCTCTTTTTTAGCGGCGCTCCCCAGGCGTGCATTCAGAGTTTCGACAGCCTGGAGAAGCTGGGTGATCTGTTTTTGCTGAACGGCCAGCTGCTGTTTCAACGCTGAAATTTCGCGGGATTGCTTCTTACTGGCCGCCGAAATGGACGAAGCTTTTTCCTTGGCTGGACTCGGGGATGTGCTTGCTACTTTTGATTTGGAACTTTTCCCGTGTCGAACCGGGTTTGCCGGAACGCCTGCCGAGTTTCCGGAAGCTCCCATTTTTTGGGCGGAGGATGCGTTCACCGGCAGCATCATTCCGGCGGCAAGCATCACAATGCCTGGCAGCCATCCCAGTCTGAATCTACGCACGTGCATGATCTGCTCCTTTTTGAGGTTCAGTGTGTTGGTTGTATCTGTAATGATGTTTGATTTCATTGATGTCGGACGTTGGCAAGGATAGCCCGCCCCGATGACTTCAGTGTTACGGCATGGTTACATTTCTGTTACAAAAAAACACCGCCCGGAAAAAAACAGGGCTGAAGGCGCACCGTCAGCCCTGGTCAGGAGAGGCCCTACTGCGCCCTGTGAAAACTTGTCATCCCTAAATCCGCCCGGCTGCCCCCGGGCGCAAGCTCCTAAAGCCCGATTTGGGGAGATTCTTGTGAAACGGGCACGCAGCCGACAACGGGTGACTTCCGCCGTTGGGCGGCGCTGTCCAGCGCGCACTTCAGAACATGGACGATTTCCGGAACCGTGAAAGCATCCGTCATAAAGTCATACGCCCCTTGGTCCATGGCGTCGAGGTAGAGCTTGAGGTCGTTGACCGCGGAAACCACAATGACGTTGACCGGCTCAGCCGCCTTGGCGGCCACATCAAGCACATCCATCCAGTTGCCGTCGGGCAGCACCGAATCGGTCAGCACGAGGTGTGGGCACGGCATTTCGCAAAGTTGCGCTTCAGCTTCCTGCAAGCTCCGCACGCGGAGCTTTTGGGCCGAAAGCGCCTCCAGAACAAGGTTGAGAGTCTCAAACCGCTCCTCGCGATGGTGGACTAACAACACAGAAAATTTTGGTTTCATCATTAACCTGCCTTGTTGATTCAAAGTGATTCATTCTTTTTTTAACGCTTCCAGAGTGCCAGCGGAGTGTTACGAAGTGATGACAAAGGTGTGAATCTACGGTTAAAACTGCAGGATGAGCGGAAAAGTTAAATCAGTTGCGGGCGGGGTTCAGCGGCGGGCAGGAGGATGGTGAACGTGGATCCTTTTCCCAGCTGGCTTTCCACGCGGAGGGTGCCCTTCATGAGCTCGACAACATGCTTCACGATGGAAAGTCCCAGGCCGGTTCCTCCCATCTCCCGCGAGCGCGTTTTGTCCACGCGGTAGAAGCGCTCAAAAATTCGCGATAAATCCGTGGAGGGAATTCCGAGCCCGGTGTCGGAAACGACAATGCGAACTTTTCCCTCCGGCGCCGGTTCGACTTCCAGGCGAACCTCGCCTCCCGGCCGGTTGAACTTGACCGCGTTATCCAGAAGATTGACGAGCACCTGCTCCAGCCGGCCTTTTTCCCCCATAATCTCAAGCGGACCCGGCGGACTGCTGATCACCTTGATTCCGCGAAGCTGCGACTCCGGCTCAACCGTTCGAAGGGCGGTTTCGACGGCGGCGGCGACCGAGATGCGTTCGGGCTCGGGCGTGACCCGGTTCGATTCAAGCTCCGACAATCTCAGCAAATCGGAGGAGATGTTGCTGAGCCTCGTCGCGTGGGCTCTGATAATCTCAACGAATTTCCGGTTGTTTTCATCGTCCTCCAGCCCGCCCTCGAGCAGCGTTTCCGCATAGCCGTGAATGGCCGTCAGCGGGGTTCGCAGCTCGTGGGAAACATT
>CAYWMN010000372.1:0-2695 GCA_964459065.1 uncultured Acidobacteriota bacterium | reverse complement strand
TATGATCAACCACGGGGCGACTACGATCTGGGAACTCTGGAATGGCAATACCGCCAACCCCGCAATGAACTCCCGGAATCACCTGATGCTGGTCGGCGACCTCATCACATGGTTTTATGAGAATTTGGCAGGTATCCGCTCGGCCCCGTTGAGGCCGGGCTTCCAACACATTATCATGCGTCCGACTCCGGTTACCGGCCTCAAATTTGTAAGGGCGTCACATCAGTCGCCACACGGAGAAATCGTCAGTGATTGGCGGCGGGAAAACGATCAGTTTATTTGGAATGTGATCCTACCCGTCAATACGACGGCAACGTTGCATGTCCCGGCCGTTAATGCCTCGTCCGTGAGAGAAAGTGGAAGACCCGGCAACGCGGCCGCCGGGGTTCGATGGCTTCGTGACGAAGATGAGAGGTCCATATTTGAAGCCGGTTCGGGAAGCTACCGATTCCGCTCACAGATAAAAGCATGATGGCAAGCGGGCGATGCTCACTTCACTATTTCCTTCATCGCCGCAGCCGGGCGGCATATTCGATCGCGCTATGTCCCCCGCTCCATCGACGGCGGCGCGGCATCCGGTGCGCTGCCCCAGTTCTTGTTGGGACGCTGGCCCATTTCCAGAACGAGCGTCCCGCCACCGACGATATCATCGTGCGTGAACCATGGCTTGTTGAGAGGCTTGCCGTTCAGCGTCGCAGATTGTATATACTTGTTCTTGTAAGAAACGTCCTTCGCCGTGATGGTAAATACCTTCCCGTCGCCGACCGTGATCCGGATTTCCTCGAAGATAGGACTCCCAATGTCGTAAACCGGCCTGCCTGGGCACACGGTGTAAAATCCCATGGCGCTCAGCACATACCACGATGACATCTCTCCGTTGTCTTCGTCGCCACAGAAGCCCAGAGGGCCTGCGTTGTACCAGATCTTCATGATTTCCCGCACCTTGCGCTGCGTCTTCCAGGGCGCACCGGCATAGTTGTAGAGGTATGGGATGTGCCAGCTCGGCTCGTCGCCATGCGAGTACTGACCGATCAGGCCACTCATATCGGGAAACCACGACAGGAAAAAGTATTTTGACCCCTTCATCTCGCCACGGGCCGGGTCGCCATAGGGATAATCGCCGTATTGCTCGGTAAAAAGAGTATCCAGCTTGGCCATAAATTTTTCTCTTCCGCCCATCAGATCGATCAGTCCAGCAACGTCCTGCTGGACGTGGAACGTGTAGTTCCAGGCATTCATCTCGGCGTAATAGTTCCGTCCCCCCTGGCCGCCCGCCCAGATCGGATTGAACTGCTCGGAGGCGTACACCCATTGCCCGTCGGCCGTCCTGGGCGCCATGAAACCCGCGCCCTCATCGAACACCTTCTCGTAGTTGTGCGCACGTTGAAGGAAGTACTTGTAGTCGCCCTGCCGGTCAAGCGCCCGGGCAATTTCCGCCGTACACCAATCATCGTAAGCGGCCTCAAGAGTAACCGAAACAGCCTGCCGGCGCTCGAAGGGATGAACTTCTTTCACGGTCTCAACTTCGCCTTTGCCCAGCGCCGGGAAGAAGCCCTTCTCCAGATAGACCCGGTCCAACGTCGTGAGCGGCCCATCGCGCCATGGCAACAGGGTCATTTCCATGGCATTTTTCTTGAGCCCCTCATAAGCCTTCTGGAGATTGAAGTCGCGAAAACCTTTGACGTAATTGTCGAGCACCAGCGCGGCCACATGGTGTCCTATCATGACTCGCCGGCCGGTACCCATCATGCGGCCGCTCTGATCGTACATGCTAAGAAACGAACGAACCAAGTTGGCTTGGCGTTGCGGATCGATCAAAAGCTGTAAGGGAAGCTGTGAGCGATAACGGCCCCACAACGCGCCGTCGGAGGGATAAAAGGCCCGTCCACCCGCCGGGTGCACCTGCTTATCAACCGGGCTGTAATATTGGTCCTCCTCGACCCAGTTCACGGGCCAGCCCATGGTACGGTACAGGGCCGTATAGAAGATCGTGCGCTCTTCTTCCGTTCCTCCTTTGACCGCGATCTTGCCAAGCGCCTCGTTCCAGACTGCGCGCGCCTTGGCTTTTGCTGCATCAAAGTCCCATTCAGGGATTTCGCGCGCCAGATTTCTTTGGGCCTGCTGGATACTGATGTGCGACATTCCCAGCCGTACTCCAAGCGGGCTGCCTTTCGCCGCATTAAAATCCGCCATGATCCCCGGACCGGTCCCGGGTGGTTGCCGCCGGTCCAAGGGAACTTGCGGGCCGCGCCAAGTCTTCGACGACTCCAGAGGTTCCGAGAACTCAGCATAGAAATAGGTCCGCTGCCCATCATCCTGTGTCTGGTATCCGGAAAGAGACGCGGAGTCTCGCAACCCCAGGACCGAATCGCCGCGGACACTGAACAAGACATGCGCCGAAGAATCCTTCGGGAATGTCATTCGGTAGAAGGCTGCGCGCTCGCTCACCGTATACTCGACCTCAATATCGTAGTCTTCGAGCGTTACCGCGTAATAGTAAGGAGTCGCTGTCTCCTGACCGTGGTCATACAATGAAGCGGACTTGGCCGGGTCCGTTTCCGGGGTTCCCTGGGTCGGCATCAGCACAACTCCGCCCCCGGAAGGAAAACCGTAAATCTTATCCGTAAGATACCTGTCCTTAATTCCGGGAGTAATGATCGGCGCCACGTTCATCATTGAGTAAGGCAACCGCACG
>CAYWMN010000371.1:0-2709 GCA_964459065.1 uncultured Acidobacteriota bacterium | reverse complement strand
CCTTTTAGACCGCATAGGGCGTCATCTTCAGAAGGCTCCAGGGTTCACGGTAACGGCTATCGGTTGGTTTCCTTTTCACGGGGGAAAGGTTTTACTTTTATGAAGGTGCTGCGGTAAGGGATCGAAGGAGTCTGGCGGCGAGCCGGACCGGCGGGGTTATCCAAAGATGCAGGGGTGACGAGTATGACTGAAAGAGGAAGTGACAAACCGAAAGGTGGCGTTAACCGACGCGATTTACTGAAGGCGTTTTCGGTGGTTCCGGCGGCATGGATTCCGGTTGGAGCGGCTGCCGCCGATGTGAAGAAGCACCGAAGCTCGAATGGCGGCGGGAATTCTCATATTGTGGTGAGGATTGAAGGCCGGCGCGAGATCACCTCCGCGCCCGTGGTTGCTGACGCTATTCCCATTCTTAAAAAGTCTTTATCAGACCAGGGGTACCAACTGGCCGAACGCGGCGGAGCGCCTGCAATACCGATCCGCCTTGCTCTTGCCCCCGCTTCCGCGCGGGCTGAAGCCTCTGCGAAATTGCCCCAGCGGTTTAGCTGGGAGCCCCTGCCTGCCGGTGGCGGAACTCTGAGCGCGCCGGAACCTCTCAGCCTTGAAGCGGGGCTGTTGTGGCTGGCAGACCGAGTGGCTTGCAATGGAAAAATCCCGCCGGGGGCCCACAAAGCCGTTCGAGCTTTTTCCAGATCCCTGGCTTACCTGAGCGCTTCCAGCCAGGGGATTTCCAGGCAGGTGGTCGCCAAAGATCTTGCAAGCTTTCGGCGCGACGTGCTGGTGGCGGCTCGGGGCGGAGCTACGGATGTGGTGGTGCGAGGGACGAACCGCGTGGTGGTGTGGGAGCCGGCCCTGCGTTCCCAGGTGGAGCGACACCGGAAATTCCTGAAGGCTGCCGCGGAGGAGGCGCACCAGTTGGGCGTGGGATTTTTCCTTTACGGGGATGAGCTGATCTATCAACCTGCCTGGCTGAAAGCGCACGGAGCCAGGCTTTCGACGTCCGATCCCAATTTGTGGCGGGCCCTGGCTTCGAAATACCGCGAGGTGCTTAGCGCCTTGCCCGGCATTGACGGCATCATGACGCGCACCGGAGAGGTGATTCCCTGGCCCGGCGTTTTGCCTTTTGATTTGATCCATGACCGCGGGGACAAGGGTGACCGTGGGATTGTGGACAACTACCGCGAGTTTCTCCAGACGCTCCATAGCGTCATCGTGGGTGAGTTCGACAAGGAATATGTTCATCGTACCTGGGCGACCAACAATTACGAGCAGGCCAGCGTGCCGGAAATCTACCAGGAGATTTTTAACTCGCAGTTGCCGACCAAGAAGTTATTCGCGGGGATCAAACTCACTCTGTGTGACCAATGGGAATGGCAGCCGCTCAATCCGACCTTTGGTGTAACCCCTCATGCCACCATCGCAACCATTGAGATCAACCGCTGCACAAGTCCGATCCTCGACTACGCGATGCCCTTTGTCCAGAGTGGGATGCAGTGGGCCCGGGAGCGGGGTGCCGTGGGGCTGCTGGGCGGGGTTGCGCCGGATCAGTTCCATCAGGACGTTTCCGATACCGCCATTGACGAATCGGTGGCCTACTGCATTTGGCGACTTTCGTGGACGCCCAACGCCGATTTCCATTCAATCCAGCGGGATTGGGCGAAGCGGCGTCTTGGCCCTGCCGTCGCCGACCAGGTCGCTGATCTTCTGCCCTCCTTGGGGGATCTCGTCCGCGACTGCTGGTATTTGCAGCCGCTTGTTGATCTGCAATGGAATCCCCAGCAACTTTTCGGTGGCGCTCATTTTGTTCTCCGCGGCAATCCTATCTTTGATCACGGTGCCGGCCAGGATCGTTTCCTTCGGGGGATCTACCTTAACTGCAAGCCGTGGATGCGGGAAACGATGTCACAGGTCGCAGCGGGGGTCTGGCGTTATGACGAGGTTCTCAGCCGCTTGGACAGACTGACGCCGGCCTTCAGCGATCCTGCCGTGGGCAAAGCGTGGCGGCAGCGCATCTGGCGGGTGCGGGAAGCTTTTAACATGTACCGCGCCTATGTTCAGACCTTTTTGATTTGTTTTGCTTACCGGGACACTCCGACCCGGAAGCTCCACGAAGAACTGGCATATCGGCTTACGGACCTGAAGAATACGTTCTCAGTTTACGAGAAAGAGCCGGGGCATTTCCGCCTGGGGGCGGTGCAGATTGTTATGGATATCGCCAGTCGCGCGCTGGCCAATCGGGAGGCTCTTGAACGTTATTTGGCAGCAGCGCCAACCCCGCAGGAGATTGCAGCCAAACTGCGGGCGGCCGAGGCTCACGACGCGGCCCTGGCCAGGAGTTGCCCTTCAGCCCAGACCTTCCTTTCATGGTCAGGCTCCGTCGACGGGCGTGAGATCCTGGCGATTCGGGGGAAGGAACTTACCGACGATCATCAGACCGGCAATCTTGCCCACAATATTGACTACAAGATAGTTCAGCCAATCCCTGCGCGCCATTTGACCTACTTCCTGGAGCGCCACTCGGGACGCGGTTGGACGGTATTGCTCCAGTCGCCTAGCCCCGACAACGGCTGGACCGCCAAGATTTACGTCGATGATCCCGAGCCCAGCGAAGACGTTTATCGTTTTGAGTTGAAAGGGATTGAGAATTGTGAGGTTTCCTCGCACTCAACAGCCTCTTCTTGATCTTGCGGATTGCCTCTGGTGTTTTGCCGA
>CAYWMN010000370.1:0-2726 GCA_964459065.1 uncultured Acidobacteriota bacterium | reverse complement strand
GCTCCGGGAAACGCCTGGGACTCCATCGAAAACGTCACCATGGAGAATTTCGACAAGACCGGCAACCACGCTTTTCCGTTCAACCGTTTCGTACGCACCGGCATTCGCACCACAGCACTGCGCGAAGCCAGGTTTGAGCATTTTACCTTGCGGGAGCACTTCCATCTTTATCATGAGCTGGACCGGGTGGATTTGGAGGTCGAGCTGGCGAATTGGGATGGGACGCCGGCGCGCGAGCTGCGGGCGGCCTTTCCGATCAACCTGGAGGATTTCCGCCTGAGTTACGAGGTTCCCTTCGGAACGGTCGAGATGGGGAAGGATGAGATGGACTTTACCCTGCTGTCCGACTCAGCGTTTGGAGCGGACGTGTACGGCGGGGACCATCGACTTGCTTACCGCGAGGCCATTAATTGGGTCGATGCGTCCGCCCGGCGCTTCCAGGGCTGGGGGTGCATGGCTGCTTCCGACAGTACCGTTCACCTGTTTCGCGACGAGACCACGGATCCCGTGGCTTATCCGGTTTTGCAACATGCTTTGCTCTCCACGCGCAAGAGCGTGGGTTGGAATCCGGTCTACTGGTTCACGCAAAAAGGAAATCATCGTTATCGGATGGCGCTGCTGCCCCACCACGGAGACTGGCGGCTGCGTTACCGCGATGCCATCGGTTTCAATTACCGCCTCACGGCCTTTGTCGGCAATGCGGCGGGAGCAAGCGGCGAGGCTCTAGCGCCGCCGGCAGCGGAGTTTCTGAAGATGGAGCCGTCGAATCTGGTGCTGACGGCGATGAAGAAAGCGGAAGGCAGTGACCCTCGCATTGTGATTCGGTTTTACGAGGCGGAAGGCAGCGAGGGCACCGCTCGAATTCAGCTTTCCAAGCCCATCCGCAAAGCCTGGCGCTCGAGCCTGATCGAATACGACGAGGAATCCCTGCATCCCGAGGCTGATGGCTCGCTGGAATTTCCGGTTGGACCCTGGGAAATCGTGACGATCAAGGTCGAGGTGTGAGGCCGTGAGCGGCGGTTACAATGGTCGGCCATAGTTTTCGATTCTGTAAGGAGGGTCGTTTTGGGTATTTCCAGGTTATCCTGCCGAAGGCATCGTTTGCCAACGGCGCTTGCTTTTGTGGCGGTTTGCGTTCTGGGTTGCGCGGCCAGCGCTTCAGCCCGCAACAAGACCGAGGTTTCGCAGCTTTTCCAGAAGTACAAGGTTAAAGACAAGATCGTGAAGCCGCCCAAAGGGCTGCTGAAATATCCGTATCTGGTTCCGAGTGGCCCCTACTTCCAACTATTTGATTGGGATACGTATTTTATGGGCGTGGCGCTCAGCTACGACGGCGAAGGGAAGCCGCTGGCGGATTCGGTCAAGAATTTCCTGAGCTATCCCGGCGTCAAGGCCGATCACTCCGGCTACGTTCCGCGGGAGATTGGTCCCAAGGGGCTCTGGGCGCTGCCGGAAATGTGCAAGCCCTTTTTGGCGCAGATGGCCCTTCGAGCATCGCTCACCATGGGAAGCGCGAAGTGGCTGCAGCCCTGGTACAAGAAGCTGGCCATGACGCTCAACTTTTGGGAAAACACGCGGCGCGCCCCGGACGGCTTCTTTATCTGGTTCAACGGCGTGGAAAGCGGCGTGGACAACAACGTGGCCATTCCCCGGAGTCCGGCGGCGCTCGAGACTGAGGGGGTGGACCTGCAATGCTACATCTATCGCGAATACCGGGCCATGGCGATTCTTGCCGCCAAGCTGGGCCATCCGGCGGACGCCACGATGTACACCCAAAAAGCCGACGCGCTGGCCGCCAGGATTCGGGACGGCATGTGGTCGGAGACCGAAGGTACTTTCCTGAATATCGATTCGCGAACCGGCAAGATGGTCCACGTGTTGACCTGGACGGACTTTGTTCCGCTGTGGGCGGGCATTGCCACCCACGCCCAGGCGAAGCGGATGATTGAAGAGCATCTTCTGAATCCTCGGGAATTCTGGGCGCCGTATGGCATCCGCACGCTTGCAGCGACCGACCCGCATTACGATCCGCGGCACGGCTACTGGCGCGGGCCGGTGTGGGTGGTGTCGAGCTACCTGATAATGCACGGCCTGATGAATTACGGTTACCGGAAGCAGGCGCTGCAGGTAGCCAGGCGCACGCAGAAGCTGCTGGTGCGGGACCTCAAGAAAACGGGCGGAATGAACGAGTGCTACAACCCGGACACCGGAGCGCCGACCGCCGGAGGGCATTTTGTCAGCTGGGACCTGCTGGGCGAGCACATGGTGGAAGAGGCGAAAAAGGGCCTCGATCCCACCGCGCTGAAAACGTTTTAGATGCGGCGTTGCAGGGTGAGACTGTGAACGAAAGGAGTGGTCAAATGGATAATCCACGACGAACTTTATTGCTGGCGTTGCCGGCGCTGATGGCCTCAAGCGCGCTGGGGGCCGACAAACCCTATTTGACTTCCAGGGTTTATGAGTTTGCCGGCCTGCCGGTTCATCACGGCCCGACCAATACGTCCCGGCCGGTGCTGAACGGCCTGACGCACGAGAATTGCCGGATTGAGATTCACGAATCAGACCTGGCTCCGGGCAACCGGCCGCATCCTCCGCATCACCACCGCCATGAAGAGATTTTCCTGATCCGCGAGGGTACGCTGGAGATTACGCTGAACGGGACGAGTTCGGACATGGGTCCGGGGTCGGTGGCTTTTGTGGCTTCGAACGACGAGCAGGGAGTTCGC
>CAYWMN010000369.1:0-2772 GCA_964459065.1 uncultured Acidobacteriota bacterium | reverse complement strand
GGCAAGAGTATTGATCTGGCCGGTCGGCCTTTCTCAATCATAGGAATTATGCCACGAGGCTTCGAATTTCCCACCGACACCCAAATCTGGGTTCCGGCTCAACACACCACGGGCCCAAGCCTTTTTGGTGAGCAAGGCATTGTGAATCGGCAAATTGCCCGCTTAAAAACTGGCGTCACACCGGCACAGGCACGTAGCGAACTTCTCGTTTTTCGTCATCATCTCATGCAAGGGCACCCGGCTTCGCGCAACCCCGAGCTAAGCGTGACGCCACTTCATTTGGAACTCGTAAAAAACGTGCGCCCTTCGCTGCTAGTTCTGATGGGGGCTGTTGGACTAGTTCTCCTCATAGCCTGCGGAGACGTCGCAAATCTTCTGATGGCACGAAACGCCGGGCGGGCGCATGAGATAACCGTCCGCGCTGCAGTTGGCGCGAGCCGGACCCGCCTCGTGCGCCAGATGCTCACGGAAAGTGCGCTTCTTGCCCTGTTTGGCGGTGTCGCTGGATTGGCGGTGGCCGAACGCTTGTGCCGGCCAACCAGCTTGGGGCAAGCGGGATTCGTTTGGACGCCTCAGTTCTTGCCTTTACGTTTGCCATCGCCGTGCTTACAGGTGTTATCAGCGGCCTGCTGCCGGCGTTCGGAGGATCGAAAGTTGCCCTGAGCGAGGAGCTCAAGCGGCCGCCGGCGGCGGGATCCAGGCAAGGTTCTGGCCTCCGGGCGGCGCTGGGAACTGTCGAAATCTCGCTAGCGCTAATTCTGCTCATCGGAGCTGGTTTGCTGATCAAAAGCCTGGGTGCGCTGAGCGAGGTAAACCCGGGCTTTCGGTCGAGTAACTTGTTAAGCGCCCGCTTGTTCCTTACTGCACCTGAGTACCGACCCGCAGAGCGCCGACGCGAGTTTTACGACCAGGTCCTTAACTCGGCCCGAAAGCTGGCCGGTGTCCGCGAGGCGGCATTCGTCAACTCATTTCCAATGGGTGGTGGTGTCTATGTGGCTTTTACCTTGGGCATCGAGGGCTCGCAAACACCCAAACCACAGAACTCCGATAAATTTACCACGTACTCCAGCGCAAGTCCGGACTACTTCCGGGCCATGGGAATTCCATTGCTGGAGGGCCGGGAGTTTGACAAGCGCGACCGTGAAGGATCAGACCCCGTGGTCATTATTAGCCAAACGGCGGTGCGGCAGTTCTTCCGCAATCAGAACCCTATTGGGAAGCGGATCACGATGGTCGATCCGCCGAAGTGGATGACGATTGTCGGGGTGGTAGGCGACGTCCGGGATTTTAGTCTCGGCAAAAAGCCTTGGCCAGCCATGTACGTGCCGCTCCTTCAGCAGCCACCTCCGTCGGCCTTCCTTGTTTTGCATACGGCAGGGCGTGTGACGCGAGCTGACTTCATGCGAGCGGTTGGCGCTGTTGACCGGGCGGAGCCAGTGGCGTCATTGCACACCGTGGAAGAGCTTCTTTCCCGGTCCACTGCCGAGCCGAGGTTCCGGGCAGAAATACTCGGCATATTTGCTGGGCTTGCGGTATTGATCGCGGCGATTGGGATTTACGGCGTTATGGCGTTCTCAGTCAGCCAGCGTACGCACGAGATCGGCATTCGCATGGCGCTGGGCGCGCAGAAGCGCGACGTGCTCAAAATGGTCATTGGGCAGGGGCTCAAGTTGGCTCTGGTTGGCGTTGCCATTGGCATTGCGGGGGCTTTGGCGCTCACGCGATTCTTGTCCAGCCTGCTCTATGGCGTGAAGCCCACCGACCCGCTGACGTTTATCGTGGTCTCGCTGATCCTCATCGCCGTGGCGCTCGTGGCCTGTTACATCCCCGCGCGCCGCGCGGCCAAGGTCGATCCCATGGTGGCGTTGAGGTACGAGTGAGGCCATTGAAGGCTTGAGGGATTTGACGATTGGGTGATGGGAAGTGCCGTAGCCCTGGAGCGAGGATCTTTAGATCCGCGGCTTTTGCAAAGTCACGCTTTTGAGGGATCAAGTATCTGGAGGTTTTTGAAGTGAGTGCGATAAAAACCCCGGTCGCGAGAGAGCAGGCGGTCAGCCTGGAGCAAGGCATGCGCGCCGATCAGGAAGTCCGCGGCCACGCGGGTTCGCGGGCCTCCGCGCCGCCGGTAGGCTTTCCAGGCGCGGGCGGCTTCAAGCGAAGTCTCCAGCGTGAGGGCGCTGAACTCCACACCCAACCGATCCATGGCCTGGCGCGCCGCGGTGGCCGAGGGGAAAAATCCCGCAACCTCCGCCCACACAATCTCGCACCCGACAAGCTGGCCTTCCGCGATAGCGCGCCGAAGCGCCTCGCCGGAACGTCTGCCAAAGGTGCGATCCGCTCCGAAGACGTCCAGCAGGACACGGGTATCAACAGCGGTGATCACTTGTGCCGGTCTCCCCGCAGTTCCGCCATCAGCCGGTCGGTGGGGCGGCCCAGCTTGAGAACGCCGTATACAGATTCGACCGGGTCGCGGCTGTCAGCTTTGGCAACGACCAGACGGCCGCCCTCCTCGCGGATATCCAGCACCTGCCGGGCCCGAATGCCCAGCCGGCGGCGGAGAGGTTTGGGAATAGTCATCTGCCCTTTTTCAGAGACTGTAGTTTTCATACTTTTATTGTATGAATTCCTACTTTTAAGGTCAAACGATTTACCTGCAGTCGCAGATACTCGTGCGGCATACGGAGGGAGGCAACGATGGAAGAAAACGGAAACAGTTTGATCAAGCTGCAAGGCGTGAGCAAGGTGTTTACCACGGAAGAAGTTGAAACGCGG
>CAYWMN010000368.1:0-2785 GCA_964459065.1 uncultured Acidobacteriota bacterium | reverse complement strand
GCTGGCCTCGCGAGGCATCCTGGCCGGCGTAGTGCTCAGCTTTGCCCGCGCGCTGGGCGAATTTGGCGCCACGCTGATGCTGGCCGGCAACATCCGCGGCAAAACCCAGACCATGCCGCTCGCCATTTATGAGGCTTTCATTTCGGGAGAGGACCGCACGGCGCAGACGCTGGCGCTGGTTCTGACGCTGGTTTCGATTGCGGTCATCTATCTCACCAACGTGCTCACGCGTCCCAGGAAGGCGTAATCGTCATGCTCGAGGCCGCCATCAAAAAACGCTTTGGTCCCGACGGGCAATCGGGCTTCGCGCTCGATGTCCGCTTCACGGCCGCCGAAGGCGTCACGGTGGTTTTCGGCCCCTCGGGCTCCGGCAAGACGGTCACGCTGCGCTCCATCGCCGGCACGGTTGCCCCCGATGAAGGCCGGATCGCGCTCGACGGCCGCGTCTATTTTGATTCCGCGTCGCGCCTGAACCTGCCCATTCAGCGGCGGCGCGTGGGATTCGTCTTTCAGGATTACCTGCTGTTTCCGCACCTGTCGGCTCTGGAAAACGTCCTTTACGGCCTGCGCGCCGAAGATGAAAAATCCCGCCGCCCGCGCGCCCTTGAACTCCTCAAGCTGCTGGGCGTCGATCATGCCGCCCGCCGGCGTCCCCAGGCGCTTTCCGGCGGAGAGCAGCAGCGAGTGGCTCTGGCGCGGGCGGTGGCCTCGCAGCCGGCCATCCTGTTGCTCGATGAGCCGCTTTCGGCCGTCGACGTCGCGACGCGCTCGCGCCTGCTCGATGAAATCGTCCAGCTCCAACGCCGCACCCGCATCCCGTTCCTCTACGTCACGCACAGTCCCGCCGACGCCGTCCGCGTCGGAGATTCGCTGATGGTCTTGAACCAGGGACGCATCGTGCAGCAGGGCAAGCCGCTGGAGGTTTTTAACGCCCCCCTCAACGTGCCCGCGGCCCAGGTGGTGGGCGCGGAGAACATTCTCACGGGAATGATCGCCGAACACCAGCCCGCGATGGGAACCAGCGTCGTCAGCCTTCCCGAATGCCGCATTATTATTCCCAGCGCGCCGTTTCGCGTCGGCGCCCGCGTCACCCTGGGCATTCCGGCCGGCGACATCATCGTTTCCCGCGAGCCGCTCACCCGCACCAGCGCCCGCAACCTTCTCGCCGGCACCGTCAAGCGGCTGTTGCGCGTTGGCAAACACGTGGAACTGGTCGCCCACTGCGGCGTCGATCTCAAAGTCCACATCACGCCCCACTCGGCCCGGGAGCTCGAACTGGCTCCCGGCGTCCCCGTCTTTCTGCTCATCAAAGCCAGCTCCTGCCGCATCCTGCTCTGAGCCTGCCCGCCTTTGTAGCGCTGGCCTCTGGCCGCAGCGGGTAGCGCGGTCCTCCGGTTTTGAGGTCCGCGGTTGTTCGGTGTTTGTATTCACAGAAAAGCCGCAGAGGAACGCAAAAACGCGGACCTCTTCGCTGCTGCCTGCTTTGTGTCGCCCGAACGGAGCGCCGGGGCAGCCTGAAGAGCTTGCTCAGGAAATAAGTATTTGCACCTGGCCACAAAGAGCCTGTATGGTGGATTAAAGCAAGCAAGCACTTGTGCAGACCACTCCCCCGGGGCATCGAGGTGAGGATTGCAAGCGAGAGGCGTCAACATTTCGCGGGTGCTTTCTGCCTGGGGAAGCATCCTTCGCGGTTCCAAACCGGTGCTGTCAATTGAGATTACCCGCGAGTGCCCGCTCCGCTGTCCGGGCTGCTACGCTTACGAGCCGGGGCACCTGGGAGACAACGGGCCTCTCCGGCAATTAAGCGACTTCAAGGGCGAGGCTCTCATCGACCGAGTGCTGGGCCTGGTGGAGCGGTTTCGCCCGACCTACATCTCGATTGTGGGAGGCGAGCCGCTGGTACGGTACCGTGAACTCGATATTCTGCTCCCCAAGCTCGACAGCATGGGCATCGATGTCCAGCTGGTGACCAGCGCGGTCCGGCCCATTCCGCTTGCCTGGCGGGAGCTGCGGGCCCTGCATTTGGTGGTCTCGGTGGATGGGCTTGCCCCCGAGCATGACCGGCGCCGCGCGCCCGCCACTTATGAGCGGATCCTGAAGCACATCGCCGGCCACCGCCTGATCGTGCATTGCACCGTCACCCGGCATTTTCTCAAACGTCCCGGCTACCTCAGGGACTTTACGGCTTTCTGGTCAGAGCGCCAGGAAGCCCGCAAAATCTGGTTCAGCCTTTATACCCCGCAAGAGGGTGACACGAGCGAGGAGAGGCTGTCCGCTGAGGACCGCATCAGGGTGGTCCAGGCGCTTGCCCAACTGCGCTCGGACTTTCGCAAAGTGGACATCTCGGATGGCGTGCTGGAGACTTACCTGCATCCGCCCCGTTCTCCTGATCAGTGCATCTTTGCGCAAGCAACCGCTTGCGTTTCCGCGGACCTTGCCACCGGAATCACTCCCTGCCAGTTCGGCGGCCGCCCGGTCTGTACGGAGTGCGGCTGCATGGCCTCCGCCAGCTTCGCGTCGATGGGAAGGGTCAAGATCGCCGGAGTCGTTCCCGTGCGCAGCCTCCACGCTGTTTCGCAGAAGCTCGGCGAACAAGTGGCCAAAGGGAAGCGGGCCCTCAACGCCCTCGCACCCGAGCTGTAAGGGCAAGCGGGTAGCGAAGACCGCCGTCGTTGCGGTCTGCGGGTTTTATTTTTGTCGGGATGATGGATGATCACAAAGCGAAAACCCGCGGACCTCAGCCCCGGAGGACCACGCTGCTAGCTTGTTCGGGCGCCAGCGCACC
>CAYWMN010000367.1:0-2793 GCA_964459065.1 uncultured Acidobacteriota bacterium | reverse complement strand
GAGAGGCCATTGACTTTGAGGACCACTTTGGCCGGGGCAGACGTTTCCAGAGCAGGTGTCGCAAACTCAAACTTTTGCTGTCCAAAATCGGGCTGGCTTGAAAGTCGAGCGGAAAATGTCCGGCCGCCCACTACGAACTTTAAGCTTCCGCTGGTTACCTTCCGGTCCAGCGTTACGAAAACGTCCGTAAGTTCCCGGAGGCCGGAGGGTGTGCTTTTGTAAAAAACCGTGGGGTGGATATCAACCCGCGGTCGCGCCGGTGCGGGATGGGCTTGCCGGCTTAAGCGGATCGCATCATAGATGAGAAACGAATCACCCTCAGGGTCACGGTGATGATCAATGGCTGTCAGCACCAGCCGGTTTTTTCCCGCGTGCAAAAAGCGCGCCGGGAAAAGGATGTTTAGCTTGGCATAACCGGAAGTCGGGAAGAACACCGTCGAACTGTTGCCGGGATAAAAATTCGGCTTTCGATGAAAGTAAAATGTCCCGGCCCGTCCGTTCATGGCGACTCTCAAACATGGAACACGGGTTTGGAATAGCAGCACGGCAACCGTTAATCGATAGGGTCCCGGCTTTACGCTGGGCAAGTTAAAGATCACCGAATAGGGATAGGGCTGGTTGCCGTATTTCCCGTTTAGTGATGCCGGCTGGAAACTGGGCCAGTCTTTCGCAGCCGCACTTTTCCCGACGACAAATACCGGAATGGGAAACTTGTGCATATTCGCGTGTTCGTTGAGTTCGTAAGAAGAACGATTGAACTTCCCAATTTGCCAGATCAGTTGGTTGGCCGGTGAAGCGGCGCAGGCGGTGGCCGGGTTCCAGATGACGGCAGCAAGCCCCAGGCTGAGCAGCGCGAGAAGGTGCCAGGACGTTTGGCGAAAATTCATCAAAAGGTTTCCTCCCTTCGCGCTGCCAACAGGCCCTCTCGACGCGCTGCCGGAATAAAAGCTTTCATGTGAACTGAATCATTGGGGCGCTTTGGGTCTCTGTCTACCCCCAATAGCGAAGCAACATCATACTCCAACTGCGGCAAAGTCTCTTCCCCCAATTGGGGATTTGCAGGTTGGTAGCAGGAATGCCCGCCGCATGGGAATGGCGAGGGGTTAGAAGCATCCAGCAATAGCTTGCGAATTTTCTGAGGGAGGTCGAAGGAGGCACGCGCTCAAAGCCGAAACCGCTCAGGCAGCTTCCAATTGGCGAACAAGCCATAGCGTTTTAGCATCACGAACCAGAGGATGACCCCGGCTATGAAGAGGACCAGGAAAAGAGGAAACACCGACCACTGCGTTTTCACCGCGAAATGCTCCGGGTGAAAATAAGGTTTCAGATACGCCAGGAGCACCATTTCTCGTATTCCGATCATGCTGAGAATGACCACGCTCATGATGCCCAATGAGGAGTACCCCGCGAGTCGAATGTTTTGGTCCCGAAGGGCTTTCGACATCAAGATGATGGCTGCAATGGCGCCGCCCACTCCAATCACGAGAAGGGTTGTCGCCAACAGGTTGCCGCCCATCAATAGCGAGCTTATCGGTCGAGGAAGGGCCATCAGGAACCAGGCGCCGACGGCAAACTCGGCCATCGTGGCGTACATGAAAGTCTTGCCGCCAAGGTGAAAAATGTCGCGAGCATACTCAGGATCTTTTTTCCATCGCGCCCAGGCCATCAGAATCAGCAGAATTCCTCCCACCGCCACAGCCGCGGTCATGAAATGCAGATAGCGCGGAATCAGGGTGGGCTCGGAGAGGTTGAGATTCCATCCGCCGGGGTCCGCAAAGTATTTTGCTCCCCAACGCGCAGGGGTCTGGCTCAGGGTAATGTTGTTGGTCAGCAGAAAGCCGATAATGAAGATGCATACGATGCTCAGAAGAAGTACCAGGCCGGCGCCGCGCGGATACTGCTCCTTCCGGTATGACACGAAATAGAAGCCGTAATAGGCCGAGGCTAAAAGGACCAGCAGCAAGAGCCATGGCCAGGCGATGACAATAGACGAAGTATAGAAAAACTGCCCGTAGAGGACTTGCACAAACAACAGTGGCGCAACGCCCAGCGTGATCACCGCTGGCAGCAGAACCGGCAACTTCCTGGCGATGTCGGAGAACATGCGGTTGCCGATTCTGCGTTTTATTGGAAACAACTTTGACACAAGCGAAAGGACCGCGCCGCCCAGCATAAAGTTCATGGCGAGAATGTGCAGATAAAAGGTGACGAGGAGAAGCACTTCAAAAACCCAATAAGGCGCCGGCAGAGGGTTCGGGTCCGGAGTTGGGATCAGGTTGGGACCGATCATTTCAATTCCTTCCTTGGCCCGCCGCGGGAACCGCAGTTCCACGTTGGGTGTTGACCCACTGCACCAGGGCCGCGCGCTCCGCGACGGACATCTTCAAATCCGGCATCAGGGGAAACAGGTTCGGCAAGTGTTCGAGGGCTTTGACGGCCGTGGCAGGGTCCCTGGGCAGATATCTGAACAGGGGATTCGTCTTTCGCGGCTCGTGGCACATCGCACAGTTGCGCACAAAGACGGTATGTCCATCCGCGGGGCCGGCCTCGCTCGCCTGCGTGGGCTCAAGCGAATAGAGAAACGCCGCCAGCGCCGCGTGCTCGGCATCGTTGCCCGCAAAAGGCGGCATGACGTCGTTGTGCATCAGATAAAGAACGCTCAGCATCTTGTGGATTTTGGCCCGATCCCATTGGCGCAATGCCAGAAATCCCTTGATCCCTCTGTACCCATCCGTAGTGTGGCAACTTTCGCAGTCCACGCGGAACACCTCGCGGCCAACGGCCACCTGATTT
>CAYWMN010000366.1:0-2856 GCA_964459065.1 uncultured Acidobacteriota bacterium | reverse complement strand
ATATTGATCAATATCACCTCAATGATTTGAGCAGAAAAACTGAACGATATATCAAACGCAAAATTCGTTCCCTGGTCATGAGCAGGGAAGAATACAAAGCATTCGAACCCAAATTAAAAAAGGTTCCTAATATATTGATTTGGGAAGCAAAGAGAGAATAAAATCATGGCAATCGCTATAAGTTCCCAAGGCTTTAAACGATATTTTGCCAACACTTCCTGGTTAATGGCCGAACGTATATTTCGTATGGCTGTGGCTCTCTTTGTCGGTGTCTATGTCGCTCGCTACCTGGGCCCGGAACAATTCGGTCTTTTAAGCTATGCAAGCAGTTTTGTGGGCCTTTTTACGGCACTGGCAACATTATTAGGCGTCAACAATATTATGGTGCGGGAACTGGTAAAAACGCCGAAGCGAAGAGATGAACTGCTTGGCACTGCTTTCTGGCTGAAAGCCGGCAGTACAATCTTGGTGTGGATGGGTATCGCCGCCGCAATCCCTTTTACGCATAATAATGCCCAAACAAATACGATGATTATCATCATCGCCTTTGCCCTCGTCTTTCAAGCTTTTAATGTTATCGACATTAACTATCAGGCCGAAGTGAAGTCCAAATATATGGTATATGCCCAGTTTGTTCAGATCACTGTATCGTCTGTCATTAAACTGGTCTTTATTGTAATAAAAGCACCCCTTATTTATTTTGCATGGGTTTTTCTGATCGATGCAGTTGTATTGGCGATTGGGTTGGTTGCCATGTATCTGAAAAACACCGGTAAGGTTTGGTATTGGAAATGGAGCTGGAAGACGGCAGAAGAACTGTTGAGTGATAGCTGGCCGCTGATATTGTCAGGAATTGCGATTACGATTTATATGAAGATTGACCAGGTTATGATTAAAGGAATGTTGGGCGCAGAAGAGGTCGGGTATTATGCAGCGGCGGTGAGGTTAAGCGAGGCATGGTATTTTATACCCATAGCGATTACATCTTCCGTATTCCCTTCTATCATCAATGCTAAAAAGCAAGGCGAAAAACTTTACTATCAGAGGTTGCAGAAACTTTATAATTTAATGGCATGGCTGGCCGCCGCCATTGCCCTTCCAACGACCTTTTTAGCGCCTTTGATAATTAAAGTGCTGTTCGGGGAGGCTTTTTTGCCGGCATCAGGTGTTTTGAGTATTCATATCTGGGCCGGGGTGTTTGTGTTTTTGGGGGTGGCATGTTCAAAATGGTTTATTCTAGAAAATTACATTAAGAAAAATTTATATCGAGCATCTATAGGAATGATTTCTAATGTTATTTTGAATATAATTTTAATTCCATTGTATGGAATTTATGGTGCAGCGGTAGCTACCCTCATAGGACACGTGGCAGCAAATCTAGCATATGATTTTTTTGATAAGCAAACTTATCCCTCACTGAAATTAAAGATCAATGCATTAAATCCATTTTATTTTCTTAAGTGCTTATGTTGACAAAGAATCATAATTTTTAAAGACATTTATGAAAATTGACTTTTTATCAAAATATACATCAAAAGGATATCCATTAAATTGGGAGAAAAGCTAAAAACCCTCGCAAAAGGAAAATTGTTGGGTTCAGAGATTGAAATTGAACTTAATCGTCCCCCATCGCAAGGTTGTGACGAACAAATTCATTTACAATCAGAGACATTGAGATTTGAGATAGATAAAAAAGATTACATTCAATATGCCCTGACAATCTTATTTGCAGAAGAGAATCTAAGGACGCTAAAAAAGTTAAAATGAGTTACGTTAATTCAAACTCGATTATTGATATTTTCAATCAATTAAATACATCATGCTTTGAATATATTTTAATAAGAAATATAAATAATGAACTTCCCGGCCGTTTAAGAATCGGGAAGGATATTGATTTGCTGATTCATTACAGTGAGAGGAGTGAATTGATTAATTTCCTTAAAACGAATGGGTTTAAAAGTCTAAGGCATCCGCATCAACAGGACAGATTTCTTTATGGTACCAAAATATTTGAGTTTTTTGTTAACAAAGACAACGTATTGTTGGATTTAAATTATCAACTTTCCTGCCGCAGCTTAAATGCCGGTGAATGGATACCCTTGGACCGTAAAATACAATCGAGTGCGTGGAAGAATAAAGTTCTTAATAAAATGGATGGCTTTACGTACTATTCGTTAGGGATGGAAGATGAGTTTGTTGCCTTGGTAACAAGATCTATTTTCGATAAAAAAGAATTTCAAAAAGGGTATGTTGAGAGAATTGATACGCTCATCAAACTAATTGATGTTAATGAGGTTATTGAGAAGTTTCAACTCATATTTTTTAAGTTTTCATCTGTCCTTATTAGAATGTTAAAAGAGCGCCAATACAAAATGATCTTAAATAACTATCTATCATTTAGCGAGTATTAGAACATACGATGAGTAATCCCGCGGTTATCACGCTTGCTATGTTAAATAGCAGAAATAAAGGCATTAAAAGATTTCAGATCGAAGATAATATCGGTGAATCTATCCATTTACATGTTGGCAATATTCGACTGGATCTATCGGTGAATGAATTCTTGGATTTTTCTGCCATGATCAGAAAAACTTTAATCGATCTTGATTTGTTTGATGGTTACGACATAAACATTTTTGATAATCATTTTTTATATGAATGTGCCGATTTTCTTTGCGGGTTGTCTAAAATTTCCATCGAAGATATCGTTTTATCGGATTTAAAATTTATCGTAAGGAAACATGTTTTGAATGATCTGATACAATATCGTTTATCTTCTGTCGATAATACCCCCGCATTTCGTTATTTGAATGGTGATTTCGATGATTTTGAAGCGTATCGTCAGTTTAATTATTT
>CAYWMN010000365.1:1176-2874 GCA_964459065.1 uncultured Acidobacteriota bacterium | reverse complement strand
GCTCTATTGTCCCGGGACTTCCTTTGCGGATATATTGTCCCCATAGTGTTGCCTGAAGTCCTCTTATAAACCTGTAATTCAGCGCTCCGTAAATTTGGTCTGCGTTATTTCCAATCCAGTCGCCCATAACATAGCCGGCGTTTTGATATGTTTGTGTCTGAGTTTGATTGGAATAAACAAACGGATATATTTTAGTATACTCAGCAGTTAACGTTAAATTATCAACCGGTAGGTCAGTTACGGAGCTACCTAAAGTAAATCCAAATTGATTCCGTTGCTTTTGAGGATTAAATAAGCCTTCCAAAGTAAGTTCATCAATGAAAAGAGTCCCGTATAAATGAGTATTTTTAATTTGATTTCTGGAACTTATTCCCAAAAAGAACTGAGAATTTGAACCTGATGTACCAGTCTGACTAAAATAATGGTCTACTGCCCTAAAAAATACTATAGGAATTAAATAAGCAATTTGCAATTTGTCACTGTAAACTATCGATTCACCTAAAGAAAAATCCAGACCATTTGTAGGAGTTAATGTTAAAGTATGAGAAGCAAAAAATTTATCTCTATATATAGTTCTTATTTGACCGGGCCTTAATGTGTAATAAGAAGCAGTTGAATCAATAACGTCCGAAATAAGCCATGCATGTATATAATTAAATCTTAGCCATTTGGTTGGACGAATATCCAACCTGATAAAGGGAAATGAAGGGGCTTTATCAGATAAAACAAGTTTTCCGCTTTGGCCGTAACCCCATTCGAGAAAATCCTTAGCGACTGTAAAATCACCCCAAGACCAGTTAGTACTGATGTCCGCATTTACCTCGCTGTATTCAATATGATTTTTATCCGATTTGACAACTATAATTCCTGTTTGAGGAGTAAAATCTTTTGACCTGTCAACGGTACTTCCGGTTTCGGAATTGTCCTGGAATCTCAGACTAAAACCGATGCTGTTTTCAAGGTAGCCGTAAAGGTAAGCTCCGTTCCACCGGTGCGAATATTTAGCGCCATCTTTCGTCCCAATTGTATATCCTAAAACCGGACTAACATTAAGCTTAAATAAATTATCGCTGTAAGAAAATAATCTCCACCTTTCAAAGGGATCATATCCAAATATCGTAGTTTCACCGCCGTTTCTTAAACTATCTGAGGATGAATTTTGTAATCTTGTAATTTTGTAATTTTGTAAGTGGTTTATCTCGACGCCGTAATCTTTCAAATAAAACTCAAGCTCTTCTCTTTCCACTTTCGTCAAATTATTAATTCCCGCCTTCGTTGAAACTTCGGCGGATAAATTTAATTCATTTAGCTTCTGAGCAATGTACTCCCTGCTAACGGGCTTTATATTATCATGAAATTCAATAATTCCTTTCTGCGCCATCAAATCTAAAAACTCATAAACGCTGCTGTGGATTGGTTCATAAACTGTTTGTGCAAAGGTATATGAAGTAAATATTAAAGAAAAAATCGAAAAAATAATAATAAACGGCTTAATAGTTTTGCCGGCAGGGCTTTTGGGTTTTATTTTAATCATATTCAATTCCGGATTTTATCGATGTGATTTTTATAGAAATAAATATATGCATTTTCTCAAATATTTCAATGCTTATTGGTAAGTGGTAATTTGTAATTGGTAATTGGTTATTCGTAGCAATTGGTTATTGGTTATTGGTCATTCGTAGCAATTGAAAGATTAAA
>CAYWMN010000365.1:0-1076 GCA_964459065.1 uncultured Acidobacteriota bacterium | reverse complement strand
ATTCGTAGCAATTGGTTATTGGTTATTGGTCATTCGTAGCAATTGAAAGATTAAAAGATTGCCACATAGTGGTGGCTATTCCAAAAAATTAAAAAATTCTGTACTCGATACCACCCTACCGGGCGGTAAACCTCCCCTTTGGGTGGTAAACTATACCCAAGGGGAGGTAAACCGGATGCTCGATGCTTTATAACTCGCTGCACGTCAATCGACAATCGACAATCGTTATTGGTAATTAGTCATTTGTTAATAAATAATAATTTTAATTTGAGATTTTTCTTAAATATATTTTTCAGAAAAGTTTAATTATAAACAAATTTCACACAATTTGCATATAATAAGGTGATTTTTGCTGAATTTTTGTTTACCTTATATTAACTTTTTTATATTATAAACTGAGCTTACTTTTACTTTCGGTTAACTATAAATCAAGTAAACTTTTACCTTTGGTTAACTTTTTAGGGGAAATTTTATGAAAAAAGACTATTTAAAATCAAAGTTCATACATAAAAGAGCGGAAGGTTTTACCTTGGCCGATATATGTGATGAACTTGGAATTTCCAAACCTACGGCAATAAAATGGAATAAGCAGCTTAAATTAGAGATTGCACAGAGGCAGAAGATTTTAGCCGCAGATTTCTTAGCCGATAGAATCGCGGTAATGGAAAGTGCAATAAAAATAAGACTGAATACTTACCGGCAAATCTATGAAGATCAAGCACCTAAGGATGTAAAGGAAAAAGCAATCAGCAGAGTAAACGGATGGCTTGAAAAAATATTTATTAAGAAAATAAAAAAAGTACATTTAGAGATAAAGAACGGTTCGATTGTAGGAGCAACCTTCGTGTTTGATGATAATGGGTAATCGGCAAATAGTGCCCAGTCATTGCGGAATCCGATTCATCGCCTTTTACATTCTTAATCGGGGCGAAGCCCGCCAGGCGAGGTCTCGCTTTTAGGTTTACCAACCCTTTTAGGTTGGCGGACAATCCCACTTCTAATTTTATCACAAATAGAGATTACTTCGTCCGGCTTTACAGAGTGATAAACTAAACGAAGCCGGACTCGTAATGACG
>CAYWMN010000364.1:0-2916 GCA_964459065.1 uncultured Acidobacteriota bacterium | reverse complement strand
ACCCGCCAGCGCGCAGATGCAACCCAAGGTCATCGCCCAGCTTACAGTCGTCAAGACCAGGCCAGGTATGAACTATCAATGGGCGGAAGGCCGGAAGAAGGTTAACCAGTGGTTGCATCAACACAACTATCCATCTCCCGTTTACTGCTGGAGCATCATCTCCGGACCGCGAACCGGCCAGTTTGTTACGGGAACCTTTGACCATGCCTGGAAGGACTTCCGCACGGAAGCGGCGGCGGGCCGCGAAGGCTTGTGGAAAGAGCTCGGAACGGAACTGGCCCCGAATACGGAGTCTTACGACATCATGTACTGGATCTATCGAAAAGATCTGACCGGACACCCGGAAAATACGGGGCAGGCGCCTCCGGCCTTCTATGAGGTGACCACGTTCTTTCTCAAGAACGGCGGCCAGCCGGCAGTCACAGACGCCATCAAAACGGTCAATGCAGCTATCGAGAAGAGCCATTGGCCCGGCGAACCCGCCGATTGGTACGCACTGGTGAACGGCGGCTACGGGAATCAACTGACACTCGTCGTGCCACACAAGAATTGGGCCGATTTCCAACCGCCTGAGCCGAGATTCCCCAAGATGCTGGCCGGGGTCTATGGCCAACAAGGCGCCGGGGCGCTGCTCAAGGAGTTTAATAGCGGTGTGCGGAGCGAGCGAAGCGAAATCTGGGTTTACCGCCAGGACTTGAGCTACATCCCGGCCCAGCAGTAACTCCAGCAGGGTTCAAAACTCGAGCCTCGGTCACGACCGGCGTTGCGCCGGCCGCTGTTCCCGCCGTGTATTGAATTAAAACCGCGCGGTGGGGACACCGGGCCTCCAGGAAAGCCGCGGATGTAACCATTCGCGCTACCGGCTACTTGGTGGCGGGTTGGGAAGTTGCTGCGGGAGCGCGCCGGGTGAACATTTCCTCAATCTGTTCGCGATAGCGCTCTTCCACCACCGGGCGCTTGACCTTGAGCGTGGCGGAAAGCTCGCCGCTCGAAAGGGTGAATTCTTTGTCGAGCAGCACAATCTGCCGAATGCGTTCGTAAGGCGGCAGGTGCTGGCAGGCATCGTCCACCTGCTGCTGCAGGAAGGCGCGGATTTGGGGGTTCGAGGCCAGCTCGGCGCGCGAGGCAAATTCGATTCCCTGGCCGCGCGCGTAGGCTTCAAGCGCCTTAAATTTGGGCACAACGAGAGCTCCCACAAACTTGCGCGCATCGCCCAGCACCACAAGCTGCGCAACGTAGCGGTGGCTTTCAAAAAGATGTTCCAGCTTTTCCGGCGAAACATACTTGCCGCCGGAGGTTTTGAAAAGATTCTTCTTGCGGCCGGTGATGGAAAGATAGCCCTCGGAATCGAGCCGTCCCAGATCGCCGGTTAAAAACCAGCCGTCCCTGAAGACCTCGCCGTTCTGCTCGTCCTGATGATAGTAACCCTGCATGACATTAGGGCCGCGGACCAGAATCTCACGGCCGGTGCGGCCTTCGGAATCCTCAATCTCCTCGCCCAGCTTCAGTTCCACGCCGGCAATCACGCGTCCCACGGTTCCAAGCCGGGCCGCCTGCGGCGAGTTGACCGCGATCACGGGCGACGTCTCAGTAAGGCCGTAGCCTTCATAAACCGGGATGCCAATGGCGAAATAGAATTCCGCCAGCTCGCGGCCCAGCGGAGCGGCGCCGGAGATGAACATCCGGAAGCGGCCGCCCAACTGGCGCTGAATCTTTCGCAACACCAGGCGGTGGGCTGCCAGGCGCTTCAAGCGCAAGAGGAGACCCGGCTGGCGGCCCTCGATCCGGGGACGGAAATAACGCTTGCCGGTTTCAATCGCCCAGCCGAACAGCTTCTGCTTGGACGGGGCAAGGCGCTGGACTTCTTCCAGAACTTTTTCACGAATCTTTTGCAGCAGGCGGGGCACCACGGCCATCAGCGTGGGACGCGCCTCCAGCAGGTTGCGGGGCAGCGCATCCAGATTTTCAGCGTAGGCGATGGAAACGCCGCGCGCCAGGTAGTGGAAGTCAATCATGCGCTCAAAAATGTGGGCGAGCGGCAAAAAGGACATCGCCACGTCGCGAGGCCCGTGGTCAAACAGGCTGGCGCAGGCGTTGACGTTGGAAACGATATTGCCGTGAGTGAGCGGCACGCCCTTGAAAACTCCGGTGGTGCCTGAGGTGTAAACGATGGTGGCCAGATCCAAGGAACGGGCGGACTGCGCGCGAGCGCGAAACCAATCAAAAGGATCCGGCGGGAACGAGCCCTCACGGTCCGTCACTTCCCGCCAGTTCTCCACGCCCAGCCCGGCGTCGGCGGGAGCGTCCATCGCCAGAATAAAACTCAGTTCCGGCAGGCGGGAGCGTACGTTGAGAACCTTTTGGAGCTGCTGCGGCGTGGAAACAACAACGCCTTGAGCGCCTGAATCGCGGAGGATGTACTCAACATCGTCTTCGAGCAGCGTGCTGTAGAGCGGCACCGTGGCCGCGCCCAGGCCCAGGATGGCATAGTCGGTGAGCGCCCATTCGATGCGGTTCTCCGCCAGCAGCGCCACGCGGCTGCCGGCGTAAACGCCCATGGCGTTGAAGGCGCGAGCCAGCGCCGACACCGTGGAGGAAACTTCCCGCGCAGAGATGCCGCGGTATTGGCCCTCGGATTTTGAAAGGAAAAGGTCCTTCCGGGAGTTATTCTCAACCGCCTGCAGGAAGATCTCGTTTAAAGTTTGAAAACTTTTTGAGTCCATAAAGCCGCAAAGCGCTGCTCCGGCGCGCGCCCCCGCCCCAAAATTCTAGCACAGACGAACGGCGTTGCGGCATTTGAGACAAGGCGGGCGCTTTCGCTTTGGCGCGGCATCGTCTAAGATCATTTGCGGAGATTGACTCTTGAGAGACCCAAAGACAATCCAGCCCGGGGAAGGCTCACCGGCCGCGAAAAAC
>CAYWMN010000363.1:1418-2958 GCA_964459065.1 uncultured Acidobacteriota bacterium | reverse complement strand
GGGGCCCGTCGCCCGAAAAACACCGCCGATTTCAGGACCATGCAGACCTGGCGCTGGTTACTGACGGCTCGATGCTTGCTGGATGAATTGGTTGATGTTGTGGTTGAGCACCGGTAAAACCTTGGGATTCAGGTAGAGCATGTGCCCGCAATGGTAATAGTCCGTGGTGATGCGCTTCCAGGCTCCGGCCGGAAGCGGCGCGTGCTGCAAGGTGTACTCCGTGGCAAAGAACGGGGTTGCCATGTCGAAGTAGCCGTTGTTGTCCATCACTTCCAGTCCGGGATCATTGGCCATGGCCCGCGCCAGCGCCGGCGCGACATTCAAGAACATGGAGCCTTCGCCGAGAAGGCTCTGGACCGGCGGATTGTACTTCCAGCTCCACGCGCCATTCACTTTATAGTCGAGCTGGCGGTAATGGTGTTGGCTGCGGTATTTCAAGCGGCGTTCAACGTAATCGTTGAAGCTGGCGGTGAGAGCGCCCGTCATGGCGCTGCTGGTGGCTCCGATGCTGCTCTGACCGGCAAACGGCAGCAGCGGTTGAAGTTCATCGAGGGTGTAGCGGGAATCGTACCGGCCCGTGTACTTGTCGGCCGGTCCCAGCAAGCGGCGCCGGAAGACGGGCAGGGAAATGCGCAGGTTGCTCTTGAGCCACAAGGAGGCCGGCAGCCCCGTCAGTGCGGCCAGTTGCCTGGCCAGGGGCTCGCGCTGCGTTTTGCTGAGCGTTGAGCCCTGAAACAGCGCGGTTGCGTACGGGCCCGAAGCAAAAGCCTCCGCTTTCTTGACCAGGCCGGGCAGGCTTGCCGGTTCGGGATGAAGCCGATGGTGATACCACGCGGCCGCCGCGTAAGAAGGGAGATACAGGATGTAGGGCAAGTCGTCGCCGGGCGCAAAAGTGATGGTCGGGAAATTCAGCACGGTCGAGCAGAGAATTACGCCATTCAGATAGATGCCATGCTGGATCAGTTGCTGGGCTAATACGGCCGAGCGCGTGGTGCCGTAGCTTTCGCCCAACAGGAACTTGGGCGAGCCCCAGCGGTCGTACTTGGAAATGTACCTTTCAATGAATTGTGTGAAAGCGTTGGCATCCTGTTTGACGCCGTAAAACATCTTGGGCGTTCCCTTGGGCGGGATCAGGCGGCTGTACCCGGTGCCCGGCGCGTCGATAAACACCAGGTCCGTGGTCGCCAAAAGCGTTGCGGGATTCGGCTTCACCTGATAAGGCGGCCGGACGGCTACCGTGCTGCCGGGCTGCGGCCAGACAATCTTGCGCGGCCCGAAGCCGCCGAAATTCACCAGCGCCGAAGCGGCTCCCGGCCCCCCGTTATAGCTGAAGGTCAGCGGGCGCGTCTCCGGGTTGCTGACAGGGTTCTTGGTATAAGCGATGTAAAACATCTTTGCCGTGGGATTGCCCTTGGCGTCGTGCAGAATGATGGTTCCGGCCGTCGCGGTGTAGGCCAGGCTGTGGCCTTGAATTTCCACCGTGTGCTGCGTTTTAACGGTCCGAGCCTTGGGCTTCTTTTTGGAGTTCGCGGACGCTGCC
>CAYWMN010000363.1:0-1408 GCA_964459065.1 uncultured Acidobacteriota bacterium | reverse complement strand
TGGAGTCTTTGTTTTTCCCAAACCCCATAAAGGAATGCCAACTACGAAAATCAGACACATAAAAAGTGCGCGCATGAATAGGTCCTCCATCTTTCTTATGATTCGGAAATCCCCGTGTAGCGTTTCCTGCAAAATGCAAAAATACACCGGACGGCCTGTAGGGGGCAAATCCCTTGTAGAAGTCCAACCACCGCTTTTCGGTGTGACGATTAGAGGGTATGGCTTCCGTTCCGTAGCCAAACGGGATGACGGAGGCGGGTTTATTACGGCCGGGAACCGGGCGGGACATTGTGCTTTGCCGGGTGCATGGCGCTCAACTCAATTCCCCGCGCGACCGGTACTCGGACTTGCGTTTTTTCCAGCCGTTCGGGTCAAAGCGCAGGAGCGGATCGCCGGTGGCCTGTTGCCACAGATTGATTTCCGCCGCCAGCCTGCGGATGACCGGAATCGACTCGTCATAGTAAAACAAGTTCGTCATTTCACCGGGATCGTTGGCCAGGTTGTAGAGCAAGCCCTCGCCGTGCTGCGCCAGGGTCATCTTCCAGCCGTCCGCGGTGCGAACCGTGCGGAGCGGGTCGGTGAACCGGGTTTTGAAGGGCCAGGGCGGCCCATTGAACTCAATGATGACGTCGCGGCCGGGAAGCTCGGCGTCCCCGGCCATGTAAGGCGCCCAGCTGACGCCCTGCAGATGGCGGGGAATCGGCTGGGACATGAGCTCGAGCAGTGTTGGCACCACGTCCACTTCAGATACCGCCTGCCTGGCCCGCAGGGGCTTGTCCTGCAACCACGGAACTTTAATCAGCATGGGAACCTTCAGCGACTGTTCATACATCACCGACTTGAACATTAATCGGTGATCGCCCATCATGGCTCCGTGGTCGGAAGTGAAAACGATGATGGTGTTGTTGGCGAGACCCAAATCGTCCAGGCGCTTCAGGATTCTCCCCACCATTTCATCCACCAGCGTCACTTTTCCCCAGTAGCGGGCTTCGATCTTTTGCACCGCTTCCGGGGAGGCGATCATCCCCTGGTAAGGCCCGTAACCGCGGACCAACTCCTGCCGGATGGCTTGGTAGCGGTCGAGTTCGGTCGGGTCGGGTTTCTTGTAAAAGCTTTTCGGCACCGGCATTTTGGCGGGGTCGTAAAGATGATCGTTCACGCTGTGGTAGGGCGTATGGGGATCGCGGAAGCTCACGTGCATTACCCAGGGTTTGTGGCCGTGCCTGGTGAGGAAATTGTCGGCCATGCCGGCCAGATACGCGGGCCGGCTGACTTCCTTGGGAAGCTCGTTCATGAAATCGAACGTAATCTCCCCGTGCTTGGGTTTGTAGCCGTGCCGGACCAGAAAGTTGTAATAGCCGGAATGCTCACGCCCGCCGCAGGAGCCTTCAATGTACTCGTTGTAATC
>CAYWMN010000362.1:0-2970 GCA_964459065.1 uncultured Acidobacteriota bacterium | reverse complement strand
ATAACCGGCACCGGGTTTGTGCCGTGGGCATTTAAGCCTGCCCATCCACGGCATCGGATTCATGCCGCGGCGACCAGGGCAAAGGCCGCGAAATTAAAGATCCGCGCGCCCCTTGCCTGTCTGCCAAGCCGTTTTCAAGCTCGCCGGTTAGTTGTATACTTCCATTCGGTTAGGTGAAAAACATGACAAACTCCTCGAAAAAACTCTCACGATTCTTTGATTACGCTGTATTTTCCCTGATAACGGCCGTGGCGGTTATCGCCTCGACGGGTCCGGTGTACGCGCAACAACAACACCTGACGCCGGCAGAAATCAACCACCGTGTCGACCAGCTGCTCACAAAACTGACCCTCCAACAGAAGATCAAACTGATCGGCGGCGTCGACAGCATGTTTACCTACGCCATGCCCCAGATTGGCCTGCCTCGCCTGAAGATGTCCGACGCCTCGATGGGCGTGCGCGTGTGGGGCCCCAGCATTTCCTATTCCGCCGGGATTGGCCTGGCGGCTTCCTGGGACCCGGCGATTGCGTACAAGATCGGGAAATCGATCGGCCGCGACGCACGGGCGCGCGGAGTTCACTTTGTGCTGGGACCCGGCGTCAATATCTACCAGCTTCCTGTGGACGGGCGCAACTTTGAGTTCCTCGGCGAAGATCCCTATCTGGGCTCCCGTGTCGCGGTCCCTTATATCGAGGGGATGCAAAGCGAGAAGGTCTCGGCCACCGTCAAGCACTACGTTGCGAACAACTCGGAATATAACCGCGGGAACGAAAATGCCATCATCAGCCATCGCACGCTGCGCGAAATTTACCTCCCGATTTTTGAGGCCTCGGTCAAGCAGGCGCACGCCGGCGCCTTCATGAACTCCTACAATCTGGTGAATGGAGAACACTCCACCCAGAACCCGTGGCTGAACCTGACGGTGCTGAGGAAAGACTGGGGATTTCGCGGCATCCTGATGTCGGACTGGGGCGCCACCCACAACGCGATTGCCGCGGCCAATGCCGGCCTCGACCTTGAGATGCCGTCGGCCCGGTACATGAACGCCAGGAACCTGCTTCCGGCCATTCAGGAGGGGAAGGTTACCGTGGCTACCATCAACACGAAAGTGCGCCACATTCTTTATGACGCGGTCCGGTTCGGCTGGCTCGACCACGATCAGTACAACCTGCACATTTCCCGCTACAGCCGGCGCTCGCTGGCCGTGGCCCTGCAGTCGGCCAGGGAGAGCATCGTGCTCCTCAAGAATGAAGGGCACCTCCTGCCGCTCGATATGAGCAGGGTTCACACCATCGCCCTGATCGGGCCCAACGCCTACCCGACTCCCAATTCGGCCGGAGGCAGCGGGCACGTTACGGCCATTGCCCCGACGAGCATCCTCCAGGGCTTGAGCGAATCGTTCCCGCACACCAAGATCCTCTGGGACTGGGGCGTCAGAAGCCTGGATCAATTGATCGGGCCGGAAGCTTCCAGGTCGCACCAAGTCACCGGTTTTTCAACCGACGCAGCCGGCCGGCATCCCGGTCTGAGGCAGGAGGTTTTTGACAGCGGAACCTTTGCAGGCCAACCCCGCCGGACAAGCGTGGTGCGCGGTATCTGGTTCTGGCATAACTCCCAGGCGGTGCCACCCTCGCCCAAGGGAATTGCCGTTCGCTGGGCAGGCTATTACACGGCCAAGACTTCCGGACGGCAGAAATTCATCGTAGGCTCCATCGGACACGACCGTTACAAGCTCTACGTCAACAACAAAATGGTATTGGAAGGACTTTCGGGCCGGGGGGAGCCGCAAAGCATCGATCTCGACCTGCAGAAAGGCCAGTCTGTCCCGGTGCGGCTTGACTACCTGCCGGACCGAGCCCAAATTCAGGTGGGTTTCAACGCACTCGCCTCCCGGGACCTCATCAGGCCCAACGTCAAGAAGCTCGCCCGCATGGCCAACGTCGTAATTGTCTCCGTCGGCTTCGATCCGGAGACCGAAGGCGAAGGCCACGGCCGCACTTACGGCCTGCCGCCGGGCCAGGTTGACCTGATCCGGGAAGTTGCCGCCGCTAATCCCCACACCATCGTGGTTCTCACCGCAGGCGGCGCCATCGCCACCAGGGGTTGGCTCGATCGAGTGCCGGCTTTCGTCCAGACCTGGTACGGGGGCTCGGAAGGCGGCAGGGCGCTGGCCGATGTGCTCTCGGGCCGGTATGATCCCTCCGGCAGGCTGCCCATCACCTGGTGGAAAACCCTTCAGGAAAATCCCGCCTACAACGACTACTACTCAGCGCCAGGCTCGAACGACGTCGCGTACCGCGAGGGCGTTTTCGTCGGCTACCGCGCCTATGGGCACGATGGCCAGCCGGCCCCGCTGTTCCCGTTCGGCTACGGCCTTTCCTACACCACCTTCGCTTACAGCAATCTCAGCGTCAGCCCCGCCGTCGCCAGCCCCAACGGGCCGGTTACGGTGAGCTTTGACGTCAAAAACACCGGCGAGCGCGCAGGCAGCGAGCCGGCCCAGGTTTACGTCAGCGATCCTTCAGCCAAGGTGCCGCGGCCTGAAATCGAGCTGAAAGGTTTCAAGCGCGTCACCCTCGAGCCCGGTGAAACCCGGCACGTCACCGTGACGCTCAACAAGCGCTCATTGGCTTACTGGGATGAGAGCGAACACGGATGGAAAGTCGATCCGGGAACCTTTGAAGTTTCGGTCGGCAGCTCGTCTGAAAACCTGCCGTTGAAGCAGAAATTCACCGTCCGGTAAGCCGGCAGGCGGTGGAGCACCAATGGGTCATTCGTGGGCGGCGGCGTAAAACCGCCGCCACGCCCGCGGAAATGACAGGACCCAGGCCCAGCCTCACGCAAAGGCGCCAAGCCGCGACAGAACCCCAAAAAACGCGGACCGCTTCCCTACCCGCCAAAACCCGCGGATCTAAAGATCTGATTAGATAACGTTGTCGGCTCCTTAGGGCCGGTAGACTTGGAGTGGA
>CAYWMN010000361.1:0-2988 GCA_964459065.1 uncultured Acidobacteriota bacterium | reverse complement strand
GCCCCAGACTTATAGCGTAAACCGATTGAGAAAAGAAAGATAGCCTGAGAGCATGGTAAGTTTGTTCATCGCCATCAGCACTCCGATGGCGATGAGCAGAACTCCCGAGAAGACTTCAACCGCCTGCATGTGCTTGCGAAAGCGCCCGTAAAACTTGATAAACTTGCCCACCCCAAAACCTGTCAAAAGAAAAGGGATCGCCAGCCCGGCGGAATAAATCGCCAGCAGAAACATGCCTTGAAAAACCGTCTGGCGGATTGCAGCCATCGCCAGGATTCCCGCCAGGATGGGACCGATGCAAGGCGTCCAGCCAAAAGCGAAAGCAAACCCCAGCACAAAGGAGCCGGCCAGACCACGCTTGGGCGCAACCGTGTTCATGCGGGCCTCGCGGTAGAGCAAGGGAATTTTGACCAACCCGGTCAAATGCAGCCCGAAGATAATGATAATGGCGCCCGCCACGATGTTGAAAATTCCGCGCTGGGTAACCAAGAACTTGCCCACCGCCGTTGCGGAAGCTCCCAGCGTGATAAACACCACCGAGAAGCCCACAACGAACGCCACGGAATTGCGGAAGATCAGGGCCGCCACTTTTTCACCGGCCTCCGCCTTCAGGTCTTCCATGGAAAGGCCGGAGAGCATCGAGATATAGCCGGGAACCAGCGGCAGGACACAGGGAGAAAGAAACGAAACGAGGCCGGCCGCAAACGCCACAGGGATACTCAGGTTATGGGTCATCGTGATTCGATTCTCCGGGCGCTTGGCCCCTCAAACCTTTTGATGCACAAGCGCCGCCCAGGGTGCAAGTCCTGGCAAAGGCTGCCCATCTTCAAGGGGAAGCCTGCACCGCTTATCTTGCGGGAATTCACTTCCAAAGTGTATCATAGCCTCTCTTGGTGGGCTTATTGCTGATCACCAGTACCCCGAGCGCCGTCTTCCATCCTAAATCACGGAGTTTATCGCCTTGTTGCGTGCCATCATTTTTGACTTTGACGGAATCATCGTCGATTCCGAGCCGATCATTCTAAAGCTTACCCAGGAAATGGCGGCCGCCGAAGGCTGGCAGGTGAGCGCCGAGGAATATTACCGCGACTACCTGGCGATGGACGACCGCGGCATCATCGAGCACCTCTACCTGAGCCACGGACAGGCGATCAATCCCGAGCGCCTGAAGCAACTGGTGGAAGAAAAGTCCCGCAAATACGAACAGATCATTAAGGACGGTCTGCCCGCCATGCCGGGCGCCGTGGAATTGGTCCGCCAGGCTTCCCAGGCTTACACCCTGGCGATTGCCAGCGGCAGCATGCGAGGCGAAATCGAGCACCTGCTGGACAAGCTTCAGCTGCGCAGCCATTTCCAGGTGTTCGCCACGGCCGATGACTGTGCGCGATCAAAGCCCGACCCCGAGGTTTACTTGAAGGCGCTGGCCCGCCTGACTCAGCTTCCTCAATTTCAATCCAACCCGCTGCATCCCGCCGAGTGTCTGGCCATCGAGGACGCCCCCGGAGGCGTCCAGGCCGCGCATGCCGCCGGCATCAAATGCCTCGCGATTGCCCACAGCCGCGGCCTCGACCAGATTAGCCACGCCGACTGGACAGCGGAAGGATTCGGCGGTGTCAGCCTGGAAGAAATCGCCCGCACCTTCGGGCATTGATCCCCCGCCAGCGTGACAACAAAGGTTGCGGCGGCAAGCTGCCGCCGCCCGATTCCCACGCTCCCGAAGCCCCGCTTCGAAAACCCAAGGTCACTCCATTTTCAATCCATCGTGGCGGTTCCCTGTCTTCGAGCGGCACGAGCACAGTTCTTCCCGGAACACCACCTCCTGCCCCAATCGTCCCATCGCAGCCTTTTTCGGCGCCTTGACTGCACCAGGGCCTGGGCGTAGTCTCAAACCACTGGGCGATCCCTAACACCATCAGGCAGGCGATGAGGTGACGTGGTGCGGGCAACAACGCTGCTGGTGATCGGTGCAGGACCCTATGGCCTCTCTGTTGCCTCGAAGGCCAGGGACGAGGGCATCGAAACAATGGTGCTGGGCCACCCGATGCAGTTCTGGCGCGAGCACATGCCCCGCGGCATGTTTCTGCGCTCCGGCCCCGACTGGCACCTTGACGCGGCCAATGTCCACACGCTTGCGGCGTACCTCGGGCAGCGACGCGTCACGCCGGAGGAGGCCGACCCGATCCCCGTCGGCCTTTTCATCGATTATGCGGAGTGGTTTTGCGCCAACAAAGGCCTCAAGGTCTGTGAGGAGATGGTCGCCGGCCTCGCCAAGTCCCGCGACCGGTTCGAAGCCATTCTCGAAAGCGGCGAGCGGATCGCGGCGCGATGGGTGGTCGCGGCTCCGGGAATCGCCCACTTCACAAACTTCCCTCTGTGGGCCGCCCGCTTGCCGCCCCAGCGCTCGTCCCACACCTGCAACCTGATCCGGTTCAAACAGTTTGCCGGTGCCCGGGTTCTGATCGTGGGCGGCCGCCAAAGCGCCTACGAATGGGCGGCTCTGATCAGCGAGGCCCAAGCGGCGCGGATCGACATTGTTCATCGCCATCCGGTTCCGGCATTCGACCGTGTCAGCTGGAAGTTTGTTGACGCCTATATCGAGGAAACGCTCCGAACCCCCGGCTGGTGGAGGAGGCTGTCAAAGCAAGATCAACAAGCCATCGAGCGCCGGTTCTGGGAAGTGGGGCGGCTGACGATCGAATGGTGGCTCGTACCGAGACTTGCCCGAAGCGGCTGCATTCGCCAGTGGCCGGGAGTTGAAGTGGTCGAAGCCGGACCAGGCCGCGACGAGCCCGCAGAGATCGACGTGGTGCTCTCAAACGGAGAACGGCTGATGGTGGATCACGTGGTTTTTGCCACAGGCTATAAGGCTGACCTGGCCAAGGTGCCCTACCTCAGCGGATTACTCAACCGGATTGACACCGCGGACGGCTTTCCCGTGCTGGACGAAGGCTTCGGTTCAAGCCTCAGCGGGCTCTACATTCCCGGCTA
>CAYWMN010000360.1:0-2999 GCA_964459065.1 uncultured Acidobacteriota bacterium | reverse complement strand
GACTGTTGTTAAGCTTGCTGGCGTTTGCTGCCTGCGGCGGGGGAAGCAGCAGTATTGGAGGTTCCAACTCGAACCAGGGCATCACGGCAGGCACTTACACGCTCGCCGTCAAGGGAACCTCGGGCAATCTGTCGCACTCGAAAACGCTTACGCTGGACGTAAATTGAGCTGTAAGCCTTACTTTCAAGTCTTGGCTTTCCCGCAAGACCAACTCGGTCCGCCGGATGTGAATCTGGAGTAGATGGGGATACTTAAGAGTGGCAAGAAGCAAGGGGGTGCACTTTCAGAGCTCCTATCGCCTATCCCTCAGTCCAGTTGACTTGTCCCGGCAGGCTTTTTTATACTCGCACTCGCGGGGCCTATCGGAATGGGTTGCAACGATAGACAGCCATCAGGATAGGCTAAAAGGAGGCAATGTGGCAGCACTCAGCAAAGCGGAGATTCACGAAAAGCTGAAAGAGTTGCAAGGCTGGTCGCACATGGGGAAGTCTCTGCAGAAAAAGTACACCTTAAAGTCGTTCATGCCTACCATCGATCTGGTCAACAAGATTGCCGCGGTTGCTGAAGCAGAGCAGCATCATCCTGACATCACCATCAATTACAACGTCCTTGCGATCTCGCTTTCAACCCACAGCGAGGGCGGGGTCACGGAAAAGGATTTTGAATTGGCCCGGAAAATCGACCAGCTTGCCAGCGAACGTTCTTAAGCGCGCGGGCGAGCTCCTGATCCAGCAATTCACAGGCTCGTAAATTCCCTCGGCTGACGGTCCTCTCAGGCTCCGACGGTTTGCGAGGCAGGGTACCGTGTTGTGCCCAACCCGGCGAAGGGAACCGGCATCAAAAGTTAATCTTACATGGCGACAATTGCCCAGTGGATTCACGTTAGCGCGGCCGTGGTAGCCGTTGGTGGAATGGGGTTCATGCTGTTCGTCCTTTATCCTTCTGTGGAGGTTCTTAAGGCCGACCAGCGCGAGCTGCTGCTGAAATTTGTTTCGGGAAGATTCCGCTGGGTGGTCTGGATCTCCATCATTCTGCTGATTGCCTCGGGCTTGTACAATGTCGGCCTGGTGTGGCTGGTCCCGTGGGGCCTTTACTGGGAAGTCCTCACCCTCAAACTCGTCCTGGCGTTCGCAGTTTTCGGCCTGATTGCGTGCCTCACCGTTCCCCTCGGTTTCTTCAAACGATTTCAGCAGCGCCGCCGGATGTGGCTTTCCGTCGCTTTTGCGATGGGCATGCTGGTGATTCTGATCGCTGCTTTCCTGCGGCGCGGCGGCTAAAGCGCCGCGGCTGCGCCCGTCAGGGATGGAGCAGAATCTTTCCGAAGAAGTTGCGTTCTTCCATTTTCCGCTGCGCTTCGCGGGCGTCTTTCAGCGGAAAATGCGAGTCGATCACTCCCTTTAGTTTTCCTGCGCCGATCACCTTGAGCACGTCCGTCAGTTCTCCTTTGCCGCCCATAAACGAACCCAGGATGGTGCGCTGCCGGCCGAAAAGCGCCTGGACGTTCAGGCTGACTTGGGCGCCCGAGGTCACGCCGCAGGTTACCAGCCGCCCGTAAGTCGCCAGCGATTCAAAACAATCCTCCCACACGGCCGCGCCCACGTGTTCCACAATCACGTCCACGCCGCGCTTAGCGGTCAGTCGCCGCACTTCTTCCGCAATCGATTGCGTGGTGTGGTTGATCCCTTCATCGGCGCCCAGGTCCCGGGCCTTTTCCAGTTTTTCGTCCGTGCCCGCCACGGTAATCACCCGCGCCCCGGCGAGCTTCGCCACCTGGATGGCCGCGCTGCCCACGCCCGAGCCCGCGCCCATCACCAGAACGTCTTCGCCCGGCTTCAATTGCGCCCGCGCAAACAGCATGTGCCACGCGGTCAGAAACACCAGCGGCACCGCGGCCGCCTCATCAAAGTCCAGGTCGCCCGGAATCGCAATCACGTTGCTTGCGGGCGATTTCACGTACTCGGCGTAGCCGCCGTCGGCCATCACGCCAAACAGCGTGTAACTGCGGCAGGCGCTGTCCAGGCCTTTCCAGCAGGCGTCGCAAGCGCCGCAACTGATTCCCGGCGCCAGCAGCACGCGGTCGCCGGGCTTCCAGCGCTCCACCAGCGAGCCCGCTTGGGCCACTTCGCCCGCGATGTCGCTGCCCGCAATGTGCGGCATCGGAAGCTGCCAGCCGCGCACACCCTCCCTCAGCCACAGATCGATATGATTCAGCGCGCAGGCCTTCACCTTGACCAGCACTTCATTGGGATTGATCTCGGGCTCCGGAGCGTCTTCGTACTTCAAAACGTCCAGCCCGCCGTGCTCGTGGAATCGAACCGCTTTCATTTTCCGTTTCCTCCTCAGGACTTGATCCAACGCGCAGCAAGTGAGTGGCCGCAATTGGCAAACGTGCATTGCACCTTAGCTCGGGATCCCCCGGACTCGCTTGCCGCCGAGCCCGCAATTGACAAGGCCAGGAGGCAAGTTTAACCTAAACTCATCGCCATGAGCGACGTCTTCCGAGAAATCGTCAAACTGCGCCAACAAGGGCGCAAGGGTGCGCTGGCCACCATCATTCAGGTGCAGGGGTCGATCCCCAGCTACGAAAGCTCCAAGATTCTGGTCCGCGACGATGGCTCCATCGTGGGCACGGTCGGCGGCGGCTGCGTGGAGGCCGACGTGTGGGCCGCGGCCCAGGACGTGATGCGCGAAGAAAAGCCTCGCCGCCTGCACTTCAATCTGAACTCCAAGCCCGAATATGACACGGGACTTGTGTGCGGCGGCTCGCTCGACATTTTTATTGAGCCGATTCTTTCCACGCCCAGCCTGTTTCTGTTCGGGGCGGGGCACGTCTCGCTCTCGATTTCCAAAGTGGCCTCGATTGCCGGTTTTGAAACCATAGTTTCAGATGACCGCGAGGCCTTCGCCAACGCCGAGCGCTTTCCCGAGGCCCGCCAAACCCACGCCGGGCCGTGGGAGCAGGTGTTTCGGCAACTCAGCTTCAATGAACTTTCTTACAT
>CAYWMN010000359.1:0-3009 GCA_964459065.1 uncultured Acidobacteriota bacterium | reverse complement strand
TCGCCGCGCGGTCCCGCCCAAACGATGAATTTGCGCTCGAAAACCTGGAAGAATCCAATCGACAGCAGAATCAGTTGCGCGTGAAATTCCGAGACGGGGTAGAGAACCGCCAGGCTGGCCAGAAAGATCAGCAGCAGCGCATCCATCCAGGCGAATTTGAGGCGGCTGGCTGTGGGCATGGCTTCGGTTTTACCGGCTCTAATTTAGCACGACCGAATGAGAATGTTGCAAAAGGCTCGAGGCGGGCGGCCCGGTGAAGAAATCTGACTCAGGGCGCGCGGCCGGGTTTTAGAGCACGGCTGATCCCGGCTCTAATTTGAGGGATAGACCTGCTCGCCCTGCAGCAGCACCTTTTCAATCCGCAAGGCGTCGGGCTCCGGCCGAAAGACCACCAGGTCGGCAGGCTGGCCGGCCGCAAGTCCCGTTGCGGCAGCGGCGCGCCCGAGCACGCGGCGCGGGTTTGCGGTGGCGGCTTGAAGGGCTACTTCGAGGCTCGCTCCCGTATATTCCTGGAAGACGGCCACGGCGCGGTTCATGCTGAGCGCGGAACCTGCCAGGCTCGCCCGGTCCATCCTGACCACCTGGCCGTTCGGCAGAAGCTCAATCTCCACTCCCACCAGCGTGTAGCGGCCCGGAGCAAGTCCGGCGACGTGGACGGCATCGGTGACCAGGATGCAGCGCTCGGCGCCTTTCACGCGGGAGGCGACCCGGACCACATCCGGCGGCAGATGAAATCCGTCGCAGATCAGGCCGGCGCTGAGCCGGTCACTGGCGAGCTGCGCCCAGAGCGGATTCTGGTGGCGATGGATCATTTGCGGGCATCCGTTGCCCAGGTGGGTGCTGAGCGTTGCGCCCGCTTCCACGGCGGCGTGAATATGCTCCGGGCCGCCGTCCGTGTGGCCGAGCGCCACCACCACGCCCGATGCCACGGCTTTGCGAATAAAGTCGCAGGCTCCCGGCAGTTCCGGCGCGAGCGTCAGGATCGCGATATGTCCGCCCGCGGCTTCCTGCAGAGACTGGAACTCCTCCCAATCCGGCGGATGCATGAACTTGGGATCGTGGGCGCCGTGCGAGGGCCCGGAAGAAAGATACGGGCCTTCCAGGTGATAACCGGGCACGGTCGCGGCAAAACGCGCGTCGCGCTGGCGGGCGGCTTCCAGCGTTCTGAAATTCCGCTGAAGTTGCTCGATGGAATTGGTGATGAGGGTGGCGCAAATGGCCGTCGTTCCGGTTTTCCAGACAGCGGGAAGTACGCTGAGGGCTTTGGCAACGTCGAGGTCGGCGTCGGAGAAATCGACTCCGGCCAGGCCGTTAATCTGAATGTCCACAAAACCGGGACTCATGAAGGGCAGGCCGGGATCAACGGAGCCCTCCAGGCGCACGGAGCGGATTTCACTGCCTTGAACCTCGAGGCGGGCCAACCCCTTGCCCGCAATATTCGCTGTGATTTCCATGATTCGGGAAGCCTCCCTTTCCTAGAGGCGCAGCATCATCCACACGCTGAAGATGAGTCCGATGCTCAGCGCGAATCCAATCGATAATCCTTTCAGGTCTTCGCGGTAGGCCTTGAGAAAGCCGACTCCGCAGGCGCCCCGGCGCAGGTGGAGCACATTGACCAGCAGCAACTGACGCCCGTTTTCCGCCGCCCAGCGAGCGGGATCAACCGTTTGAGCCGGGGCCGGATCCTCCGCGGGGTCCGCACCCTGCGCGGTGGCGGCGGCAACGGTTGCAAGCTGCTGCTCCATGTCCGTGGAAGTCTGGAGTTGTCCCATGAAGTGGTCAACTTTCGCTTCCGGCTCAGGAGGCGTCCACAGGCTTACCAGCACCAGAGCTATCACGCCCGCCGCAAGCGCGGCAAGAAAAATGTTCGGGTCCCAATAGTCGAGCCGCTCGTTCTTCAGGTGGTAAAGATAGAAGTTTGTGGAGAACGCCGCCACCAGACTCGCGGCCGCGCCCCAGCGGTTCGCCCGGCGCCAGACGAATCCGACTACGATGCTGATGCCCACAAAGGTGGCCATGGTTTCAGTCAGCAGAAAAGAATAGAGCACTCTTTGGATAAGGAACAGGGCATAAACGATGGCGATGAGGACCGACGCCAGGCCGCTGGCGCGGCCAACCCAGAGGTAATGCCGGTCTGCCCGGCCGCGAACAAGCCGCTGGCGATAGAGGCCCTCGGTGAGCAGGGCTCCGCTATCCACCATGAGCGCGGCGCAACTGGCCAGGCTTGCTCCCATGACGCTGGCAATCAGCAGCCCGCGAAAGCCGGGAGAGAGCAGTTGGCGGCAGGCGAATCCGAACGCGTCTTCGGGGTCGGCCAACGAGTGGACGCCGAACATCCCGCGGGCCACCATCACGGCGACCATCAATCCGACAACGGCCCATCCCACCGTGCACAGGCGTTTAATATAGGTCCCGTGAAAAAAGCCCACGCGGCAGGATCGCTCATCCTTTCCAGTGCCGACGGCCGCCACCATGTGAGGCTGCGCCATGATGCCGACCAGACCGTTGAGCGTCAGCATCAGGATGAACCAGGGCCCGATTTCCTTGGGAGTCGCCAGGGAGAAGTTGAAGGCGGGCAGGGTATGCTTCATCCCGGCGAAGCCTCCCACCAGTCCCCAGCCGAGCGGAATCAGCATGAACGATAGGGAGATGATCAGGAAGCCCTGCAGGAAATCGCTCCAGGCTGAAGCCACCAGGCCGCCGATGAAGCTGTACAGGATGAAGATGGCCGCCAGGCCCAGCACGATGTGATTGACGCCCAGGCGGCCGCCCAGCACTTCATTGAGAACCTTGGCGGCCCCTTTGAGGATGCTGGCGATGTTGATGGTGAAAAAGACAAAAGCAAAAAAGATGTAGAAGCCCGACATGCCGGCCCCATACCGGTCTTCCATCATTTCGGCCGCGGTGGTTCGGCGCACCCGGCGGAAAACGGGAGCCATGATCCAGTAGAAGGGCGTGGCCAGCAGGTTCTTCCACTGATACCAGATGGCCGAAAAACCCGACGTGTAG
>CAYWMN010000358.1:0-3044 GCA_964459065.1 uncultured Acidobacteriota bacterium | reverse complement strand
CGGTTCGTGAGTTGTATCCGGCGGGTTAGTCAGATAGAGCCAGATCTCTTCCGGCCGGCTGATGAAGCCTGAAGCCATATAGGCATAGCCGCTGGCATATCCTCCGGCCATTCCGCGGCCGATAAACGGCCGGCGGTCGAGCCGCTTCCAGGTGGCGCCGTCCCGGCTGGCGGCAAACTGGATATCGAGCGGCCCGTCGTTTCTGGGACTTGTCGATCCCATGCGGCGCGCGGCCGCTTCCTGATAATGGTAGTAGGCGGAGGGGAAAATAAAGTAGGCGTTTGCGGCGTGCGGGTACTTGACCGCGGCGGAGGTATAAAAATCCATGGCGGAAAAAAGCCCGTGGTCCAAAGCGCGCTCGTCTTCCGCGTCGTAGGAAAAGACGACTTTTTCTTTGCCCCAGTCGGTGAAGTCATCAAAAACGCAGCGGCCCACTTTTCTCAGGGGGTCCCAGACGCGCACGTACCCGACGTACTTGCCGATTTGGTTGTCATAGAAAGCAATGTTGTTGGTATCGCTCGGCCGAAAAGCCGGGGAATCTTTCAGCAGTTTCCAGTGAATTCCGTCAGCCGACCCGGCCACGTAGGTTCCTCGTTTGCCTCCCGGCGGGTGCAGGTTGGCAACCATTTTGTATCTTTGGGATTCCGGACACGCCGGGTTGGTGTCTTTAAAAACGCAGTTCGGCTCGTGGTGCATCGGCCGGGGTGGAAATACGATATTCGTGTGGCGGTTGCCCTGGAAGGGAACGATTCCAAGGTCGGGCTTTTCCCAGTGCAGGCCGTCGGTGGAGGTTGCATAGCAGAGCCAGCGGCTTCCGTCGTTGGCGATCGAGTCGTACCACAGTTTGAGGACGCCGTTGTCGTCCATGATGGAGTTGTAAGCCAGAACGGCGAATCCTTCCCAGGGCTTGTCAGCAGTCAGGCATCGCTCGCCGGTGGGGACGGGGCGGTTGGCGGCAAGCCGCACGCCGCGGCTTCGGGCGATGAACGAGCCGTCAATAAAGACCTGCCGTTCGGATTTTACGTCGAGCGGTTCCGCCGGGTTCGTGGTGGGAGAAGCGGCCGCGGCCAATCCAAGGTTTGTCACCAGCGGCGCCACAGCAAGAGATCCCGTCATGCTCCGCAGGAAGTTCCTTCTCTTCATTCCGTCCTCCGATTTTGTGAATGTGCACAGCTTATCGCAGTTGCCCGTCCACGAGCCACTGCTTTGCCAAGGAGCGGCTCTCCGGGGTCCGGGCGGGAGAACCGTTTTCGGGGCGCGCCAATCGGCGAACTCTGTGGCCGCGGGCTGGCGGGAACAGACCTTGCGGGCGAGGCGGCAGGAAAGTTCGTCCCGAAGGCAGGCCGCACCGCCGCGAACGATCCCGCCATCATTTGCGGGAGCCTTCATTGATGATGCGGACCGGCCCGAAAAGCCCTGACTTCAGATGGTCTGATTCGCGAATGATATTGGCGTCGTGCCACCAGCGGCTGATGGTGTTGGACATGGCCGAGTCAAAAATGTCCCAGCGCATTTTGTTGGCCAGCAGATTGGCTACCACCACCGTCAGCGTGTTGCGTCCCGGGTGGACGTACCGGCTGATCTCGCACTGATACGGCGGCCATATCATGTCGCCCACCAGGTGGCCGTTAATCCAGACTTCTCCCGTGTAGCGAAGCTGGCCTAAGTCCAGCTGCAACCGCCGGCCACTGTAAGAGGCGGGAAGATTAAAAGTGGTCTTGTAGATCCCTCGCCCCGAGTACCATTGGAGCCCCAGTTTCTGCCAGTCGCCGAGTTTAGCTTTCGCGGGTTCGCAATGGAAGACGAGCGGAGCTTCCAAACCCTGTTGGGCTCGCTCGATCCGCACTCGCAGGCTGATCACTGAATTTGGGGCAAGGTGTGAGGGCAGAGAAGTGCTTCCCTGGCGCGATACTTTCAGGGGATGATGATTCAGGTAAACCTCATATTCCCCCTCGATCTTCGGAGCGTCCAGAGCGCGTGCTCCCACCGGCACCTCGGCCCGGTACCAGACCACGGCCGGCAGCGCCTGAGTCTTCGGGCCCAGCGGAATGTTGCCCCACTTGCCAAAAGGCGGGTAGGCAAATGAATAGGCTGCCATGGGATTTGCGTCGTCTGGCGATTTCACTTGCCAGTCGTTTCCGGTCCGCAGCAGCACCTTCTGCCCGGCGGCGCCGCGCACAACGCCTTCGGCCAGCAGATACCCATTGCCACTGACATCCACCTCAATGGTGTTGTTCCCCTGGCGCAGCGGCAGCCGGCGCAGCGTGACAGGCTGCTTCACATTGTGCCCTTTGCCCACTGTTGTGCCGTTCACCTTGCAGACAAATTCCTTGTCCGCAGTCAGCGTGAGGGTTGCTTCAGAAGGCGCAAACGCGAGGTTGAGCGTCTTGGTGAAAACAAGCGCCGGCCCGCCGAGTTTTCCCGGGAACTTGGCATAGGTGTAACGCGTAATCCACGGCGCATCCCAGGGGCTCAGGTAGCGCGCGGCGCCTTTCAGTGGATTCAGGCTGTCGGTTAGTTTTACCCGTCGCCAGTTCGAGCTTCGATGGGGGCCTGGAGCTTCACCGCTGCGGGCAATCCGCACGTCCATTACCGGAAGCTTGACGGTTGTTTCTCCCGGGTTGGCTGACCAGCGATAATCGATCTGAGTAGGTGCAAGCTGCAGCGTCCACGGCCCGCTCACCTGCAAAGCCGGCAAAGAATCATGGGCGACTGGTTTGGCTGGCGCCATCAGCGGGGCTTGGGCGCGCTCAAAAACCACGTAATACCCCGCCCACGGGTCAAACTTCAGATTGAGCGTGGAGTGACCGGCGGATTGCTGCTCCACGGCGAGCGGGGTAATGCTGCCGTCCTGCGGGTCCCACTTTTCCGCCCGCCCGGTTGCGTGAAAGCGCACCTGCCAGTTTTGCGGGACGCGCTGGGAATTCACCATCCAGTAAATCTCTCGCGGACCCGTATGGCGGTGCAGATATCGCAGGTCGCGGGCCCGCGTTCCAGTGACCGTCACGTCGTCGCGCGCCACGCCTCGCACCGCCGCCATCATG
>CAYWMN010000357.1:0-3049 GCA_964459065.1 uncultured Acidobacteriota bacterium | reverse complement strand
GCGCGGCCACCCTCTCCCCTGGGCGAGGGCCGAGGATAATAAAACAGTCGCGAACAAAATCAAAACCCGCGGACCTCAAAAGCGGAGGACCGCGCTACAAGCTGCCAACTCGCCCACCGGTCATTTTTCTTCTGGCGGTGAAAGAACCCGCGACGGAAAAACCAAAGGCCGCGGATCTGAAGATCCACGCTACTTTCCCGATGGCGGCGTAAAGCCGCCGCTACGAAAGGCCGGCGGTGGGGACACCGCCGCTACAGAGTGCCCCCTCACCCGACCGCGTGGCGCGGCCACCCTCTCCCCTGGGGCGAGGGCCGAGGATAATAAAACAGTCGCGAACAAAATCAAAACCGGAGGACCGCGCTACCCGCTGTTTAATTGTCTTGAGGGGGTGCTGCGGTGTGCCGCACCGTTACCACCCTTTGGGAAGGTCTATTTCGTAGCGGTGTGCCTTGTCGAACAGTACAAAGCCGTTCAGGTTCGAATATTCTTTACTGGCGTACGCCTTGAGCGCTTTCCTGTATTCGCGCCATTCCTCCTTGCCGGCCTCAGGGGATGGAACCGTACCTGGATAGGGATACGCCAAATGGATATTGAAATTCAGTCGCTGTCTCGACGGGATATATAGGGGGAAGTCAAATGTCAAAGCGTGTTCTTCTCCCGGCTCAAAAAACAGGCTTTTTGAGTCAGCCAGCCTGGATGCGAGCGATAATTCACTTTGGTTTTCGACCTGATAATCGTCTTCAGTTGTGTTCTGCAGTGTGTAACAAAATTCAATCGTATTATTGCTACCCTCAGTTCGAATAGCTTCAAACCTCCCCTTGATCGCAGTGGTGTTCCAGGGCTCTGGAGGCTTGGGGCGGGACGCGTACCAAAAGTAGCCACCAGTGACAAGCGCGATAACGAGGGCGAAGGCCGCTCCCCCACAAGCGCTGATGATGGCTAGCTTTTGCCAAGGCTTCATTGGGCTGAATTATAGCACTTCAGGCCACGCATCCACTCACGGACACAATAACCAGGTCCGCGCGCTACAACGCGCTCGCCCGGAAGCCGGTAGCGCATCGATAAGGTTGTTTTGTAACTCCGCGGCCTGTTATTTCTAAATGACAGTTGAACGCATATTAAGTAGGATGACATCGTCGGCAGTGATTCTCGGCGGGTTCAGGTTCGCCCACGAAAGAGCCCCAGAGTAATGTGCTGCGCACACAACGCGGCGCCACCCGCTTAAGCAGGTCAAACCTTGGAGGAAAATCTTATGAATCGGCGTGAGTTGCTGAAGAGTGCGGCAGGGCTGGCGGGGGCGGCGGCGCTGGGCCGGCCGGGATGGGCGGCTGGAGCGCGGAGCCGTTCGGGGCTCGAGGCGCTGGAGGCGCGGCTGGCGCGCGATCCGCGGCGGCCCCAGTTTCATCTGCTGCCGAAGCGAAACTGGATGAACGATCCGAACGGGCCGGTGTACTGGAACGGGAAGTATCACCTGTTTTTCCAGTACAACCCGCATCGGGCGGTGTGGGGTGACATGCACTGGGGCCACGCGATGAGCGACGACATGGTGCATTGGGAGCATTTGCCGGTGGCGCTCGGTCCGACACCGGGCGGGCCGGATGCGGCGGGGTGCTTCAGCGGATCCGCGGTGATCGACGGCGGCGGGGTGACGGTGATGTACACGGGCGTGGTGAAGACGCCACTGAGCGAGGCGACGATTCGCCATGGAGCGAACAGCTTGCGCGAGAGCCAGTGCCTGGCGCGATCGACGGATCTGCATCTGACGACGTGGAAGAAGCTGCCGCAAGCGGTGATTCCTGCGCCGCCGAAGGGGATGAAGGTGGCGGGATTCCGAGATCCCGCGCCTTGGAAAAGCGGCGAGTGGTGGTATGTGGCCATCGGTTCCGGCGTGCTGGGCCAGGGCGGCAAAGTGCTGCTGTATCGCTCGAAGGATTTGCGGCACTGGGAGTATCTGCACGTTGTGGCAAGCGGGAAGGGGACAAGGAAGCAGGCGGCCAACCCCGTGGCGGTTGGAGACATGTGGGAGTGCCCGGATCTGTTTCCGCTGGATGGGAAGCATGTGCTGATTTATTCGTCAATGCGGCAGGTGCATTGGCAGACGGGCGTGCTGGATGAGGCGAAGATGAAGTTCTATCCGGAAAAGCGGGGCGTGCTGGATTACGGCGCGTATTATGCCGCCAAGACCCAGACGGACAAGCACGGACGGCGGATTGCGTGGGGATGGATTCGGGAGACCCGGCCGAGGGCGGCCTACAGCGCGGCGGGCTGGGCGTGCATGATGTCGCTTCCGAGGAGGCTGCGGCTGCGGGCCGATGGGGAGTTGAGCATCGAGGTAGACCCGGCGGTCGAGCGGCTGCGGATGGATGAGCAGAGGCTGGACCAGAACCGGGACGTGGAGATGCAACTGAAGCAGTTGCATCTCTCGAAGGCGACGGGCGAACTGAGGGGATCGTTTGCGCGGCAGCGCAAGCCGTTTACGGTGCGGCTGATGGGCAGACTGCCAGGCGGCCAGATGCAGGACCCGCTGGTGAAGATTGCGTACGATCCGGCGAGGCCCGGTGAGGTGAAGGCGGATGGGAAGGTGATTCCGGTGGCGGGACCGCAGACGCGTCCGTTGGAGCTCCATATTTACGTGGATGGATCAGTGGCGGAAGTGATGGTGCAGGGGGCGGCGGCGTACACAAAGCGGTTCTACTATGCGGGAGACCTGGCGCCGGATGTGCGGCTAAAGGTGGAAGGCCCAGCCGGTACGGTGAGGGGGCTGCAGATGTGGCAGCTGAAACCGATTTCGCCCGACCGGCTGACGTCATGATGAGCGTGCAGGGATGGTAGCGGGTAGCCACACTCAGAGGTTTGCTGAGTGTGGGCTGTTTGGCGTTGGACGATCCCACGGTCAATCAAACAACGGATTGACCGTGGCTACTGCTATCGCACACATTGCAGAGGCAGCAATGTATGGGCCACCCGCGAAAACCCGCGGACCTCAAGACCGGAGGACCGCGTTACCCGCTCAAAACAAAAGGCCCGGGGTTGGGGGGGGGGGGGGGGG
>CAYWMN010000356.1:0-3061 GCA_964459065.1 uncultured Acidobacteriota bacterium | reverse complement strand
CGCCCAAAAAAACATTAGGACAAATCCGTATCCGCCAATCAAGAACATTGCTATGATGCTGCGCCGCACAAGGCGGTTTTCCGCTATGCCACTCAGCTCAACGCCCAGATGGCTTGCGAAACCGATTACCATCAGTACCACACCCATCAGGTAATAGGTGTGAAAGTGCGCCGGCACCCAGAGCGTGTTGTGAAAATCGGCATTGATGGAAATTGTGGAGTCGATGACCGCGCCCACGCCTCCCACGGCCCAACCCATCAGGCCCAGGAACATAAAAGCGGAAGCGGTGGTCCAGCGCATCCGCGCGCCGTAAACCACCAGAAGCCCGTCGAAGATCGACACCACCGCCGCCGGCACCGCGCTGAAGTAGGACATCATCTGTCCCATAATCTGCAACATGCGCGGCTCCACAAAATCCATATAAAGGTGATGGAAGTATGCGAACAGAACCATCACAAGGACACAGTTCCATGCCAGCACGATAATCCTGTTGGTCTTCCAGGAACGCCCGCTGAAACGGGGCAGCATTTCATAGACGACTGCAACTCCGAGATACATTGTGGCGTGCACCGTCATGTGGCCAAAAAAGAACGTCAGGTTCTTCATCAGCAAGGCATTCGCTGTAAAGCCTTTCACCTGCCACTGGATAAAGTAAAAAGTGAAAACCGCGAAGGCGTCCAGGAACCCCGCCACGCCTGGAATCAGGGCCACCATCGTGATGAGGACGATAGGGGGAATTTCCTGTCCTTTACGTCTCGCCTTGCGGGAAAAATAATGCCATCCCAGCGAAACACTCAGCGGGTAACGCTTCAGAATCGACCGGATCATGGCAACCGACCAGATCAGCCAGACAGCGCACAGAATCACTAGGGACGCAAAAAAACATTCCGTGGCCCAGGGTGGCCAGGTGCCCTGCGAATAAAATGGCAGCGGGTATAGAAAGTACCAGCCCGTTCCGAACAGGCCGCGCGTCGTAGCCACAATCAGGAGTCCGAAACCGACAATCGTTCCGCCAAACGCCAACCAAGAAGCCTTCAGCGGCGGGCGAATGTAACGGACCAGCAGGTAGCTGGCCGCAGCCATGCCTGCTCCAAACCACAGTCCGACCATGCCGACGCCATGCAGGGTCAGCACGGCGTAAAACCATTCGGGCCGGAGAGTGGGGAAAAACTTCGACTGATACAGGCGCAGGAAGTACCCGTCCAGGCTGAAAACAAGGAAGAAAAACCCGGCAAGGACCATCCACAGCGAGGTGATTAGCTGAAAACGCTGGACCGCTGTGGGATCCTGCAGGCTGCTCTCAAAGACAGGCGAGGCTTTCTTGGCAACCGGACCGGCTTCCCCCGGCAGCGGATTGGAATCAGGCTCCAACATGTGCTTCTCTCTTAGCCATTGCCTTGCTCACCGAATTCGACTTTCTGGGAACCACCTCAAACTCACCCCTCATCCGATGGTGGTCCATGCCACAGAGTTCAAGGCACAAAACCCAGTAGTCGCCGGGCTTGTTAAAGCGCATCAACAGGTGGTTCACGTATCCCGGCATGGCCTGAACCTGGCCCAGCAAACGCCCCGAAGGTGAATAGACGCCAAAACCGTGATTCACGTCGAGGCTGGTTACCTTAAATTCAACAAGAGCCCCCACGGGAATCCTGACGGGAGGCGCGTAAGTTGCTTCGTCCCACTCTTTCTCGTTCTTAATGGGCTTTTCTGAAATGCCCCAGGAAAATTGCATCCCCACGGCATAGACGACGAAAGCGGGCTTTTGTCTTCCCTTCGGGTACGGCATGCGCGGAAACATCAGGACGAAGGCGAGAATCAGGCCTCCCGTCAGCATTCCAAAGAACCCGCCGCGCAGCCGGTTGACCGGCCTGCTCCGAGGCTCGCGCTGATGTCGAGTGCTTAGCGCCACCCACGCAAACACGGCGACGACCACAATGTTGATCGCGACAAATGTTTCAAACGCTTTGATTTGCACGCGAACTGCTCCTCACACCGGGCGCGTTGAATCCGTCCGTCGCGGCCGCCCGCCCACGGCGGGAGTACTCGAAAATGGCTCGGAAGCGCGTCCTTGACCAGGCGTCCAGCGCGATATCAAATCCGCTCTGACGCCCGGATGTTGTAGGGCCAAACCAGCCCCCGGCAGGCAAGTGAATGCAACCCTGCTGGCGACTCTCCCTTACAGTGTTTTCAGGTAAGCAATCAGGTTGTTGATTTGCGTTGCTGAAAGCTTACCGCCGAAGGGTGGCATGGGCATGGGTTGGCCCTGAGGGTTGCCCTTTTCGATCTGCTCGCGAACATTGGCCACCGTCGCCGGCCGGTGCGAGTAAGGGAGTTTCTTATTCTTCAAAATTCCCTTCAGCCCCGGTCCGATCTTATTCTGTGTGCTGTCGGCGTTGTGGCATAGTGCGCAGTCATGACTAAAGACCTTTTGCCCCGCTTTGGCCGTGGGCGACAGCGGTGCCTTCTTGGCATAGCAGATCGTAGCCAGTGGCAACGCCGCGGCTATTCCTATGATAAACAACCATTTGATGGCATTTAATGGACGTTCCCGCATGAAGCCTCCTCAGGCTTACTTCGTACAGTGAGTATTTTCAATATTCTTTTATCCCCACAGGGAACCCCGTATTTCCGGGATTCCCTGTTCTTCCTGAGCGTACAAGGCATCCGATGAAGCCGGCGACTGAAGGCCGGAACCCGGCCTTTATCGGTGATGAAATGTAAAGTTCAGGGTCGTGGTGTGGTGAGCGCGCACCCGCACGGTCTTCTGCTGCGTGCCGAACGTCGCTGTCCAGGCTTCAAACGTGTAGGTGCCCGGCGGAACGCCCTTGATGGTATAAGTTCCTGTAGTCCCCGTAACACTGTAAAAAGGATTGCTTACCACCCCGATGTACGCTTTCATCCAGGGATGAACGTTGCACTTTAGGGGAATCATCACCTCGGGGTTCGAAAACTTCTTGTATAGCGGAGCGGCCCCCGGAGGCTGTGACGTATTCCATTGCGGATTGTTCTTGGCGAGTGCATGAACATTGTGGGTGGTGAAATCGCTGTTGAGGACTTTCAG
>CAYWMN010000355.1:0-3071 GCA_964459065.1 uncultured Acidobacteriota bacterium | reverse complement strand
GCCATTGGGACCACGAAAAGCCCGGCGACCTCGCGGCGCGAAAAGCCCCCTCACCCGGCCGCAATACGCGGCCACCCTCTCCCCGAGGAGAGGGCTGGAATCAATGGGTGATGAGAACGCTGCCCACCCCGCCGACCTCTCGCCAGTTTCCGAAACCAAATTGATCCGGCGCCGCAGTCACAGCCCCCGGTGAGCGGGGTCACTGCGGCGCTGCCGGCGCGCTGGGATGCTATAGATAGACAACATCGGGCTCAGGAGGTCCCTCATGAGCCGAAGCAGCCAGCAGTTGCTCTATTGGATTCCCAGGGCGTTAGGCGTTGCCTTCGCCATCTTCATCGGGATGTTCGCGCTTGATGTCTTCACCGCGGACGTGCCGTTGACCCAACAGTTCGTGAACCTTACCATCCACCTGTTTCCCGCCTATCTGATTGTGATTATTCTGGCGCTGGCCTGGAAGTGGGAATGGCTGGGCGGGGTGGGATTCGTCGCTCTCGGCCTGCTGTACATGTGGATAACCGAGCTCAGGTTCGAGCCCTCGGTTTACGCCTTGATCAGCGGCTTCGCGTTTTTGACCGGGCTGTTTTTCCTGATCGATTGGATGGTGCGCCGCAAGGTGCACCACTCGGCATAAAGGCTCGCCGCGCGCGCGCCGCCTGGACAACACCAGCCGCGAGCTCCGGCGCGCGGGGATGCTAAAAACCAAGGGCATCGCCCTCAGGAGGTGCCTGATGAGCCCAATCAGCCGGAAATGGCTTCACTGGACTCCGCGGGCGTTAGGGATCGCATTTGCAGTTTTCGTCAGCATCTTTGCGCTCGACGTCTTCAGCATGGACGCGCCTCTCTGGCGGCAACTTGTTGGCTTTGCCATTCACCTCATCCCCACCTATTTAGTCGTCATCGTTCTTGTGTTCGCCTGGAAGCGGGAATGGGTGGGTGCCGTGGGATTCATTGCTCTGGGTCTGCTCTATATTGGAATGACGTGGGGCAAATTCGCGCTCGGGGTCTATTTCATCATCAGTGGGCCGGTGTTTCTGATTGGGCTGCTTTTCCTGGCCGACTGGTTGCTGCGCCGCAAGCTGCGGCCGTCCGTGTAAGCACGCGGCCTGCGGGCGCGGCCCGTTTTACAGGACGGGTTTGGCTTTGAACCGCAGCTTGAAGGGCGGCACCTTAAACGGGAACGTCTTCAGATCGAGACCCGCGCGAGCCGTCCCGTCGCTCCCATATTGATGGGCGCCGATGTCATAGTTTTCGGTCTTTGAAAGGTGCGGCCGGAAACCATTCCAGAAGTCCACCTGGTTCTCATACAGGCGCAGGCCGCGGCCCCGAGCGCCGGAGCCGCTCCGGATTTTATAACCTTCCGGGCTGTGCGAGTCGGGATCGACAAAAAGCGGATCGCCGCTTTTGGCTTGCCGGTCGCCCGCGTAAGGATTGTCCCAGAGGTTATTCTCAAAGTGAAAATGCCCGGGGTCGAGGCCGGCATCCATTCCCACGGCGCCCGTATTTTTCCAGAAGATATTGTTGCGAAACCAGATGTTGCTGAAGTGGTTCCAGGGCGGCCGGTTTTCAACGCCCACCAGCCGGTTGCACTTGTTGAACGCCACGGTGTTGTTGTCAAAATAGACGTCGCGAGTCTCGGCAGTGATCAGCAGTTCCTGCCGGCCGTAAACCGAGGGGTCGATGGCCGACCAATCGTTGTGGACCATGATGTTGTTCCGGATGGCGATGAAGTCGTCCAGGTGCCGGTTGCTGCTCTTTTCCCCGGAGAGCCAGACGGCCACGTTATTGGCCTCCAGGTAGTTGTTGTCAAAAATGTTCATGGTGGCGTTGTCGATCCACACCGCGGCAATGCCCGCGCCCCGGATCACGTTGTGCCGCGCCGAGCAGTGCACGCCCCAGTCCTCGTAAAGAATGCCATCGCCTGAATTGTTATCAATCTGGCAGTTCTCAATCGAGAGGAATTCCATGGCTCCCGCAACGTTGATTCCGTGCCCTTCCGTGCCCGCAACGCCCCACCCGGCATCATGCAGATAGCAGTTGCGGATTTCGACGTAGCGGTTTTCGTCCGCCGGATTCCACTGCCCGTGAATGTCCTTGCCGGAACCCACCAGGTCGATTCCGCAGACCCCCGAGTAAGCCGTCTCACAATTCAGGATGCGCAGATAGTGCGTGCTGAAGGCGAACACGCCCATCCGGCAGGCGTAGAAGCGGCAGTTGCGGATGGTCACGTGCCGCTTGCGGATAATCTGCAGCGAGTGCCCTTTCGGCATGGTCGAGGTCATGCGGAACTCCAGGCCGTCAATCGTGTTGTGCGACCCCGGCAGAAGATGTTCCCTGCTCCCGTCGTTGATGAAAATGGTCTTCCCCCCGCCGGCCCCTCGCAAAATGATCGGCATGTCCTCGGCGCCGTCGGGAACCTTGACGCCCAGGCAGGGATAGACGCCGGGCGCAAAAACCACCACGTCGCCGGGCCTGGCCAGCGAAACGGCTTTTGCGACACTCTTGACCGGCCGTGCCGCCGTTCCCGCGTTTCGGTCGGAGGCGTGCGCCCCGCCGGCGTGCCAGATTCTGAGGCGGTAGAAGTCCCGCGAAACGGATGCGGAGTCTTGCGCGCGGCCCGGCGCACCTTCTCCAGCAAAAACAGGCCCGGCCTGGCTGCCGGCAGCCACTGTGGCCAAAAAGCTACGTCGGTTCATCGGATGATCCTTTCCGTCGCGGGAGGCTGTCTCTCTACGGCGTTGTATTCTACCGCCGTGTCGAGGCTGCGGCGGTCTTTTCTTTCCGGCCCTCACCCCGCCGAAAGAAAAAGCAGATTCCTCGTCGCCCACCGTCATAAGACCCTTCGCTCGGCTCAGGGCCGTTCGCAAGCGGAAGGGCGAACGGGCTCCTCGGAATGACACATGGGGCGAGCGGCCTTGGAACCTCACCGGTAAGGTGTAGCAGGCAACACCCGATGTCGGCCGGAGGGCGGCGCTACAAAGAGCAGTGTCGCGGCCGTCGGGCCCCGGAAAACGGTTGACAAAGCAGGGCTACTATGCTAGCCTAAGAGTCAGTTCCGGCGGGGGGCCAACCGG
>CAYWMN010000354.1:0-3076 GCA_964459065.1 uncultured Acidobacteriota bacterium | reverse complement strand
ACCAGGGTGGACGTGATCACCGTAAACCGGGCGTGGCCGTCAATAACCGTTCCGCGCGAGGAAACGGTTGCGGCCCTCGCCGATGCCGCCAGGCAGAAACTGCCGGCCAGGGCCAGCAAGACGAAGGGAACTCCGTGGATTGAGCGTCGAATGATTTCCTTTAAGTAAGCCGAAAAAAGTTTCAAGGTTGTATTCTCCCGCAGGGTTTCTGTTGGTCCGCAATTCGTTCCTGATCATGGACCGGGAATCCGACTCATTGCGACCGACCTGAATTCAAATAAACCGTTCATGATAGCACTTTCCAAAATGCCCGGCCTGTTGATTGCCGGCGGCATCCAATCCCGGACGGCAATTGGCCGGCGAGCGACCGTCAAGTTCCGCAGCGCCCTGTGACCTTTCCACCGCAGCAAGATTGTGCATACCCGAAGGGGGCGGCTGCATCCAATGCCTGGGATGATCAAAATCCAATCCGTCAACGTTGGAATGCCCCGGCAGGTTGTGTTGGAGGGGCAAGAGTTGGCAACCGGAATCTTTAAGGCTCCGGTTTCGGGACGGGTCAAAGTCCACAGGCTGAACCTGGAGGGCGACGCTCAGGCGGACCTGCGCGTGCACGGCGGCCCGAATAAAGCGGTCTATGCCTATCCCGCCGAGCACTACGCGTTTTGGGAAACGGAACTGGGCAGCGCAGCGTTGCCCTGGGGCATGTTCGGGGAGAACCTGACGCTTACGGGCCTCGACGAAAGCACGGCCCATGTCGGCGATCAGTTCCGGATGGGAACGGCCGTCCTGATGGTGACGCAGCCGCGAAGCCCTTGTTACAAGCTGGCCTTGAAATTCGGGCGGGAGGACATGGCGGCGCACTTCCGGGCGAGCGGCCGCACCGGGTTCTATTTTGCTGTGATCGAAGAAGGAGAGATCGGAGCGGGAGACGCTCTCCAACTGGTCAGGCCGGGCAAAAACCAGGTCAGCATTGCAGAACTTCTCCGCCTTGAGGATTACCCCCAGCCGGCGGATCAGGAACGCATTCGGCAAGCCTTGCAAATTGATGAACTGCCTTCCTCCTGGCGGAAGCGCTTCCTCAAGAAACTGGATCAACTTTAAACTCTGGCGTTACAGTTCCCCGCCGCCCAGCCTTATGTCACCACCCGCGCACAACTCCCCAACAACCAGGCAGCCGTCGCTTAGCTGTTTGAAACCGGGAGGTTCACAGGCTGCTGCAAGGTAAAGTCGAGCACTGTTTCACTGGGTACGTGGACCTGCTGGCCATGCGTCATGACCTGCACCGCAGTGCCTGCGCCTGCGCCCACGCCCGCACCGATGGCAGCTCCTTTGCCGCCGCCTGCAATCGCTCCAATAATCCCGCCGACCGCCGCACCGATTCCAGCCCGTTTGGCTGTCTGTCTGCCGCGGGAGCTGCCCTGCGCTGAGTAGTCACCGGTCGCAATCGTGTAAGTGGCGCCGTTAATCACAATGCCCGTCAGGCCCAATCGCAGCTCCGACTGGCCCTTGATTTTCCCCGCCGATTGGACTTCCAGCAGCTTGCCGTACACCGTGGCGCCTTTCGGAGCCACCAGGGCGCCGTTCACCGTCAAGGGCTGCTCCAGGCTCGCCGTGAAAGTATCGCCAACGTGGTTCCGGTTTGAATCGACGCCATCGATCATGCGCACCACAACGGCGGTCCCGGCGGGAACCAGGACGGTCCCGGGAATCGAGGCAGCACTGGACGACTCCTGAGAGGCCTGCGACGCCTGCACCACCGGCGCCGGCTGGCTTGGCGCGGTGGACGCTGCCGCGCTCGAAGAACTCTCATCGCCGAAGGTTATGGAAACCAAATTGGCAATGGGATAGTGTTGGAGATTACCATTGGTGTAGAAAGTAACTTGCGAATCTGTTCCGCCCAGGTACTTCCCTTGAACGGTGCGCCCATCCTTCAATTTTATGGTATCCGCGCGCAAACCAGCCGCCAGGAAGCAACAGGCAACCATCACGACCCACCAGGTTCGAGTTCTAAAAACGCTCATATGCTCTCTCCTTCGGTTTCATTATCTCCCTTTTGAAGCTGAAACTCCACTTGGAGATGCCTCGCTTTGCGCGAGCCCCCAACCGGTTCCCGCCCGGCTTCTTCCGGCTCCATTGATTGGTCTCCCACTTCGCCATGCAATCTCCTCAAGCCGCGGCTTCATTGCGACCACTCTGTCGGCTGGCGCACCCAGCGATGTTTCCGAAGCTCGGATTGAAGAGCCTCCGGAAGCGGCCCGGCGCCGCTCGCCGCCAGGTTGGCTTCAACATGCTGAAGCTTCCGCATTCCTGGAATCACCGTGCTGACCGTGGGATTCGCCAGGATAAATCTCAGCGCCATTTCCGGCATCGTCATGCCCTCGGGAACCAGGGGCTTGAGCGCATTGGAGTGCTCGACGCTCGACTGCAGGTTTTCAGGAACAAAATACGTACTCCGCCAGTCTCCTTCCGGCCATTTGGAATCCAGCGTCAATCGACCGGTCAACGAACCTTCATCAAACGGCACCCGCGCGATCACGGCCACGTTCATCTCCCGGCAGGCCGGGAAAAGCTCGTCTTCCGGGTTCTGGTCGAAGATGTTGTATATCACCTGCACGGAATCCACCAGGCCGCTCCGGACAGCCCGCACACCGTTCCAGGGTTCCCAGCGATTGATGCTGATCCCAATGGCGTGGAACAGCCCCTGCCGCCGCAAATCGTCCATCTTCTGATGCCAGCGATCGTCATCCAGCCACGAATCCTCCCAGGTGTGGAGTTGCATCAGGTCAAAGCTCTCAAGCCCCGCGGCCCGGAGGCTCTTGTGGACATACTCCTCAATGTGGTCGGGCGGGAAACAATCGTCCAGCGTAAAATGCCGCCGGGCGGGCCAGATGAAATTCTTGGGAGGAACCTTGCTGGCCGTGTAAAGTTTCTTCCCGGGATTGGCGCGCACGATCTTGCCCGCTAATCCTTCGCTATACCCTTTCCCGTAGTCCCACGCAGTATCAAAAAAATTGCAGCCCAAGTCCACAGCCCGCTGGAGGGAACCGAGCGCCTCCTCGTCAACTTCGGGGCCCTT
>CAYWMN010000353.1:0-3078 GCA_964459065.1 uncultured Acidobacteriota bacterium | reverse complement strand
TTCCGCTCGACGTGCTGGTGATGGATATGGGCTGGCACACCACCCCGCACTGGGGCTCGCTCGATTGGAACAAAAAGCTGATTCCGCATCCTACCGAACTCCTTGCCTGGCTGCATCAGCGGGGAATCCGCGTGACTCTGAACTGGCACCCGGATGAGGATGGTGTCGGCCCCTGGTACAGCCAGTACGACGAGTTTTGCCGGGCGATAGGGATTGATCCGGCCAAGCAAAAAACGATTCCTTTTGAAGACCTGAATGAGAAGTTTATGCGCAACTACTACAAGCTGCTTCTTAATCCCCTGGAGGCGCAGGGTGTGGACTTCTGGTGGCTCGATGGGGGAATTCATATGGGGTGGGACAATGCGCTGACTTTCTGGAACAGCGAACGGCCCTCCACGGGACATCGCGGCGCCTCGTTCAGCCGCTGGGGTGGATGGGGCAATCAGCGCTATCCCGTCTCGTTCTCCGGTGACACCTTTTCAATGTGGCGAGTGCTCCGGTTCGAGGTGCCGTTTACGTCCACCGGAGGCAACGTTGGGGCTGATTACTGGTCCAACGATATCGGCGGATTTAAACTGAAGATCCCGAGTTCCGAACTTTTTACCCGCTGGGTCCAGTTTGGAGCGCTAAGCCCGGTCTTTAGAACTCACGGCAAACATGGCCCAGGAAACTATCGCACCCCCTGGTATTACAGCCGCCAGGCAAAAGCGGCTACCCACCGCGCCTATGACTTGCGCTCAACACTATTCCCCTACCTCTATACCTGCGCTTACCTGAGCTGGAAGCAGTCGCTTCCCCTGGCGCGTCCTCTGTATCTGGATCATCCCGGCGCCAGGCAGGCGTACACGCATCCCGAGGAGTATCAGTTCGGTCCTTCGTTGCTGGTTGCGCCGATCGTCAGCAGGGGCATGGGAAAAAATTGGCTTAGTGCGGCAGACGTATGGTTTCCCAAGGGCCCATGGTGGAATCTGCTGACCAATGCGAGGGTCGCCCAACCCGGAGACCGGCCCGTCCTGGCAACTGCCGATGAGATTCCGGTTTTCGTTCGCGGCGGCGTGCCTCTGCCCATGCAGCCCGTGAAGCTGCGCACGGCGGGAAAGCCGATCAACCCCCTGGTCGTGAGCGTTTACCCGGGCCCCAGCGGGCGCTTCACCTTCTATGAGGATGACGGCACCTCCCCGGCCTATCTGCACGGCGCCTATGCGCTGACGCCGCTACGCTATGAGAACCTGGGAGCTCAAGGGGTGAGGGTTATCGTCGGCCCTGCTTCGGGCCATTATTCAGGCCAGCCGCAATCGCGCCGCATCATTATCCGGCTGCCGGTGACCACCCGTCCGCAAAGCGTCCTGGTGGGCGGCAAACCGGTGCCCAACTCGTCCACGGCGCTGCCCGGTTACAGCTATAATCCCACCACCGTCACCACCGAGATTCGTCTGCCCAGCGAGTCGATCCATCAGGCGGTGGAAGCGAGCGTAGTTTTCACGGGCTCTCAGCAGGTCCAGGCGTTGCTGCCGGAGATCGTAAACCGGCTGGCCGTTACCCACCGTGCATTGGCCGCGGCAGGCACGGTTCTCGCCATGTGGAAGTTCCAACTGACGACGCTGCTGTTCCAATTGCAGACTCTGCGTTCGAAGGCTGCGCAGGAGCTGGGGCCCGTATCCGCTTCTGAAGTGCTGGCGGGGCTGCGGTCCGCCGACGCAGAAACGGCCAAGGTCCAGGCCCAAATCTCCCAGGATCCGAGCGAGCAGGCCCGGGCGGCTGGTTTTGTACTTGCCCATGCTTTCCTGAGGGCGGAGGTCAAGCTGCGCAAGGCCGAGGCGGGAATATCGCTGCGCGATGTGCCCCGATATCGCAGAACCTTTGGAAGGATCAACAACGTGGCAGGTTACAAGGCTGAGCTTGTCCTGCACGCGTTCCTGCCGGCGTCAGCAAACGGCGGCACCCTTAAGGTTAACCTGCCGGGGCTTGCGAGACGCGACTTTGCGCTGCCGGAAGGCAAACACTCGGTGTATGTGTTCCTCCCATTCGCCAAGGCGACAAGTCATCCGCTCTACCATTTTCGCGGCACCGCGTCGCTTGAAATCGGCTCGGGCAGGGCGGCGCGTTCGCTGAGCCGCGGTGTTGATGTTCAGAGGCGGCTGCTGGACCAGTGGCGCATGGCCGGTCCTTTTGCTGCTGGACAGGCGCCGGAGCTGGGGGGTACGCTGATTAGCCCGGCGGAGTTCCGCAAGACGTACGCGGGCGAAGGCGGCAAAACCATCTCTTGGATATCGTGGCAGTCGGCCCTCAAAACGAAAAGCCTTCCGCTGAACCTTAACTTCCTGCAATCGATCAAGCCGTGGATCAACCTCAAAACAATCTACAGTGCAGGCAATCCCTCGGCGGCCGTTGGCGTCACGTGGGTCAAGGCTCCAGCGGCGTTGACGTGCAGGATCAGCGTGCGGCACGCCGGCGGGATGCGACTCTGGATTAACCGGCATCAGATTATCAATTCGCCGAAAGCCGAAGGCGTGTCCAACTTGTCGGAACCGCCGCCGGAAGTTGTCAAGGTACGCCTTCAAAAGGGTTGGAACCAGGTTGTGGTGAAAACAGACCATGGCGCGCAGGATTGGGGTTTCGCGGTCCGCCTGGGTCTGCCGCCAGGAGTCGTTTGCGAACAGTCGGACCAGCCGCCTGCCCCAAACTTGGCGCAAGCAGTTGGTGGACTCTCTCTTGAGCGCCCGGCGGGTGACCCTCGCTGAAAGGGCGTTGCCGTGCCAGGGCGAATTTCAAGGATATGGTGCCGCACCGCCCGCTTCCGCCTTTGCTGATCGCCTGGATTGGTCCTGCCGCAGGGTCGTGTTAATTTCACAACCCACCAGAATGGCGATGCCGGCCAGGTAGAGCCACAGCATCAGGATGATCATGGCTCCGAGACTGCCGTAGGTGACGTTGTAGGTTCTGCCGAACTTCAGGACGTAGAATCTGAATCCCGTCGAGACGAGTGCGATCAGGCTAGCGGCGGCGACATTCCCGGGAGAGATAAACCGAAACTTCTCGTTCACATCGGGCCCAAAGCGGTAGGTCACGGCAAGACCC
>CAYWMN010000352.1:0-3107 GCA_964459065.1 uncultured Acidobacteriota bacterium | reverse complement strand
GCCGCGAGATTCAGGTGCTGCCTTGCGAAACTTTTGAGGCCGCTTTTCTGAGCGTGGTCAAAAAGAAAGCCTCCTATTGCCTGGTCCCCATTGAAAACACGCTGGCCGGGTCAATTTATGAGAACTACGATCTGCTGCTCCGCAACGATCTCCACATCGTGAAGGAGGTCAACCTTCGGATCGTCCACAACCTGATCGCCTTTCCCGGAACCACCCTGCGCAATCTTCAGCGCGTCTATTCGCACCCGGTGGCGCTGGCGCAGTGCAGCCGCTTCTTCGCCGTCCACCCGCAGATTGAAAAAGTTCCGTACTACGATACGGCCGGCAGCGTCAAGATGCTGGCGGAAACGCGGCCTCCCAATGCGGGCGCCATCGCCAGCCGCATCGCGGCCTCAGTCTACGGCGCCAGGCTCCTGGAGCGGCATCTCGAAGACCACCACGAAAACTTCACGCGCTTTCTGCTGCTCTCGCCCAAGTCCCAGGTTTCGCCCCGGGCCAATAAGGTCTCGATTGCTTTCTCCACGCCCAACTCACCCGGCGCGCTCTATAAATGCCTCAGCGTCTTCGCCCTGCGCGATATCGACCTCACCAAAATGGAGTCGCGCCCCCTGCGCGGCCGCCCCTGGGAATATTTCTTCTACATCGACTTCGCCGGCAACGTGAACAAGCCGCCCGCCAACAAAGCCCTCGAACATCTGCAGGAAGTCACCACCTTCCTGCGCGTCCTGGGCTGCTACGAAAGCGCCAAACGGTAGGTGCGTTTGCGACGCGGGTAGCGCATCCATCGCGGTTTCTGCGATGGGTGCGATTGGGCTGGAAATTTGATGTAGAGACGCCTCGCTGAGGCGTCTCAGAACCGAGACGTTCCAGCGGAACGTCTCTACATCGAATTTAGCCCATGGCGCAAGCCATGGGTCCGCGAGGCATTCCCCCCTCACCCCAACCCTCTCCCGCCGGGAGAGGGGGCGCCGCTCGATGGTGGGTGAGGGCCGCGCCTTCCCAGGGCTCACGCCCTGGGCTAAAATCTATCGGCCCTTCGGGCCTGAAGCAGAATCCGGCGGTGAGGACACCGCCGCTACAGAAAGGCCGCGGATCTGAAGATCCACACTACCCTTCCGATGCCTTGCGGCATTTCAAGCCATAGGGTTCGCAAACAAAAAGAACTGGAAAAGCCGCAGGGACGGAGAACGGGCCCTGCGCTACAAAGCCAGAAAAGAACCCGCGACACAGAAACCAATGTCGCGGCTACCTTTCCGATGGCGGCGTAAAGCCGCCGCTACAAAACACGGGCGGTGAGGCCACCGGAAAACCCGCCGACCTGCTCTGCACGTTCGCGCTACCGATGTTTATGAAGGAGAGGACTTCGGCGGTCAAAAAAAACAACAGCCACTCGGCAGCGCTTGCCGGGGACGCAAGAGAAGCGCACTGGAAGGTTACTAGGCTAGTGCAGGAGCCAATTCAGCGCCTTCCGGGCCGCCTTTTGGGGCAAATGGGATTTTAGGGCCGGAAATTCATCATCAGCAAGCTATTTATTATCAATACGTTGCAGAAATGCAATTTGCCTGGGCGCGCAATTGTGCGTCATTCCTGCACACCGGGTAAAAACTACTCGCCCGCCAATGCGCCACAGGACCTGCCAAAAGAAAAAGGCCGCCTCCGGTTCCCCAGAGACGGCCCTTGGGTCTGAGTTGAAGGTCTCGCTAAACGCCGACCTTCTCTTTTTCCGTCTTGTCGCCGATCTGAACCAGTTCGGCCTTGGGCTTCTTGAGGACCAGCTCCTCATAAACCTCCCGGGCCTGCTTGGCTTCCCATTCGGCCTTGCGACGGGCGCGGTCTTCTTCGGCCGCGGTCATGGGGATGTCGTGAGCGCGGTCGCGAACCCGGGCGGCATCCTCGGCGTTGATGGTGAGCGAGTGCTGGAAGTTTCCGAGATTGACTTCCTTCCCACGAGCGTAGATTTCATGCTTGCCGTGGGATTTGTACCACTCGGCGACCGTGGCGTTCTTGTGCATGTTCTCGATGATGTTCCGCCAGCCGATGCCGGTGTTGTAGGCGCAGAAGGAAACTTCACCGAGCTGCGTGGCGTAAGGAATGATGCACATCTCCGTCCGCCGGAAGTCGTAGTTGAACAGATCCTGGAACCACATGCCAGCGATGAACAGGAAGTTCCACGGGTCGGAGCGCCGCCGCATCGTGTCTTCAAGCTGACGGTCGGGGCTCGACTTGCCGTAAACCTTGTCCGCGCGCTTTTCACCGGTCAAGGCAAATGACTTGTCGAACTTCTTCAGGATGTCAACCAGCGCCAGGCTGGGCGGCGCGCCAAACGGATCGTAGTTCTTCAAAAGCGCCAATCCCATCATGAAGTTCGAAAACGTCTTGCCGCGGCCGGCGTCGGTGATCTTCTGCATATCCTTCACCAGCCCCGGGATGTTCAGGAATTGCGGAACCGGCGCCCACTCTTTATTTTCCTTGTTGATCATCAGCGCGGTGCCCACTCCGCAATTGGGATGGCAGCCGCAGCTAACCTGGCCCCACTGGGCTTCCGGACCGTGCACCAGGTCGGCAAAGTCCGCAAAGGAACCCATCAGCGACAGCGGGAACCAGTCGCGGGTCGGCTCGGTAATCCCCAACTGCTTTTTAACGTCCGCCGCCATGTGCGAAAGGGTGTAGCGTTGCCGCATGCGGCGTTCCGGTGTGACGTCTTCATCGCGGCCCGTAAAGGAGACCGGCTGGAAGGCGATAAAGGCGATCTTCTTGGGGTTCTCGCGCGCGAAGTTGATGATGGGACCCACCTGGTCGTTATTGACGCTGTTCACCAGCGTGGTGACCAGAATGATTTCAATCCCCGCCTCGTGCATGTTGTCGATGGCCTTCAGCTTGACGTCGAAAAGGTTCCCCACCTTGCGGTGGCTGTTGGCGTCGTTGCCGATGCCGTCGAACTGCAGATAAGCGTAGCGCAGTCCCGCCTCAAAGGCCTGCCGGCAATACTCTTTGCTCTTGGCGAACTCAATGCCGTTGGTGGCCGCCTGCACGCTGTTGAATCCCAGCTTCCGGGCGTAGCGAACGGCGTCGATGAAGTAAGGCGACATCGTGGGCTCGCCGCCGGA
>CAYWMN010000351.1:0-3107 GCA_964459065.1 uncultured Acidobacteriota bacterium | reverse complement strand
GTCAGCGGCTGGCGCTCCGCACGTCCACTTTGGACAGCCATTGCCCTGCTCCTGGTGCTTACGCCGCTCGGCTTGCTGGCCGCGGGAAAAGCCTGGGGCGAATGGACCGCTCACGATTTCTCAAACCCTGCCGCCCGCAGCGCGATTGCCAAGGTTTCGCACAACGTCGCACCACCCGCCCAGCCTCCCAGCGGAATCGAGCGATTATCCACAATCTGGACGGCACCTTTTCCCAATTACTCCCCCTCGTTTATCCGGAAGCCCGCGTTCGGCTACATTCTCTCCGCCATGGTCGGAATCGGAACCATCATTCTGTTATCTTTGTTTGTCACCTGGCTTGCGTCCAAACTTCGCCGCGGATCAGACGAGGCGCGCGCGCGTCCCGGGGAAACATAAGCGATGAAACCTTACCGACAGAGCGGAAGCGGCTTCCTGGAGCGCACGACGGCGAGTTTTATGGACGCGCTGGAGCACACCTTCTATGCGGAGGAAACGGCGCGCGCAAGCGGCCTGTTGCAACGCCTTGATCCGCGGGTCAAACTCCTGGGGATTCTGGCGCTGATCGTGCCGGCGGCATCCTCTCAAAGCTTCAGCGTGATCGGCGGACTCTTTGTTGTCGCTCTGCTGCTGGCCGCTCTCTCGCAAGTGTCGTTCGGCGTCCTGCTCAAAAGGGTGTGGATCGCCGTTCTGCTCTTCACGGGAGTGATTGCGCTTCCCGCTCCTTTTGTTACCCCAGGCGTCGTGGTCGGGCGCCTTCCGTGGCTAGGATGGACCGTCACCGCGCAGGGCCTCGCAAGCGCGGGCTATCTTGTGCTGCGTGTGGAAACAGCGGCCACCTTGTGCGTCCTGCTGGTCCTCACCACGCCATGGACCCAGGTGCTGAAGGCGCTGCGCGTGCTTCGAGTGCCGGTCGTCGTGGTCACTATTCTGGGGATGACCTACCGATACATTTTTCTGCTGCTACAAACCGCGCACGATATGTTTGTTTCCCGGCGCAGCCGCATGGTGGGAGAAATGTCCGGCCGCGAGAAGCGATGGGTGGCCACCGCAAGCGCCGGAGTCCTGATGTCCAAAACGTTCAACCTCAGTTCCGATGTTTACCTTGCCATGCAGTCGCGGGGCTTTCGCGGCGAGGTTTATCTCCTGGATGAATCCAGGATGCAGCGTTTGGATTGGCTCATGCTGGCGGGATTCGCCCTTGTCTCCGCAGCGGCCTTCTGGTGGGGACGATGAATTCAATGAAACCCAGTACCGCAGGACAAACTCCGGTTTTTGAAGTCCGGGACGTTACCTTCCGCTATCGCCAGGTGAGGGCGCTCGACCATCTGAATCTGACGATCGGCGCGGGCCGCCGTGTGGCGCTGCTCGGGGCGAATGGTTCCGGCAAATCAACCCTGCTGCGCATTCTGGACGGGCTGAGCTTCCCGGACGAAGGCAAGGTTCACTTCTGCGGCCGGCCGCTCACCGAAGAAAATCTCCAGCACGATGGATTCGGGCTGGAATTCCGGCGCCGGGTTGGCCTGGTTTTTCAGAATCCCGACGTCCAGCTCTTCTCCGCCACGGTTTTTGATGAAGTCGCCTTCGGACCTCTCCAACTTCGCTGGCCTCATGACAAGGTTCGGCAAAGCATCTCAGAAATACTCGAAATGATGGAAATTACCCACCTGAAGGGCCGCTCGCCGCATCACCTTTCCACGGGCGAGAAGAAGCGCGTGGCGCTGGCTTCCGTTCTGATTCTGGATCCCGAGATTCTGCTTCTCGACGAGCCCACTGCAGCCCTCGATCCCAAGAGCGAGAGCCACATGATCGATTTCCTGGTGCGCTCAAAAGGGAGCGCCAAGACCATTGTCACCACAACGCACGATCTGGACATTGTGGAAGATATCGCCGATGACTGCCATGTGTTCCACAACGGACGCATCGTGGCCGGGGCGCCGCCCTCTGAAATTCTAAACGATGTGTCGCTGCTGAAGCAGACAAGCCTTCTCCACTCCCATCTCCACATTCACAAATCGGGCGAAATCCACGCGCATCCCCATCTTCACCAGCACAAAGAATGAAGATCAAGCGTCGCGGGCGGCGAAGGGGATGGGACGGAGTTCGTCACTTTTTGGGATCGTTGGCGCAGTCGAGGACCTCGCGAACCTTGCGCGCGATGGCCTGGGGCGTGAAAGGTTTCCCAAGGAAGGCCGCTCCCGGCCCCAGAACGCCCTGGCGCAACATGGCATCCTCAGTGTAACCCGACATGTAAAGCAGCCTCATTTCCGGGCACAAGGGCTTCAGGTGGCCGGCCAGATCTTTCCCGCTCATTCCCGGCATCACCACATCGGTTAAGAGCAGGGGGATTGGTAGAGGGTGTTGCTTGCAGATGGCGATGGCCTCGGCGCCGCGCGCCGCCGCCAGAACTTTGTACCCAAGTTCTTCCAAAATATCCTGGACGAGTGACCGGAGAGATTCTTCATCTTCCACCAGCAAGATGGTTTCCGACCCGCGGAGCGGTGCCTCAGCCCCTTCTTCCGTCCGCTCCGTCAAGTCAGATTGCTCTTTGATCCGGGGCAAGTAAAGTTTGAAGGCCGCGCCTTGCCCCGGCGCGCTTTCCACGCAGACGCAACCTTCGCTTTGCCGGACGATCCCATAGACGGTTGAAAGCCCCAGGCCCGTTCCCTTGCCCTTTTCTTTGGTGGTGAAAAACGGCTCAAAAATGCGGCCATGAGTCTCCGGGCTGATTCCGCACCCGGTGTCGCGAACCGCCAGCATCACGTAGGGGCCCGGTGTAACTTCAGAGCTTCTCGAGCCACAGGCTTCGTCGAGTTGAACATTCGAAGTCTCAAGGGTGAGCTTGCCTCCCTGGGGCATGGCATCGCGCGCATTCAAGACCAGATTCATAATGACCTGTTCGATCTGTCCGCGGTCTGTCCTCACCCGTCCGAGCGCTTCCCCTGGAACGATCACGAGTTCAATATCTTCGCGAATCAAGCGATGCAACATCTTCTCCAAGTTGGCGAGCACCTCATTCAAATCGAGCACCTCGGACGCCAGCACTTGCCGCCGGCCGAAGGCCAAGAGTTGCCGGGTCAAGGAGGCGGCCCGGTTGGCAGCTTTATTGA
>CAYWMN010000350.1:0-3107 GCA_964459065.1 uncultured Acidobacteriota bacterium | reverse complement strand
GGTTTTTGCGATGTGTGCGGCTGGGCTGGAAACTTGATGCAGCGACGCCTTGCTGAGGCGTCTCAAAACCGAGACGTTCCAGCGGAACGTCTCTACATCCTTTCAGGCCCGCAGGGCCGATAGATTTTAGCCCACGGCGTAAGCCGTGGGAATGCGAGCGCGTAACGATTCCAACCCTCGCCCGGCGGGAGAGGGTGGCCGCGCATCGCGGCCGGGTGAGGGGTCTCTAGCGGCGCCGTCCCCACCTCGCGTGTCATTCCGAGTGAAACGAGGAATCTGCTTTTCCGTAGCGGCGGTGTCCTCACCGCCGGCCTTTCATCGCGGCGGCTTTACGCCGCCATTGGAGATTTGTAGCCCGGGTAGCCGCGACACTGGTTTCTGTGTCGCGGGTTCTTCGTAGCGCTGGCCTCCGGCCGGCATCGGAGATGGCGTAGCGGCGCATTTCGCCTTTGTAGCGCAGGGCTCGCTCTGCAGCCCTGCGGCTCTTCCACTTCTTTTCGTTTGCAAACCCTCTGGGTTGAAATACCGCAAGGCCGGACCGGCCAAAACCGCAGAGGTACGCATCAAAGCGCGTACCTCTTTGCTGCTGCTGCCGGGTTTTTAGCGTGGGATGATTCCACGGCCAATCCGCTAAGGGACTGGCCGTGGAATCTGCGAGATGGGGTTGGGGACGCCTCGCCGAGGCGTCCTGATTACTGCACCTTCATCGTCACGTTGGCGGTATGGGTCAGGCTGCCGGATTTGCCCGTTACCGTCAGCGTGTAAGTGCCGGCAGGCGTGCCGCTGCTGCTGGTGGTTGAGGTGGCTGTGTGTCCGCCGCCGCAGGCCACCGCCAGCATGGCCAGCAGAGCCAGCGTGGCAAACGGCGCCAGGCGTCTTGCGCGTCCGCCCTGGGGGCTGAATTTGGCCAGCGCCGCGACCGCCACCAGGCTGAAGATCGCCAGCCATCCGGCCATCGGCAGTCCGCCTGAAGGCGGCGGCATGTTGCCGGGATCGCCCGGAACCAGCAGGGCATTGCCGGTGGTGGTGACCTTCAACCCGACCGAGGCGTTGTTGCTTCCATCGAGCGTCACCGACGCGGGCGTCACCGTGCAGGTGGCGCCTTGCGGAGCGCCTGAGCAGGCGAGATCGACGGTCTGGTTAAAGCCGCCTTCGGGGGAGAGTTGCAGGTCAAAGTTGGCCGTTACGCCGGGGCTCACGGTCTGGCTGGTGGTGCGGGCGGTGAGGCTGAAATCCTGCCCCTGGCCCGTCAGGTTGACCGTCTGCGGGCTGCCGGTGCCGTTGTCGGTAAACGACAGCGTGCCGGTGCGCGTGCCCGCCGCCGTGGGTGAGAAGGTCAGGCTCACCGTGCAGGAAGCCGCGGCGGCGAGCGTCGCCCCGCAATGGTTGGAGGCGATGGCGAAGTCTCCCGTAACGCCGACGGCCGAGATGGTCAGGTCCACGGTGCCGGTGTTGGTCAGGGTCACGTCCTGCGGCGAACTGGTCTGGCCCACCACGGTTCCGGAGAAGGTGGGCGCAGCCGACAGGCTGACCGTGGGAAGGGCTGAAATCGTCTGGATGAGGGGCTCGCTGAAAGTCCCATCACCAGCGCCTAACATGATGCTAAGGTTGTTGCTGCCGGCATTGGCCACGGCGAGGTCCAGCTTGCCGTTGCCGTTGATGTCGCTCGCCAGAATGTCTTCAGGGGTTGTTCCTACCTCGTAGTTGACGTGGGTTTGGAAGGTACCATCGCCATTGCCCAGGAGGACGCTGACGTTATTGCTCAAAGAATTGGACACCAGCACATCCAGCTTGCCGTCCCCGTTCAGGTCCGCGACCACAACATAACCGGGCTCACTCCCGATAGCGCCCGTCGTGTAATTCACAGCGCTCTGGAAGGTACCGTCACCGTTGCCCAGCAGAATGCTGACGTTTGCGCCTTGACTGTTCGCCACGGCGAGGTCGAGCTTGCCGTCGTGGTTAAAGTCGGCCGCCGCAACGGAATCGGGGTAGTTTCCTGCGTTGACGTTTTGCGCTGCCTGGAAGGTTCCGTCTCCGTTGCCCAGCAGGATGCTCACGTTATCGGAGTGAATGTTCACCACCGCCAGGTCCGGGATGCCGTCGTGGTTAAAGTCGCCCACCGTAAGGGACCAGGGTTCTGTTCCCGCTGCGTAGTGGACCGCTGTCTGGAAAGTGCCGTCGCCGTTGCCGAGCAGAATGCTGAGCCCCCCATTGGAATCCGCTGTTGCCAGATCCAGGTTGCCATCGTGGTTGAAGTCCCCGACCACAACAGCGACAGGAGACGTATTCGAGCCCGTGCTGTAGCTTACGCCTGTCTGGAAGGTCCCGTCACCATTGCCCAGCAGGATGTCGACGTTATTGTCAAAGTAGCTCGATACGGCGAGGTCCAGCTTGCCGTCGCCATTAAAGTCGCCCACCACGCCGGATTGGGGACGGATCCCCACTGAGTAGGTGGCGGGAGGCTGGAAGGATCCGCCCCCGGCGCCTAATAGGACGCTGATAGTGTCGTCCGAGTAATTCACCGCCATCAGGTCGGGGATGCCGTCGCCGTTGAAATCACCCGTCGCCACCGAACTCGGTTCGCTGCCCACCGTGACCGGCGCGGGAGCCGAATCGCTTGCAGCAAAGCTTGAGTCGCCCGAATAGACGGCGTGAATGGAATAGATGCCGTCGGTAGACCACATGGTGGAATAGGTCGCCTGGCCGCCCGAAAGCGTCGTCGGAGAGCCCAGCGTCGTTGAGCCTTCCATGAACTGCACGGTGCCGGTGGGCGTGCCGCCAGAGCCGGAAACCGTGGCTGTGAAGGTGACGTTTGTACCCACGAGAGCCGGGTTGAGCGACGAGGTAACCGTGGTCTTGGTGGCCGCGGGCGGCGTGTTGTTCAGCCGGATGCTGACGTTGTTGTTGCCGTAGTTGGCCACGGCCAGATCCGGCTTGCCGTCGCCGTTGAAATCGCCTACCGCAATCGATCGGGGAGCCAAACCCACCCCAAAGTTTACGGCCGTCTGGAAGGTGCCATCGCCTTTCCCCGGCAGGATGCTGACGTTGCTGCTGCCGCTGTTGGCCACGGCCAGGTCCGGCTTGCCGTCGCCGTTGAAGTCGCCCAC
>CAYWMN010000349.1:0-3121 GCA_964459065.1 uncultured Acidobacteriota bacterium | reverse complement strand
CTCTTCGTGACGCCGATTCTCTATTACAACCTCAGCGGAGAGAGGTCTTAAACTCCGGAGGAGTCAACTTTAAACTCGAAGGCGGACGGTCCTTGTGCAAGCCTGCCGGGCGCCCTCGGCGGATTCCTGCCGGAACCCGGCCCCGCCGGGAACCATCAGGACGCCATTTTACAAATAACTACCTCCGGATTACGCTAGAGTCCATCAAGGAGCATAGAATGCAACATTCGCCTTTATTCTTAAAGCTTGTCAATGACGCCAAAACTCAAATCCGCCAGGTTGATATCCACCAGGTCAAGCAGTGGCTTGATACCGACAAGAAGTTCTATTTGATTGATGTCCGCGAAGAGAGCGAGTGGGCTTCCGGACGGCTGCCCTGCTCCATCCATATCGGCAAGGGCATTATCGAACGCGATATCGAGCGGACGATTCCTGACAAGAACGCCCCCCTGGTGCTGTACTGCGGCGGCGGTTACCGTTCAGCCCTGGCGGCGGAGAGCCTACAACGGATGGGTTACCGCGACGTCGCTTCCATGGACGGCGGCTGGCGAGGCTGGATTGAAGCGAAATATGCCGCGGCGGACGACTAAAGCCGTATGGGCGCGCGAAGCCCGGACCTCTTTTCACCGTACAATCGATGGCGGCCCGAGCGTAAAAGGGCGCCGGCACAATTTAGCGTCTTTCTTGAAAAGGATTTTTGTTCTCTCTTGCAGGGGACTATAATGGCCGCAGTGGCGTGAAAAAACTCTGCGCCTGGAGGTATTGTAATGGACGGGTTATTAGAACCAACTCATCTTTTTTTCATCTTGATTATCGTACTGATTATATTTGGACCTGGAAAATTGCCGGAACTCGGCCGGGGGCTGGGCAAAGGAATTCGTGAATTTAAGGGAGCAATCAAGGGAGTCACAGAAGAGTCGAAAGATTCGGACAAAAAAACCGCCTGACGAAGTTCGCGAATCGGTCACTGGCCAGTTTGTCTCTCCCACTCCGCAAGCCGGGCTCCTCAGGTCTTAAGGGGTTACGCTTCACAGGCAAGTAGGTGCGCCCGTTCATAGGATGGAGCCGAAAGGTTCTGTGCGCAGGCGGGCGGGCGACTCACAGGCCTGTAAGAGTTACTCCCGAAGGCCAGGCCTTACAGGAGTGGAGCGCGAAGGTCCCGGCGCCACGCCACCCCAGGCGAGGAACAGGCAGGCGCCCCGGCCGGCAATCCTGTCGCAGAATCTATCGATCAAGAGAGTCGGGGGTGAGTGCCACGCGGCGATAGCGGGGCACCACCACAACAATCACAATGGCGGAGCAGATAATCATTCCGGTGCTCACCACGAAGACGGCCCCGTAGGAGACATTCTGCGCCAGCCACCCCGTCGCCAGCGTAAAGAGCATTCCTCCAAAAGCGGCCGACGTACCGGCAATCCCGGTAACCTGGGCCACCTCTTCGCTCGGGAACAGATCGGCCGGCAGGGCAAGGATATTGCTGGCCCAGCTTGTGTAGCCGAATAGAACCACGCTGATCCACACAATCGACCACACGCTGCTGTGAACCTCAAACGCCGGAATGCCCGAGAACATCAGAACCGCGCTCAGAACCATGACAATTTTCCGTGCGGTTACGGGCGACTTCCCGCGCCGCACCAGCCGGTCTGAAGCATGGCCACCCACCCAGCCTCCGATGCCGGCAAACAGGAAAGGAATCCAGGCGGTTGCCCCGATCTGCATCAGGCTGAAGCCCCGGCTTTGCGCCAGGTATTCCGGCAACCAGAAAGCATAGAACCACCAGATCGGGTCCGCAAAAAAACGCCCGACCATGAATCCCCACACCGCTCTTTCACCCAAGAGCCGGCGGAAGGGGCGGCGCGGCGCGCGATCAGCGGGAACCGCCTGCTGGTACGGAATCACGTACGGCGCCTTGTAAAACACATGCCAGAAAATGACCCAGACCATTCCGACGAGTCCGATAACCAGAAACATCAGCCGCCAGCTCCACACCCCGGCCACCGCCGCCACAATGGGCGGAGCAATGATGGCTCCGAAAGTCGATCCGCTGTTGAAAACTCCCACCGCGAAAGCGCGCCGTTCCGGAGGGAAGTTCTCGCTGACGGCTTTGACGCCCCCGGGCCAGTTGCCCGCTTCCGCAAGCCCCAGCAAAAGCCGCAGCACCGCCAGACTGATAACTCCCACCACCAGCCCGTGAAGCATGCTCACCACCGACCAGAACGCCACGCAAATAAATAAGCCCAGGCGCGTACCGATGATGTCAATGACCTTGCCGGCCAAAGACTGGCTGATCATGTAGCCCAGCAGAAAGATGAAGACCACGCGGGAGTAGTCGATGGTGGTCAGGCCGATTTGATGGTGGAGGATCGGGGCGATGATGGAAAGGGTTTGGCGGTCGAGGTAGTTGATGGCGGTCGCCGCAAACAGCAACACCATAACGATCCGCTGGCTGGCTGCGGTGCGAGTTTTCTTTTGCAAGAGCCGGTTCCTTATTCGGCGTTCTGAACGCTCAGGTGAATCGTGCGCCCCCCGTCAACCAGCAGATTGGCGCCGGTAATGCACCGGGCCATCTCCGAGGCCAGGAACAACGCGGCACGGGCAACGTCTTCCGGAAGAATCCTGACCGGGAGGGGTTGAAGAGCAATGGCCTGTTCAGCTGAAAACTTCTTATTCGCTTCCAGATAATCCAGGGTCATGGGAGAAAAAACCAAGCCGGGACTGATGGTGTTGACCCGCACGCCTTGCCGGCCGAAATCCACCGCCAGGTTCCGGGTTAGAGAAAGCATTCCGCCTTTGGCGACTCCGTAGGGAAAAGAATTCCCCTGGGCACGCACAGGGTGCGTGGAAGCGATATTGATGATCGATCCTCCCCCCGAGGCAATGATCATGGGCAGCGCCTGTTTTGCACAAAGCCACGCGCCCTTCAAATCAACGTCCATACACCGGTCCCAATCAGATTCATCCGCGGTGACGGCATTCTTGAAAACGTAGATGCCGGCCGAGTTCACCAGCACGTGGAGGCCGGGACTCTGGCGGCGAATCTCATCGAACGCCGCCCGGAGCTGCTCGCTGGAAGCCACATCGGCTGAGACCGCGGCTGCTTTTCCTCCCGACTGCTCAATTT
>CAYWMN010000348.1:0-3195 GCA_964459065.1 uncultured Acidobacteriota bacterium | reverse complement strand
TAAAAAGAAACGGCCAGGTTTATTTTGTGCATGACAGAGTTCAATCGATTGAAAAGCTTTCTCATTATATTCATAAATATGTTCCGGAAGTAAAAGTTGCAGTTGCTCACGGACAGATGAAACCATCGCAGCTTGAAAATGTAATTCACGGATTTCTGAATAAAAAATATGATGTTCTTTTATCAACTAAAATAATTGAATCCGGAATTGATATTCCGAATGTAAATACCATAATTGTTAATAGAGCAGACCGTTTCGGTTTAGCAGAACTCCATCAGTTGAGAGGGAGAGTCGGCAGATCCGACAGGCAGGCATATGCATATTTTATTGTTCCTTCTTTGAACGGGATAAGCAAAAAAGCTTTGAAGAGATTGCAGGCAATTGAGGAGTTCACGGATGTTGGTGCCGGATTCAATATTTCAATGCGTGACCTCGAAATAAGAGGAGCGGGAAATCTACTCGGTGTTGAACAAACCGGTTTTATAAATGATGTCGGGTTTGATCTTTATGTTAAATTAATAAACGAAGCAGTTGAAGAATTAAAATACCAGGAATTTAAAGAAGTATTCAAGAGTCTTCCGAAACCGAAAGACAGAACCGAACCGACAATCGATACATTTTTTGAAATCAGCATTCCGCAAACCTATATGCCTGAGCAGTCTGATAGACTGAACTTTTATTCTGCATTGTATTCCATAAGTAATATGGATGAGCTTCAGGAATTACGGGATGAAATTATCGATCGATTCGGAACGCTTCCCGAATTAGTTGATAGGTTAATAGCCGCTGCAACGTTAAAATATTATGCATCGCATGCTTTATTTGAAAGAATAATAATCCAAAGAAAAAATATTTTAATAATTCTTCCCAGAGGAGAAAAAGAAGATTACTATAAATATAAGTTCGTCGAGTTAATGCGATTCATTATTGAAAATTATAAAGATAAAATAAAATTCAATCAGCAGAAAGAAGTAATGAGGCTTATTGTCCTCAACAATTTCAGAACGCCCGAAGATATTTTAACATTTCTAATTCGTTTTTGTAAAGAAGTGTCTGAGTTGTTTAATAGAATGGAAGAAAATGAAGTAAAAGTCAATACCGAAAAGAATTAAATTTCATTCTTTACTTAGCAGAAGTAATTCTTTTATAAACGTCGTCCCAGGGAGAACCTAACTCCGGATTTTTATGATAAGCCTCTAATCTTTCATTTATCAATTTTTTATCTTCTTTCGTCAATTCCACCGCATCAGATTCAGCAGCAACAGTATCCCAAATATCTTCAACAAGTTAAATCCTCTCAGGAATTGTAAGTGAAGGTGCATCAGTAGCAGATAATTTTTTCTTTATATCTTCTGATTTTATTCATAAATTATCCGATCAGAAATTCATCCAATTATTTTTTGGGCTTCAATATTCAAACACATCGATCATTATTGACTTTTTAGGTTTACCGTCTCCGTGAACCATCCGCCTGATTTTTTCTGTAGTTTCGCGGCTGATTGTCATTTCTCCACAACGCAAACAAATTTTTGCCGGGATATCTTCAACCAATACATGTCTTCCGTTAATCTCAAGAATTTCACTTACATAGTCATCTTTGTATTCTGTTGAATTGCATACATGACATTTAAACATAACTTCATCTCCTTTTTGAAAAATTATCCGACCATTCTTTTCTATCCGGCTCATATATAGTGATTATTTTTACAAAATCTGTATCGGCATATGATACTTGGATATGTAAGGGACGTTCGGCCTTTGTAAAACCTAAAAGTAAACAGCTTGAAGAATATTTATCATCAGGGTATTCTTCAATTATTTTAGCACTACTGCCTGCGTCTTTTATTTCAATTTCACTTATATTTCGCTCAACTGCACGTTTAAAACCATGTTCACTAAACTCATATTCTCCAACATTTAGCTGTTCTTGAATTTTAGCAAGTGTTTTCATAATATATTTAGAAATTTAGACATCTATAATTATTAATACAATATAGGTAAATGGAAGTCATGACAACATTCAATCTGTAAAAAATGGAAATGCAAAACCTTATCAAGTTAAACAAGTGAGAAGGATAATCTTAAGATATAAATTAAACAAGGAATTTTAAAAATGTATAAGTATGAAGTAATTATTTATTGGAGCAATGAAGATAATTGTTTTATAGCTGAAGTTCCTGAATTACCCGGTTGTATGTCTGATGGAGAAACACCCCAGGATGCAATAATAAATGTTCAAGTTATAATAGAAGAATGGATTGAGACAGCAAAAAGTTTAGGCAGAGAAATCCCGGAGCCTAAGGGCAGGAAGTTACAATATGCTTAGAAGTGTATTTATCCAATTACATACTTAATAAAGTCGTGCTGTTTGTGCATTGCAAAATATGTTTTATAAATGTATCTTTATTGTAGAAACATATTAAAGGTTTTATAATGCGTGCTAAAATTCAGAAGTGGGGCAATAGTTTGGCTTTAAGAATTCCAAAAGCTTTTGCCTCTCAATCAAAAATTAGTGAAGATGAATATGTCAATCTTACTTTAGAAGAAAATAAAATAGTAATTGAACCGATTGAAGAAAAAAAATATTCTTTGAAAGAATTGGTATCCGGGATAAATAAATCAAATCTTCATCATGAAGTTGACTTTGGTAAACAAGTTGGGAATGAAAATTGGTAAAAATAAAAGTTCCCGATAGAGGGGATATAGTTTGGCTGAGTTTTACTCCTCAAAGTGGTCACGAACAATCGGGAAGAAGGCCGGCATTAGTTGTTTCGCCTCAAGAGTATAATGTGAAAACTAACTTGGCTATATTTTGCCCAATAACAAATCAAGTAAAAGGATATCCGTTTGAAGTAAAGCTTCCGGATAATTTGGAAATTAAAGGTGTAATATTATCAGACCAGATCAAAAGTCTTGATTGGAAAACAAGAAGTGCCGAGTTTATTTGTAAATTACCCAAATTTGAATTAACTGAAACTTTAAATAAAATAAATGCATTACTAAATCAGTAAGGCTTTGCAGTTTTGAATGAGAAGCTCTTAATTCTAATGGCAAAATCTACAGTCTACTTCAAATCGTTTCACTCATCCTGCTTTTTTTATTTCAGAAGTTACAAATTTCAAAATAATCCAACCGTTTTGTTTCCGTTTAATTTCTAAATATTTTTATCTCCCGAATTTCTAAAGATATAGTAAG
>CAYWMN010000347.1:0-3196 GCA_964459065.1 uncultured Acidobacteriota bacterium | reverse complement strand
CAGGATTAAATTAGAAAAGGTGAATGCGCGGGAAATTAATATTTGCGCCGGTTTCCCGCCCAGGTTGGCAGGTCAGGAGACTTTCAGCGATCTCAAATCAGGTCTTTTCTTCGTATGTGACGGTCTGTTCCGGGCCGGAGGGAACACAAGGCGCTTCACGGCAAGCTGAGCTTCTTCAGTGCGAGATCGGTGAATTCTAACACCCTGAAAATGCAATCCGCACAAAGAATCCTGCCGCCAGATGATAAAATGACCACAGCAAAGTTGTTGCAGCAAAAAGCAGAATTTCAAGATAAAGGAAAAACCTCGCCAAAGCCTGCCATCCTTAGGTCCCGGTCCTTACATCAAAGAAAGGTATAACTGTGAGAACCGAAAAACGGCTAAGGATTGCACGAACCGGGTCCGCAAGCTTACTATTTTGCTGTGTGGAAGCCCAGGTCTGAAAATCCTTCAAGGAGTGATCTTTTCTTGAGAAACCTTTACTGCCTGATGATGCTGGCGGCAATCAGTGTTTCGCAGTGTTTTGCCGCTGCCGCACACGCCTGTCCGGCGGGAACTCCCGTTAATAGTTTCCGGTTTTTGCTTGAGCCGGCGCATGGCGGACCGGCGCTGCCTGTCAGTTCGGTCAACCAGGTCAAACCGGGCGAAAAGTTGAAATACGAACCATTAAAAAAAGTGAGCCAGAAAAAGAAGAAAAAAGCCCGGATTGCGGTGCTACTGGTTCCGGCCGCAGGCGGCTCACACGACATCAAGGTCCTGGATCCACATCCGGCCAACGCCGACGCCGAATGGAAGGTTCCCGCGCAAGCTTCCATTGTGGGAGTGGTTTACGGCCCGGAGGGGCTCGACGTGAAAAAAGTGAATTCCCTGGTCGAGCACAATAAGGACTTGATTCCCCAATTGGCCGATTACGCGCAAAAAGCCACCACGGTGGAAGCCCTGGTGCAGACGCTTTCGCAGTACGAGCAATCACCACCGGCCAGCCGGGACCTCAACGAGGTGCTCCAGGGATTTTCTTCGCAATACAATGTGTCGCTGCCGCAGGTTAATTCCTCGGCTCCCGCCGACCAGCAGGCGGCATCGCTGATGCACGCGGTCATTCCCGCCGTGTCGTCTTACAATCCGCTCGCGTCGGGGCAGTCCAGCGCCCTGAGGCAGTCGGCTGGAGTGGCGGCCTGGGTGGCAGCCATGTTTTTGGGCAGCACCCCGGTGGGCCTGGCGGCCGGAGGCGCTTCCCTGTTCCAAAACATGCGAACGCTGATGTTCCCCGGCACTGATTTTCGCGCCGCCTTTGCGCAGCCGACCGCCTCACACGGGATCAACCTTTGCACCACAGCCCACTCGGATAAATCGCGGAACCGTCCGGCGTACTTGTGGGTCCTGCGGATTCCGAACGTCGGGCCTCCCAAGGCATCCTTGCCGCAGACGCAGCACGTTCCAGCCGGTTGGAAGTCCAAAATAAAAGTTACCTGTTCAACCCGCGCGCAACTGAGCGCTCTTCCCCGCGCCCGGGATTGGCAATTGGTTTCTTCCACTCATCATTTTTCAGTTCCTGCCACGGTGGCCGCCGGGTCGTCCGTGGATACGCTTTCGCTGAACCTGACCAAAACCAAGGTTCCACCGGGGGAATATCGGCTGGTGGCCAAATGGGACTGGACGCCATTCCAGGTGAGTGGCAGCGTCCAGGTCCACAACTTCGGCGACCTGGCAAAAGCGAAGGTCGCGCAGGATTCAGAGGACCGTCTTGTCGAAGGGAACGGACCGGTTCCGATTGAGTTGGCGGGAGCCGATTTTGAGTTTGTCAGCAAGCTCGCGATCGTGCGAGCCAGCAGTCGCGACGCGAAGGCCAGCGATTTGAAGTTCACGCTTCCGAAAAGGGAGAAGAACGGCGAGCAGACCCGTTTGCAGACAGAAGTTGATACCAGCGCTTTGCGCCCCGGTTCATACCTGCTGATGCTGACCCAAAAGAACGGCGCAATCCAGGCTGTCCCGATGACCATCCACCCGCCCAATCCGAAGCTCAGCGATCTGCCTCTGCGCGCCAATGTGGGCGAGCCTGAACAAACCGTTGTCTTGCAAGGCACAGGACTCGGCCGCATCACGGGCATCACCAGCAAAGATGCTGAATGGAAGCTTGAAAAGGAGAGCGCGGGCGAGCAGGGTTCGCGGGTGCGCAAAGCGACGGTGAAGCTGGCTCCTGCAGCCCACCCCGGTGAGGTTTTGGAGGCCAGCCTGGCGGTTGAGGGAATCCACAAACCATTGCGCGTTTCAGGATTTGTTCATGTCGTTGGTCCGCGGCCCAAGATTCTGAGCGCCAAGGCGTCTTTCCCGGCAGAAACCGCGGTTGTTCTGAACAAGGGAGAAATTCCTGCAGAGTCACCCGTCAGCTTCGCTATCCGCGGCAAGCAAATAGGGTCTCACCCGGAGCTCGTACTCGCCTGCAGCAACACCACCGACACCAAACAGGAGCTCACCCTGTACCCCGGCAGTCAGCATGGGTCCCGGGCCTTGGATTTTGCCGGGGAGAACAGTTTATTTTTGTCGGTCGTCCCCGGCAGCATTGGCCAATCCGGATGCCAGTTGACGGCAAAGGTAACGGACAAAATTAGGGGATCGTCGGATCCTTACGAACTGGGGCACGTCATTCGCCTTCCGCGAATCACCAAATTCACGATCAGCAATCAGAAACTCGGCGAAGCGCTTTACTCCGGCACGATGACCGGCCAGGACTTGCAGATGATCGAAAAGACGGGCTGGAATGCCTTGCACGGATATCCGGTACAAGGAATTCCGACGCCGGTGCCGGGACATCCCGATGAGCAAACATTGAGGATTGAAATGCCCTGGCCTCCGCCAAGTCCCCGCGCGCCGGTGTACATTTGGTTGCGGGGTGAAAGCCAGGGCCGGCGGACCTCGATGAAATATTAGCGGAAAGCGCGCCCGGCCGCGACGGAGCCGGCGCAGGGATGACACGGCCCCAAGCCGACACACTGATCTAGAAATTGTTTCCAAGGTTTTCCAGACTAAGGTAGAGGAGGTTTGCTGATGGCGAAGAAGTTGGTTGGTGTGTGCCTGCTGATTTTGGGGCTGTCAATCGCAACGGGATTTAGCTGGGCGGGTCAAGAACCTGTTCAGTTAACGCGCCACGGCGACCGGATTTCCGTCGAGATTGGTGGAACGCCTTTTACGACCTACT
>CAYWMN010000346.1:0-3203 GCA_964459065.1 uncultured Acidobacteriota bacterium | reverse complement strand
TTAGGGTATCAAATTGACTTCTTGTTTGATGTATTATATTGTATCAGACATGAGTAATGATGCAAAAAAGGGAATCAAGCCGCTGCGGCAAAAGGCGTTGCCCGCCCAGATGCGCCGCGCCCTGATCGAAGCCCGCGATAAGCATGGCTGGAGCCAGAGGGATCTGGCAAGCCGCCTCGGCATCGGCCAGAGGCATATTTCCGGCATCGAGTCGGGGAAGATCGTGCCCCGCTACGACACCCTGCTGGAAATCGTACGCATGCTCGACGGCGACCTCATCATGGTTCCCCGTCCCCTGGTGCCGGTCGTCCAGTCGCTCGTGCGCGATCACCTGAAGGACCAGTCGGGCGAAGGAGAGGAACGGCCTCTGTATGCCGCCGAGCGCGATGAAGGCAACCCGCGGGAGCCGCACGATGAGGTTTGAGAAACTCAACGCGCTGTCCGTGCGCCTGTACGGAAAGCAGATCGGCGTCATCACCCGCCTGGCGGGCGACCGGCAGTTTTTTGCGTTCGAGCAGGACTATATCGACGATCCTCAGCGGCCGACCCTGAGTCTATCGTTTAAGGGCAGCACGGGCGGGCTCGTCACGAACTTCCGTCCGGTGGGACGCCGTGTTCCGGCCTTCTTCTCCAACCTCCTGCCCGAAGGCCACCTGCGCGACTATCTCGCCAGGCGCGCGGACGTGAACCCCGAGCGCGAATTCTTTCTCCTCGCCGTCCTGGGCGCCGACCTGCCCGGCGCGCTGGTCATTGCGCCTCTTGAGGGAGAAGCACGGAAATCCGAATCTCACCCCGGCCCTGAAGATGACAGCCGGGACGAGCGTGGCGGCGAAGAACCGATGCACTTTTCTCTTGCCGGCGTGCAGTTGAAATTCTCAGCCGTGATGGAGGCCGCAGGCGGCCTGACCATTCCTGCCGCCGGCGTGGGCGGGTCATGGATCGTCAAGCTCCCCTCCGCCCGCTTTGCCGCCGTACCGGAGAACGAATTCGCCATGCTGGAACTGGCCCGCCGCGTCGGCATCTCCGTTCCTGAAAACAGGCTCGTCGATGTCGGCAGCATCAAAGGATTGCCCGAACAGGCCCATACGGCCGGAGGCCGGGCCCTCGCCGTGAAGCGGTTCGATCGTCTAAAAGACGGAACGCCCGTTCACATGGAGGATTTCGCGCAAGTCTTCGGGGAATTTCCCAACAACAAGTACGAGTTTCACAGCTATGCGAACATCGCCGCAGTGCTTTGGGCGGAAATTGGAGAGGACGCGGTGCGCGAATTCGTCCGGCGCCTCGTATTTTCCGTCGTCATCGGCAACGCCGACATGCACCTCAAGAACTGGTCGCTTCTCTACCCCGACCGGCGCACGCCCGCGCTCTCGCCGGGTTACGACTTTGTAGCGACGCTTCCGTACATTCCCGGCGACACGCTGGCCCTGAGTTTTGGCGGCAGCCGCAGACTTTCCGAAATCACGCCCGACCAGATGCGCCGCTTTGCCGACTCGGCACGCATCCCGGCAAGCCCGCTCTGGAAGATCGCGGTTGAAACGGCCGAGCACACGGCTGAATCCTGGAAAACGCTCGACCACGCGGAAGCCCTGCCCAAAGACCTGAAGGATTCAATCGGCAGGCAGATTCTGGGAGTCGCCGCCAGGTTCAGGTAGCGGGTAGCGAAGAGGTACGCGTTTTATGCGTTCCTCTGCGGCCTTTCGGCAGGCGATCCTTAAGTGGCAGCCGCGGCATTGCCTCGAATGCCGTGGGCTCTTAAGGTGCGACCCGCAAAAGGCCCACGGCACAAACGCGGTGCCGTGGGTACCCGCTGCGCCAGCCCCGTTCAGCCCTGCGTAGATTTGTCCACCTCGATCACACTTGCTCTGCCATCCCGAAGACGGATTGCCACTGTTTCCCCGACCGTAAACGGCCCGCCGTGGATGGTCTGATGGTGTTCGTGGACGTAAAGCAGGGTATCTTTTGTCCTTGAGGAGGGCGCGCCAAGGGTCTGGAGAACCTGAGTTTCCGTTATGCCAAGCGAGAGCCCGTGTGGTAACTTCAGCCGGGCAGTCTTGGGCAACCGCGCACACCGACGGTCGGCTGTAAAATTCGGCGGAAAGTGCCTCCACTGAAAACCTGACACGGTCCCGCCTTCCAGTTCCCACGTCGTTAGCCATAGGCCCCATCGACCGTTCTCGTCGGATCCCGAGACACAGAGCCAACCAAACGAATCACCTGCATCTCCGGCTTGGCCAAGTGTTCCACCTAGCTCCTTCTGTACCTGTCCCAGCAGGGTCCTCTCAAGAACGACCGGAACTCTACCTACCCTGAATTGCGAGACCAGCACTTTCGGAACTGAAGGCTTCAGAAGGCGTGCAGAAATGATAGATGCTGGCGGTTTCCAGGGTACCCGCTCTCGTGAGCTGTTTCTCCCTGGTCCGCCGATCATCCCAGCCGTGCTCGGCTCCTGCGACGACGCAGGTGCTTCCAAATTGGAAAGGGGGGGCATGAGTCGTGCACTGCACGCGCAGACGTCGTGGACCGTCTCGCTTGGGCTGCCAGACCGCCCGTGGGCAGCAATCGTGCCGGAGCCGCTCAGGCAGACAAGCAAAAGAAGAACGGCCATTACATTTGTTTTCATTGCACCACCTCAAGATAGATGATATCGCTTCCTGCGACCTCTCCTCGAATGTAAGCGGGTAGCGCAAAGGTACGCGTTTTTTGCGTTCCTCGGCGGCCTTTCGGCAGGCGGACCTTAAGTAGTTTGAAATACGTCAGCGGCATGATCTTTTGAAACTGCGGGGACGGCAACCATTCCCGCATTAAAATCCGCAGAGGAGGGCCAACCCCGCCCACCTCTACGCTGCTTACTTCCCGCTTGTCAGGGCCGCGCCACACAGAAATAGATCAGCAGGATCGCCATCAGCCACGCTGCGGCTATCGAACCCCACAGAAGCCAACGGGGAGACCTGCGATGCAGCAAAGTCCACATGCGGCGCGATCCGAGGGCGAGCGCAACCAACCCAACAGATCCAGCAGCGATGACAATCCTTACATCGTGAAACAAGATTACTGCTGACCAACTTAGAATTGACGCGATGAGCAGCCCAGTGCTTTCCCAGGGGAACGTTGCACGAGCAGAAAGAGGATGGTGCTTTGCAAGCTCTGTGCGAATCGCCTGATACCCTCTAACGTTGTTAGGAATTGCCATTCTCTTTCCTGGG
>CAYWMN010000345.1:0-3204 GCA_964459065.1 uncultured Acidobacteriota bacterium | reverse complement strand
GCGAAGCGAGACGTTTTGGTTATGATGAGATGGCACGCGGCCCATTGTGATGACCATGCACCGCCGCCGCACCACGCCATGCTAAAGGCACTCAGCTTCGCTGAACGCAGACATTAAATATCAATGTCTGCGCCACCCGCCGGTTACAAGACCCCTCACCTGGCCGCAATACGCGGCCACCGGCTCCCGGCGGGCGAGGGTTTGAATCATTATTTCGCTCGCATTCCCACGGCTTACGCCGTGGGCTAAATTCGATCGGCCCTGCGGGCCTGAGAGGATGAAAAACCCGCGACACAAAAAACAGTGTCGCGGCTACCCTTCCACAACGGCCTGGCTCGACGCCGGTACGAAAGGCCGGCAGCAGCCCGGCCCGGCCGATGGGATCACAACGAGGTGTGATGATGCTCACCGCAATCTGTGCGGTGAGGGGATAGGTTGACCCCTTGGCGGATAGAACAATGTGGTCCGCAAGCAAGCCGGATTGAAGGTATTTGAGGGAGCAGCCTCAGGCTGTGCCTGCCAACAGAATTCAGTTTACCGCCACTCGGGTGAGGAACCGACTACCATGGCTAATCTGAAAAAGGAATCGAAGATTTATGACGCCGTCATCGTGGGCTCAGGCGCGGGCGGCGGCACGGCGGCTTATGTGCTGACCCAGGCGGGGGCGAACTGCCTGATGCTTGAAGCCGGCGACTGGTTTGACACGGCGACGCAATCCAAGTGGGGATCCTGGTTTTATGACGCTCCACACCGCGCGCAAGTGCCTCCCAACACGATCTTCGACGCCTACATGGGCGCCAGAGGCGGATGGACGGTTGCCGGCGAACCTTACACCAATGCGCCCGGCAGCGACTTCAGGTGGTTCCGGTCCCGCATGCTGGGAGGGCGTACCAACAGCTGGGGCCGCATCTCGCTGCGCTTCGGGCCCTATGACTTTAAGCCCTATTCGAGGGACGGCAAGGGGTTTGACTGGCCGATCGGTTATGAAGACGTGGCGCCTTATTACGACAAGGTGGAGGAACTGATCGGCGTTTTCGGGTCGATCGAGAATATTGAGAACCTGCCGAACGGCAAGTTCCTGCCGCCTCCCAAACCACGCTGTTACGAACTGGTGGTGCAGCAGGCCTGCAAGAAGCTTAACATTCCCTGCATTCCTTCGCGGCTGGCCATCCTGACCCGACCCCATCACGGCCGCCTTCCCTGCCATTACGTTTCGCAGTGCGGGCGGGGCTGCGCGATGTCGTCAAACTTTTCAACCCCCACGGTGATGCTGCCGCCGGCGCTTGCCACCAAGAAGCTGGAAATCCGCTGCGGCGCCATGGTGCGGGAAGTGCTGGTGGGCGATGACGGGCTGGCGACCGGCGTGTCGTACATCGACAAAAAGACCCGCGAAGAAGTCCAGGTGCGCGGCAAAGTGATTGTGCTGGCGGCCAGCGCCTGCGAGACGGCGCGGCTGCTGCTGAATTCCCGCAGCTCGCGCCACCCGGATGGCCTGGCGAACTCGAGCGGCGTGGTGGGCCGCTACCTGATGGACAACGTGGGAACGCACGTGGACGGATTCTTGCCGGCCATGGCGGACCTGCCGCCGCACGATTGCGACGGCGTGGGCGGGATGCACCTCTACATGCCGTGGTGGGGTTACCAGCAGCAAGCCCGGCACGAGCTGCCCTTCTCGCGCGGCTACCACATCGAGTTTGGAGGCGGGCGCCGCATGCCCGCGGTGAATACTTTCCAACACTCCGAGCGCATTATGGGGGGCGGCTATGGCGCAGACTTCAAGCGCGCCGCCCGGAAGCATTACGGTGGACACATGTTTTTGGCCTGCCGCGGCGAGATGATTCCGAACGACGATTGCTACTGTGAAATCGACAGGAACGTGGTGGACGAATGGGGCATCCCGGTGCTTAAGTTCCACTGGAAGTGGGGCGAAGAGGAACTCCAGATGGCCAAACACTCGCAGGAGACTTTCCGGCAAATCATCGAGACCGCCGGAGGCACGGTGACAAGATGGGCGGGCGCCGACCAGGACTGGGGAATTTCTCGCGGCGGAGCGATTATCCATGAAATCGGAACAACCCGCATGGGCAACGACCGAAGCACTTCCGTGGTGAATCAGCACTGCCAGGCCTGGGACTGCAAGAACCTGTTTATCGCCGACGGCGGGCCGATGGTGAGCAATCCGTGCAAGAATGTGACGCTCACCCTGATGGCGGTTGCCTGGCGAACCTCGGACTACATTGCGGATCAGATAAGAAAACGGACCGTTTAAGGAAAAGGAATCAGCCTCAAGAGGGAGTGATCAGCGTCATGACTGAAAACCGAAACGACAAGCATCCAGGCGGAATGAAGCGGCGTGATGTTTTGAAGGCCCTGTCGGTGGTGCCGGCGGCGTTGCTGCCGGTGGGCACCGCGCTGGCTAAGGGGCAAAAGAGCGCCGGAAGTGCCGCGGCAGCCAAGGCGGTTGCCGGGTACGAACGGAAAGTCTTTAACAAGCATCAATGGGAAACTGTCAAGGTGTTGAGCGACCTGATCATCCCCGCCGATGAGAACGGCGCGAGCGCCAGCGAGGCCCATGTCCCGCAGTTTATCGACGATTGGCTCAACTTCCAGGGCGGGGAACTGAAGGACCGAATCCTGGGCGGCCTCACCTGGCTTGACGTGGAGTGCAACCGGGCCTTCGGCCACGACTTTGTCCACTCGACGGCGGCCGAGCAGAAAAAGATGCTGGACCGCATCGCCTACCCCGGCAAGGCGGCTCCTGAGGATGCCAATTACGTGGCGTTTTTCAACGATATGCGCGACCTGGTGGCCGGCGGATATTTTTCAAGCAAGGTGGGCGTGGGCGATCTGCCTTATCTTGGTAACCGGCCCGCCAATGATTGGAACGGATGTCCTGAAAACGTCCGTGAGGCGATTGAGACAAACCTCAAGAAATTGAGTGTCGGGTTGAGCATTTCTTCTACCTGATAAAGACATCGGCGGCCTTTGCCGCCTTCAGGCCGGTGGGGGTGGCTTGGCCGTTGGTTGTATTGACGGCGAAGAGTTCACCCCGCCGCCAAACCAGAATCTGTCCAGAGTCCAGCCACCCGACGAGTTTTGTGTTTGCCAAGCTGAAGCGGGGCTTGGCGGGACTGGACACAGCCACCACTTCAACCCGCGGCAGTTCTGCAAGAGCGCTTTGGATGTGCCGCAACTCTTCCGGAT
>CAYWMN010000344.1:0-3213 GCA_964459065.1 uncultured Acidobacteriota bacterium | reverse complement strand
TGCAAACCAACGGCCTGCTGCGGTGGGCTAAATTCTGTCGGCCCTTCGGGCCCGAGAAGTAGAAAAAGTCCGGACCTCACCGTCGGAGTTCCGAGCCACTCGCTCGCACCGTGCCAACCCTCACCCTGGAGGGGCAAGGGTTGGCATGAAAAAGGCGCACGGTGTATCCTTCAGAACTGCTTATAAGCAGGTCCGAACTTGTTGGGCACGGCGGGATCGTTTTCAACAAGGAACAGCGCTCCCGAGTCTGCCACGTAGATTCCCAGGGTGGAAGCGATCCCTCCGAAATTCAGCGAAGCCACGCCGCGTCCATTGGTTGCGACAGTGAAGGTGCCGGTTCCTGTAATCGCTTCCTGGGGTGTTCCGGCAAGGTTGATGTCGACGAGGGCTGACACGGTTCCCGCCTGCCCGTCAAAGACCAGACGGCCTGAAATGTCAGTGGACACGCCGAACTGAGTGCCGCGCGTGCTGAACGCGAAGCTGCCGTCCACCGACAAGCCGCTGAAGGGCGCGCCCGTTTGCGGGCTGATCTCGCCGCTTGCCGCCAGGAACTGATCGCGGGTGACCAGGAACGCGTGGTTCGAGTCAATCATGTACAGGCGGAGGTGATCTGTGGCGCCCTGCCGCACCATCGACAGATATCCTTGCCCGTTGGTGTCAATCGTGTACGTCCCCGTAAAAGGAGTATCCGCCTGTGTTCCGCCGCCGGCCGCATCCCGCACGCCGGCCATAAGGGTTCCGCTGCCATCCGTGGTGAAGCGCCCGGCCGCAAAGTACCGCGACGTTATGTCGTCGGGCATGGCGCCGCTCCAATTGAAAACAACGTCACCCGTCAGAGCTGAAGCGGAAAAGAGGCTTCCGGTTTGGCGCAAGGCCAGGCCGTCCACGCCCTTGCCGGCGTCCGTGGAGGAGAAGAAGAACTTGTCGGCCGAAATCAGGTAGTAGACGTAGCTTTCCAACTTGGAGTTGACGGTGAAATAGAGTTCACCGCGGCCGGTGGTTTGATCCACCGCGCTGTACTGGCCAATGATGAACACATTTCCAGCCGCGGTGCCATTGTCGTTGGTGTCTTCCAGACCAACCGTGACGGTACCGTTTCCGTCAGTGTAGAACATGCCCGCCGCGGCCAGAGGATGGTCGCCGGTGGTGACGCCGTCATAGCGAAAGGCAAAGTGCCCGGACAGCAGGTTGGCGAAGTTCGCCGAGTGCTGCCGCTCAAGCGATCCCTCGGCGGCGTCTCCGTCCCCAAACGCAATCACCCTTCCGGAATCCGCGTTTTCCATGACCATGCGCCAACCGATTTGATCGCCGCCGACAACAAAATTCAGCGCGCCGCGGCCATCAGGCGCAATCGCGTAACTTGCCGCGGAGGGAATGATGCTGGTGTGGGAAGAGAGGTCGTTGTGGTCAAACACGGCATTCGAAATTCCTCCCGCTCCGTCCGCCATGAAACTTCCGAGCACGTAGTAAGGACCCGAGGGAGGCGTGCCCACCAAGCGTAGAGCGTAATGCCCCTTCAGACTGGCATTCGAAAACGTAACGGTGACAATCGCGATGGCCTGCTGGGACGAATCGGCCTGCGAGACGGCCTTGACGGTGACTGTGCCCGTAAGCGGAGGGCTTGAAGGCGCGGTGTAGAGGCCGGACGCATTGATCGTACCGAGCGGCTGCGTGTTCCCCGTTGCACCGATTAACTGCCAGTCGACGGCCAGGTTGGCGGTGAACTGCTGCGTTGCGCCGGCGGCGACCGTCACAATTGTCGGCGAAATGCTCACCGTGCTTGGCGCCGTGATGGTAACCGTTGCAAGCGCGGTCTTGGCGGCATTCAGTTGCCAGGCGGCCTTAACGGTGACCGTGGCCGGCGATGGAACCGTCGCGGGCGATGTGTAAAGTCCGCTTGCGCTGATGGTTCCAACGGTCGCGTTCCCTCCTGCGACGTCGTTGACCGACCAGGTGGCGGGCTTGTTGGCGGTGAACTGCTGTGTGGTGCCGGCCCGAACTACGGCCGCAGTCGGAGAAACCGTCAGCTTGGCGGAAACCGTGATTTGCGCCGTAGCGGACTTTGTTGTGTCGGAGTTGGGAATCGCTTTGACAACCACGGTGGTGGGACTGGGCACCGATACCGGCGCGGAATAAAGGCCGGCGGCTGTGATGGTCCCGACCGTTGTATTTCCGCCCTGGATGTCGTTAACGTACCATTTAACCCTAAAATCGCCTTGGTTTACTTCAGAGGTGAACTGTAACGTGTCTTCCACTTCCAAGGACGCGCTGGTTGGAGAGATGGTGACCGAGACCGGAGGCGGCGGTGCTACATCTTCTCCTCCTCCGCCTCCTCCACAGCCTGCCACTGCCAGTACAGCAAGAACCGTAAACATCAGAAGCCATTTCGGACGCATGGGAACCTCCCTGGATACTCTCTATCCTGAGTAAATGAGGACGAGATGCCGGCCGGAGATCCAGGTCGCTTTGCTGCTGGGCGTTGGGTGCGGAATGTCGTGTGGTGATCTCGAAAGTTTTGAAGAAGTTCTGACGTTGTTGCCGAAAGGCCTTCCAACTCGCGCCAGGGAACCGGCGAGTTCGCCAATAAGCAGCGCTGCTTCAAGTTCTACCGAGGAACAATGATGACGTGTGACCTCACACATGGCCTTCCCTCTGAAGGCTGCGAGGAAGATTCCCGGAAGTTCAGGCCCGGCGAGCGCCGTTTCTTCTCTCCCGGCAAACCTTTTAGGTTGACGCTATCACTAACATTGATCATCGTCAAGTATTACAAGGCAGTTACTAGCGCGGATTGTAATGAGGAGATCATCAGTTCTTGAGAGGTTGACCAATCCTTCAGGAGCGGCTGCCGGGCGTCCCGGGGATATCGGTCCCGAAGAAGACTTTACAATGAGCAGCGGGGAGCTGTCTCTGAAAGGGTGATGCCGTATCAAGGTGGTCGCGCAGAGGAAGGCACGAAACGCGGACCTGTTCGCGACCCGCTACCAGCTAATTCCGGGCCCAGGCGGCTCCGCTGTTTTCGTCCTAGCAAGGCAGCGAAGAGACTCGTTGTCGAGAGACTCTGCGAGGGTTGGGGGTTGCGAAGGGCTTGGGGCGGGGGTAGGCCGGGCTCGGCCTCGTTGGTCCGGTGGCTTTTCCCCGAACCGGTCAAAAACCGGGGTGGTGGAGCACCGGCTGGCCGCCCAGGGATCGTCGCCCCGGGGATCGGGTTCCTGA
>CAYWMN010000343.1:0-3225 GCA_964459065.1 uncultured Acidobacteriota bacterium | reverse complement strand
TGCAGGCCGGCCACGTGCCATAAGTCCATGCTTCGACACCCAGTGAACCTGTAGCGCTGAGGTAGGTTTATGGGTGTGGCGGCCCGATGACGTGAGCGATTGGCTATCGGGGTGCTCGGTAGAAAGCTGCTCTTGTCGCAACCTCGGGGCAATTGAGTGTTCGGCGGGCCGTGCGAGTTTGACTTGTTGCGCGCGTAACAGGCTGGAGCTAGGACAAACGAACAAGACCACAGCCGCTGCGAGCAGGGCATTTAAAAGGCGCCGCATACCAGTAACCTGTTTATTGCTTGTCGAACAAAACCTCGAAGGGTTTGGCACCCTGCCAACTCCTCCATGCCAACTTGCGGCTGCCCCCGTGGCTCCTTGCGGTCGTCCTGCGGCGTATGGGGTTTCTGTGAGAAAACTCTTATCCCACGGTGCGACTTGTGTGTCAAGGAAAACTTCGAGGACGCGCCTTTTGATTCAAGCGCGGTGGGCAGAATTGGTGGCGCAGGTAACATTGAAAGGAAACGCATGGAGCGCATTGCTGCTCCAGGATGGAGCCATCGGTTTTATGACACGGGCTTCTGCCGGAGTTGCTTGGCGAAAGTCTGGAAGAACTGCTGAAGGATTTGCTTGGTGGCCGCCTCCGACGAGCTTGCACCATAAGGTTTTGAGTTCACGCCGGTGACCCCAACGCTTGCTTTTTGACTGAGGCTTTTCCATCCAGAGCACTCCCCGCTGCCAGGGCGGAAGCCCGCCAAGCTTAAACGCTCCAGTCAATTCATTTTTTGGCCATGCCCTTCAGGCGCTCGCGGAAGGCGTCCAGCCCTTCGGGCGCACGGTCGGTCATCCATTTTTCAAAGCTTTCTGCCAGTCTTTCTAGGTTTTTCCACAAGCGGGGATTCTTGAAGGTTTCGCGCAGACCCGGCATTGCGGGCTTGATTTTTTCCCAGACGGCAAAAAATTCGGCCGTATTTTCAAAAAACAGTTCCTGGTTGATCAGCCCGCGATTCACGATGGAAGCAACCATTTCCCAATAGGTCACGACCATGCGGAAGTAAGCATTTTCTTCGCTGCCGTACGGGTATTTGCCGGCGATCGATTGGCCCGGCTCAGCCATGGGCTCGCGCGCAAACCATTCGCGGGCGCGGCGCAGTTTCTCTTCGCGGCGCATGTCGTAAAGACGCAGCAGCAATTCAGCGTCATGATGGTCGGTGTGTTCTCGCACAGGAAAGATCTCCTCTCGCTTCTGTTGGTTTCAGGTAAATTTAGCCCCACGGCGTCCTTTTTTCTGCCGCCGATCAAGGATTTAAGTTTTCTATGGTATCACGTGTTGCGGAGGCCGCTCCATGCCGCTGCCGAGGTACGAAAGAAGCCTGGGCCTATCGAGCAGCGGCTGCCATTTTCTTCAGGAAATAGCGGTGGATTGTTTCGTCTTCGGTAAGCTCGGGATGGAAGGTCGCCGCCAGCACGTTGGCCTGTTCCACCAGCACGGGCAGGCCGTCGGCGGTTCCCAGAACGACGACTTCTTTGCCCACGCGGCGGATAATCGGCGCGCGGATAAAGACCATTTCAATCAGCGCGGTGGAAAGTTCGGGGCATTGGCCCTGCCGGATGGCGCTATCCACCTGGCGGCCGTAAGCATTCCGCTCAATCGAGATATCAATCAGTCCCAGGCTCGGCTGCGAAGGGTTCAGCACTTCCTTTGCCACAAGAATCGCCCCGGCGCAGGTGCCGAAAACGGGTTTGCCCTCGCCGGCGAATTCTTTCAACTTCTCGCGGAGGTTGTTGCCGAGGAACTTGAGCATGGTGGTGGTTTCGCCGCCCGGAATGATCAACCCGTCGATGCCGTCGAGGTCCGCCGCACTCTTGACCAGTTTCCAGCGTGAGCCGACCCGCTCAACCATCCGGGCGTGCATGGCAAAATCGCCTTGCACGGCAAGAATTCCCGTCACTTTAGAACTTTCTTTTGTCATGGCTATGGACCGAATCGTGCCTTTGAGATAAGCGCCGGCGACCTGCGGCAGGGATTCAGAAGGGCCGGAAACCAAGGCTGGTTTGCGCTAGCAGCCTGGAGGCCCTCCCAACCGGCCGGAACGGACCTCCAGAAGCTGCCGACGCCGAGTTTAATCCATCCGTGTGCGTGACCTCGCGAAGCGATGGCCTACTTCAGCAGCGTTGCCTTCAGGTTGATCGTCGTTCCAGCAAGCGCCTTGGAAACCGGGCAGCCTTTCTTGGCGGCTTCGGCCATTTCCTGAAACTTGGCGTCGTCAATGCCGGGCACCTCGGCTTCCATGGAAAGATCAATGCTGGTGATGGCAAAGCCGGCCTCCACTTTGTCAAAGTGAACGGCGGCCGTGGTTTGGATGCTCGTGGGCGTAAATCCCGCCTTGCCGAGCCCAGCCGAAAAGGCCATCGAATAGCATCCGGCGTGCGCCGCGGCAATCAGTTCCTCGGGGTTCGTGCCCTCTCCGTTTTCCATGCGCGACTTAAACGTGTACGGGCCGTCATAAGCGCCCGTGCCCATCTTCATGTGGCCGCTTCCTTCCAGAAGATTACCTTTCCATTCTGCTTCTGCGCTGCGAACTGGCATGTTTCCCTCCTTACGCCCGTTGGCGATGTAGTTGTGATGCGCAATACCCGGTGAGTATGTTTTGACTCTCCGCGAGCTATATGGTGACAACGCCGAGACAAATAGACGCGACGGCAAGGCTCAGATGTAAAAGTATCCGCTTCATCAGATGCCAATCCATTCCTCTGGCTTGGGAGGATCCACATTTAAAAAGATTCGCTTCCCGCGACAGCCATGTGCGCCCCTCTGCGGGTGACTGGATTGGTGATGTCGACGCCGCCCGTGCCAGGCCCTCTTAAACCTGTACGTATTCAGTGGTCGATTGGGCTTCTGGCACTTGAGTGCCTGTTTCGCGAAGACTCTCAATGTGCAGTTCGATGGCCTCGCGGATAAGCTCCAAGGCCCTTCTCCGTGTCTCAGCCACCACGGCGCAACCCGGAAGATCCGGTACGTAAGCGCCCCAGCTGTCCGTTCCTTTTTCAATCACGACAAGGTATTTCATTTTTCCTCTCGATCTTATAACCCTGCCTGTTTGCGAATGCTATTTAGTGTTCCCGGTGGCACGTCTAAGTTCGGCTTGCCGGCGACCGTTACGGTCCCTGGCTTCGACGGGTGTCGATATTGGCGATGGCTACCCTTGGTACGAATTAACCTCCAACCATCCCGCTCGA
>CAYWMN010000342.1:0-3234 GCA_964459065.1 uncultured Acidobacteriota bacterium | reverse complement strand
GGGGCTGCGGTCCCGAGGTCGCCTGGTGCTCACCCCTGCAAATCGCCCAGTTCGGAAGTCGCGATGTTCCACCCTTCCGCAATCAGTTTTGGAGTGCCGGGATGCTGAACGCGTTCGAGGCTGATCCCAACGTGGCAGGACTCGTTGGGAGCCAGCGAGAAATAGTTGTCAGAATAAAGGACCGGCGCGAGCAGCAGGTGGGTCGCCGGATCAACCAGTTTGAACCGGATCATGAGAGCGATTGCCGATGACGGGTTCGTAACATCAACGGTGACCTTACCTCCCTTCATGGCACTGACATGATAGGTTAAATGGGCCCGCTTCATGTTCTGCAGGCTCTGGTACTTCCACTCAGTCTTGCTGCGCCAATAAAAGTTGCTCGACAGCAACTGCTTTGAATCGCTCTTCAAGGCGAGCCGGATAAAGTGCACGTCCGACAGGTTGCCGTCCTCGCCATCAAAAAGCGTCATGCACTCACCCGTGTTGTTGGCCGGGCAATCGAGGTGCGCCGCTTGGGTTTGGAAGACGGTGCCGTCGAGGTTATAGATGGTGGCCTCGGCGTTGAGTCCTTTCAAGCGATGGAAGGTGCAGTTCACCACCTTCACGCTGTTGGTCGCTGCGTTCCATTGGATATGGACGGGCTCGCAGGCCTTGCGGCAGGCGAAGTATGCGGCGGTAGGCTCCTGGTAGTAGTCGTAGGTGTTCCAGGTAAGCGACGGCCATGCGGGATTGCTCATCCAGATCATCACACCCGTGCAATCGTTCCACATGCGGTCATTCCAGGCCTCGTAAATGGCCTTGTAGACTTCCATGTTCACCATCTGCGCCTTCCGGCAAAAGTCCTCGATTCCCGTCGGCGCTCCGTAGCACTCAATCGCCTTCAGGGTCGCATTGTTTCCGTGCGTGAAGTCATGCTTGCCCCACATATCATTGATCGGCCACAGCTTGTTGTGCGGCATCATGCGGCGCATGCTTTCAACCGCCGGAATGGTCGCTGAGCCCAGCTCCGCGCGGAAGCCGCGGGCCAGGTCCTTAAAATAGAAGCTTGCCGGCCGGGTATCGTAGGGGCCGTCGCCGTTGGTGGGCGGCACCTGGATGGAACTCTGCAGGAACATCCTCGTTCCGTCCAACTCCTGTGCCATCCCCGGCATGTCCGTCAGGAGCGGATCGTCGGCAATGGCCTCATTGGCGGTGCACCACAAGGCGATGCAGGCATGGTTTCTGCGCCGCAGGAAGCGATCCCGCGCGTTCGCCAGCCACATGGCGGGATTATCGGGATCCATCCCGTTCGCGATGCCGAATTCCTCCCACACCAGCATGCCGTACTCGTCGCAGAGCTCGAAAAACTCCGGCTTGTCCAGATTGCCCGCCCAGTTGCGGATGAGGTTAAAGTTCATCCCCTTTTCCATCTTGAGCCGGTCCTCGAATCCGCGGCGGTCGCAGCGGAGCATGCCTTCGTCCATGCCCCAATTCACGCCGCGAATGAAGATGCGCTTCCCGTTGCAGAAGAAGGTCAGCGGCTCCTTCACCGCCTTTTCCTTCAGATCGTTGAAGTTAATTCCGTTGAGCACCTCCTTCGCATTCCAGGGCGTTCCAGCCTTGGGCAGAAAGGTGAATTCGCGGATGCCCACCCGCGACTTGTGCGCGTCAATCACCTTGCCGTGCGATCTGAATTGAATCGTCAAGTCATACAGGTTCTGCTCACCCTGGCCGATGGGCCACCAGAGCTTTGGATTCTCGATGGAAAGATGTTTGAGGTTCGACTTGTCAAGCTTAATGGCCTTGGCTTTGCCCGCCTCGACCGAAACAGGATAGGCGAACTCGATCTCGCCCAGGCGTACGTTCAGATGCCCCTTGTAAGCCCGGCGGGAATGGTTTTTCAGTTCCACCTTCAGCGCGAGGTCGGCACGCTTCAAATTCCGCGGATCGGGGAAATGGGTGATGACAAACGGATTTTCGACCGTCACATCGCCCGAGGTGTTCAGGAAGACGTGGTTCCAGAGGCCCGTGTCGCGGTCGGGAATGGTGGGCAGCCAGTCCCAACTGTCGGCGGCCATGATCGTCGGCGCATTCTTCGGATAATTCTCCGACCCGGGAAAACATCCGGTCAACCGCTTGACGCTCTTCTTGCCCGGCCTCGGCACCGGCATGACCAGCACCGCAATACAATTCTTCTTACCGGGCATCACCAGCCCGGTCACGTCGAAACGCCCGCGGATGAACGCGCCATCCAGGCTGCCGGCCGGCTTGCCGTTTACAAAAGCGAAGGCGCGGTAGTTGATGCTGTCGAAGTTAAGCCACACGCGCTTGGCCGCATAACTCGCCGGCAGATCGAGTTCGTTCCGGTACCACCAGTTGGTATGGGCGAAAACCTCGGAGATTTGGTAAATGTAATCGCCGTAAAATGGATCGGGAACAGCGCCAATGTTCAGATAACTCGTCAGAACCGTTCCGGGCACGGTGGCAACCAGCCAACGACTGTCGTCATAGCCGCAAGTCGATATACCCTCTGCACTGTCCGAACTCGCCGCCTCATCCACCAGCTTCCAGCCGCCCGACAATTCCAGGGTTCCATCCGCCTTCGGCGGAGGCAGCGGTACGGGCACCGGCCGGAATCCGCCCGTGCCATAAACCTCGAACGCCCTCAGGTCATACCCGTCCGCCTGGGCCTTGCTGTCCAGCACCAACCGCACGTAGCGCGCAGGGGTCTCCGGCAGCGAAATCTGCTCCACGCCGCCCTTGCCGTCCAGCTTCGTTTTGACGGTGATCCAGTTCTCCACCAGACCCGTCTCGGGCGACGGACCCTGGTCCCTGGAGACCTGTACCTTATACGAGAGCGCGTGGTTATTGCCCCAGCGCAGCACCACCGAGTGGATCTTGCACGGAGCACCGAGATCGACATAGATCCATTGGAAATCGGCCTCTGAACTTTTCCACATCCGGGCTGCCGAGTTAAACGCGGCTCGCCACTCATAGGCATTCCTGAGGTGGGGGTAGAAACCTTTCCAAATCGTCGTTGGCAAGCCGCCCGTGCACATATGGGCGGTGTTCATGAAATTGGCGGAACTGGATGCCCAGGCTGCCCGGTTCAGCGCTAAATTCCTTTCCGTGCCGGCGGCGGCCCACTTCGGCGCAATGGCTACTGAAGACGCCAGAGCGCCCAGCTTCAATACCTCACGCCTGCTCCATTGCCTCATGACTCGACTCTCCTTTTCCGTACGAAATCATTGGATT
>CAYWMN010000341.1:0-3253 GCA_964459065.1 uncultured Acidobacteriota bacterium | reverse complement strand
GAAAATGTCCCCGGCAAAATGCGCCTGGAACCCGCCGATTCCATTGATCACGATAAAGTAACGAATGTTGTTCTGAACGTAGCTGGTGATCCGGCCGAGCTTCGTGTAGAAGTCCGGCGCACCCGCCACCAGCGCCTGCGCCTTGGCCGCAACCGCCGGGGTGGGGTCGGCCCGGTGCGCCTCCAGTTGATCGAACCACTCGCCGATCTGCCGCCACTGGTTGGCGACGCCGTTCACCGCCGAATCGCCCCACTTGACGCTCATGCGCGCAGCCAGCGCATCCCATGCCGGAACCGCGTGGATATTTTCCAGATCCAGCCCCGGCACATTCCGGATCTCCCAGCGCAGACGCCCCCTGGGCAATTCCACCGGCTTTACCGCCGGATGCCGGCTCCATGAAACCGCAAAGTGATCGCCCGGCGGCAGCGCCAGCTCCAGCGACTCATCCACCACCGGAATCGCCAACTGAATATCCCAGTCCTCGCTTCTCAAATACGGTTCCAGGTGCCGTTCCGACTCGCAAGCCACCACCGATCCGGGGTCGGCCCCCGGCGGATGCAAAACCCGGAAGCGGTCAGTAAACTGCATATCCCGGTCGCCGACGGCTCCCACCTCCTCGAAGTCCGAGTCCATCGCCTGAAACTGCCGTCCGTCCGGGGTGATGGTCCACGACCGGAAGTAGACGAGCTTCGCGCGCTTGCTGTACTCCACGCTGCAGCGCGCCTCGTCGCGTCCTTCCGGCGCCAGGATGCGCACGGCCCAGCGCTCGCGCTCCACGGCATGGTTGTTGCGGTCCACCGTGATCCGATACTGATCCGAGAGCAGCACGGCCCGCGCCTTCTTCGCGCTGGAGGGCGTCGGGGTCTTTGCAACCGCAACCGCCCACGCCGGAGCCGGCAGCATCTTTTTCGCACGCGCCGCCCGCGGAAACGCCGCGCAAAGCCCTAAGGCCACCGCCCAGACCAACCCAGATGACGCCCGGTTACCTCTGTGCGCCGCCATCAGTTTTGTCTTCCCTGTGACGACTTCAACAGCACCAGTTCGGAATGGTCCGCCACGGCTACCTTCTGGTAGAACCCGCGCAGGTTCTGATAATTGTTTGCGTTGACCAGGTCAAATGCGCGCGCCAGCAGACGCTGCACCGTAACCTGCCCGGGCCCCGTCTGCGTCTTCACCAGGTACTCGGCGTAACCCTTCCACACGTCGGTCACGTCCTTGGGCGCACCCTCCACCGTGAAGCCGGCGGGCAGGTGATACACCACTTTGTCGGTCGTCTGTCTTGCATAGTGCATGTCCACCGGCTCAAGCCGCTTCGCCTCTTTCACAAACGGCTCATCGCCCCGGCTTTCAAAAAACTGCCCCGGCACCAGCAACCGCTTGGGAAGCGCCGTCCCGAGCACTCCCTTCGCCGTCACAATCGCCACCAGGTTCGAATTGGGATTCTTGATCCCCAGGAAGTGATCCAGGTTGGCCTTCACGCCCTTCGGCATCATGGGTTGGACCCACTTGTTGAAGGCTTTCTTTAAATCGTCGGAATCGTTTTCGAGTGCTTTCTGCCGCCAGAACAGCGCCTCCTGGCCGCGCATCACGAAGGTGAAGTAACCGGTCATCGCCCCGTTGGCGCTGAGCGTCACCATTCCGCTGCGCGTGAGTGAATTGTTGTTGTATTTCTGCCCCTGCGTGAGGACAAACGCCGGTCCCTGCGGGGTCTGGCGCAGGCCTCCGGCGTCGGAATGCGTCCAGTCGACCTGCCCGAACGTGCACATCTTCTCGCCCGGGTCGAGCAGCACCTTGATACCGTTAATCTCCACCTGCACCAGCGTGTCGTCCAGTTGATTCATGCTCATCAGGGTGGGATCGAACAGCGCGTCGTCGCGGTCCACAACCCTTACCGCATAGGCCTTGAGTCCCGCCGCGCGCACCATCGCCAGGTAAAGCAGCGCAAGGTCCCGGCTCGATCCGCTCTTTTGCTTCCAGACGTCCTCGGCGCGCTTCGCCTCCTTCATTTTCAGGGCCTTCATCTCCGAAGCGCTCTTGGCCCGCGTGTAATCGGTGTTGTCCAGCCCCTGCACGGCCGTGTAGAGCTTCTGCGCCTTCACCTGCTCGCTGTCGGCCGGCGACACGATCCCCGCCACGGCCTCCTTGATCCCCTTTGAAGGCTTGGCGAACTTGTCCACGTCTTTTGACCAATCCTTCGAGGCCTCCGTCCAGTACTGCTTGGCATTGTTCGCGCTCTCATAATAAAAGAACACCTTATAAAGCACGCTATTGATCGGCGGCATGTAATCCTCGTCCGGCCTTGCCGGGACGTCCGTCACGTCGACGGTGTAGTCGTGCATCCCTTTCGCCACGGTCACGCCATGAGGCAGGTGGTACCACCACACCAGGCTGTGGATCGAGTGCCCCTTCGAGTCCTCCAGATACATGGTGCTGCGCGAATCGCCGGGGTGCGGCATGAAGTTCGCAAACGGAGTGAACTGGTAGTGCGCCTTGTGCACGTAATACTTCTTCTGGACAAGCCAGAGCGGCGACGAAAAGACTCCATCGGGATAGTCGATCTGGTACCGGTATTCCAGGATGCTTCCAACCGTCACGCTGGGGAGCGTAAACACCTTCCGCGCAATCTCCCGGTCTCCGGTCTTCGAGGTCATCAGGTTTTCCGGCTTGCCGGTCATCTTGATCACCGTTCCATCCGGATGGATGGTGCGCCCCGCGATATCGGAGACTTTGTACCCTTTGCGCACATACGGCACTTCCACCGTGGCCAGTTCCTTGCCCTTGTCCGTCAGCACCTTGATCCGGGCAACAATGCTCATATAATGTAGTGGATCGTTGTCGATTTCCTCGTAATACAGATAGACCGCATCCGCCCCCGGCGCAGCCGGGTCCGAGGTCATTTTTAGCTCTTCCGGTGTCGGCTCCTGAAACTTTGCGGCGTGCAACGCAACAGGCAGCGCCACGGCGAGCAGCAACACCGCGGCGCGAAGATAATTTTGAATCCGCATGAATTCTCCCTCCGCTTATTAAGATTCGAGCAGTCTAGTCTCGTCCTGTAAGATATCCCTTTGGTTATTAACATTCATCCAGCCGGAGAATATACCCCTGGCGGCCAACGAACGCAACGGTCAATTGGATATAAATTTTTCAACCCTGCAACGAATAACCGGCACCGGGTTTGTGCCGTGGGCATTTAAGCCTGCCCATCCACGGCATAGAATTCATGCCACGGCTACCAGGACAAAGGCCGCGAAAT
>CAYWMN010000340.1:0-3259 GCA_964459065.1 uncultured Acidobacteriota bacterium | reverse complement strand
GGCGAAGAGTTCACCCCGCCGCCAAACCAGAATCTGTCCGGAGTCCAGCCATCCGACGAGTTTTGTGTTTGCCAGGCTGAAGCGGGGCTTGGCGGGACTGGACAAAGACACCACCTCAACCCGCGGCAGTTCTGCAAGAGCGTTTTGGATGTGCCGCAATTCTTCCGGATTTTCCTTCCCTTCGTCAGCGATGCGAATGGCCTGTCCGGGCTTTGAAGTTGCCGTAATGGTGTAGGCAACTTCGGTTCCGTCAGGTGAAAACAGGGCGTTGGACGTGAAAAAGCTGACGTCGTAATCCTTGTTGCGAAAGCGAGCGAGCTCATCGAAAAGCCTTTCGCGTTTTTCGCCGCGAACGAGGTCGGTGACGTTGTCGCTTTCGTTCTCCCAACCGCAGCAGCCGGCGTCCGGAATCGCAATGATATAAGTGTTGCCGTGCTCGGTGGCGTCGAGGAATTCTTCAACGGGCTGGGGAAGCTTTCGCGGGTTCCACGCGCCATTTTTAACCTGATACAAATCCGTCTCAAGATAATTCGGAGAGGTCTGGCCGGGAATATAGCGGGTGAGAAAGAAGAAATCGGAAACGCCTGCGTCCGGAGCCCAGGGAGTGATGATGGGACAGGTTTCCTCGCAAACTCCGGTCCCGCACTTGCACGTCGGCAAAGGGATGCTGACCACCGGTTGTGGACCGCGGCCGGTGAGGTCGGTGGTCCAGGAAAGAAACTCACCCATCCGGGAAACGTCGAGGTTTTGCTGCTGGAGCACCGACAACTTGTTCTCAAACCAGAAAAGGCGCCGGCCACGGGCGCTGAACATGACCGTGGGAGTGGCTGAGGTGACGATGACGCCATCCTTCGTTAGCCGACGATCCTGCGTGCCGCCGGTCAAGACAGGAGCATAGCGGTTGCTGCTCCAGAGGCGCTGCAGGCTGGTTCCGGGGATTGATTCCGCGTAGAGCACCTGCCCGCTGCGGCTGATGGAGATGTTTTCGGGGTGACTGGAGGCGCCGCGCGGCAGAGCAAGGCTTCGCATCAAGCGATGGAAGTTCGTGCCGCCGTATTCGTTAAGCTTGCCGTCGGCCGTGAGAATCCAGACGGACTTGCGGCCGGCGGGCGCGCCGGCGGAGAGTTCAACGCGGAAGGTCTGCGCAAAAAGCGCGGAGCACGCTACGAGACCAATCAGGAAAAGCTGCAACTTCCGGAGCATCAGATGATCTGCTCCTCGATGGTTGTTTGCAAGAACGCCGCTAGGTCAGGAAGACCATACAAGCCGGGGTGCCGAGCGGCGTGTAGAGGCCCGTAAAGCTCAGGCGGCCGGTTTCCCGGTTGACGCGGTGAACGGTGACGGCGTCGCCATGCTGGTTGAGCGAATAAATAAAGTTCCCGGTGGGGTCGATGGTGATGCTGCGGGGATAATCGCCCCGGGTCCACTCGTTGCCGATGAACTCGAGGCGTCCCTCGCTGCCGACCGAATAGCAGGAAACCGAGTCGTGCAGGCGGTTGGCGGCGTAAATGTATTTGCCGTCCGATGAAATTCTGATCTCGGAACAGAAGTTGGTGCCGGCGAATCCCTTGGGCAGGCTGGAGAGGGTCTGCTTTTTGGTCAGCGTTCCTTTTTGGCCGTCGTAGTGGAACAGCACCACGGTGGAAGCCTCTTCCTGAAGCGAATAGAACCAGCGGCCGTTGGGATGGAAAACGAAGTGGCGCGGCCCGTCGCCGGTGGGCAGCGGGACCGAAGGCGGACTGTTGGGAGTGAGCTTGCCCTTTTCGAGATCGAATTTCCAGACCATGATCTTGTCGCCGCCAAGGTCGGTGGAGATGACGAAGCGTCCGGAGGGATCGGACTCGATCATGTGAGCGTGCGGCGCATCATGGCCGCTGATGGCAAAACTTCCCGGAGGCGCGCTGGTCGGGTGAATGGATCCGGCTGGCCCCTTGTACTGCTGAACGTCGGTCGTTTCGCCGATCTCGCCGTTGGGGCGGATCGAGCGCACGGCAACGCTCCCGGCGCCGTAATTGGCGATCAGCAGATACTTGCCGGAGGGATGCAGACTGATGTGGGCCGGGATGGCGCCCTCGGTGCTCACCGTGTTCAGGGCGGTGAGATGGCCGTTGGAGCGGTTAATGGCGTAGGCGGTGGCGGAGCCGGACTTCTTGCCCTCGAACTCGGCGATTTCGTTGCTGCTATACAGGTGGGTGCGCGATGCATCAAGCTCGAGCCATGAGGGATTTGAGTCATTCGGAAAAACCGCCCGCTGGGTAAGCGCTCCGGTTTCAGGGCTCGCCTCAAACAGATAAATCCCGCGCCCGTGTCCCATGCCGCCATTCGGCGCGCCATGCGAACTGTAGGTGGCGATATAGGCCCGCAGGGGCCGTTTGCCTTCGACGGATGAGCTTTCACACCCGGCTGCTGCGAAACCGGGCGCGGCTACCGCCAGCACGGCGGCGCCTTTCAGAAAGCTGCGGCGAGACCCTCTGGGGGCTGTGTCGTTGTTCGAGCGATGATCTGACATGGGCATTCTCCTGTTGCGGGCGGAAAGGGATCCGAAAAGGAGAGATTATCCTGAGATGCGCCCCGGAAAGCAAGCACCTTTTGCCGCCGCCTCCGGCAAAGCTTGGCGCAGCGGCGCGCGGACCGGCTTCAGCGATACTTCCAGAGGAAATAGAAAGCCATGGTAAAGCCCACGATGACGATAAAGGTGCGCACCCGGGCGGGGTCGACTTTCTGGGCGTAATGGGCTCCCGCGTAGCCGCCCGCCGCCGCTCCAACCAGCATCAGGATGGCTTCGGGCCAGACGACGATTCCGGCCGCCACGAAGGTGGTGATGGCGGCGGCGTTGGTGACCGAAGCGAGCAGCGTCTTCACCCCGTTCATGGAATGGATGTCGGCAAGCGGCAGAAAATTCAGCGTGGCCAGCATCAGAATGCCGATGCCGCCGCCGAAGAATCCTCCGTAAATTGAGATGGGGAGTTGCAGCAGCGAGACCCCGGCGATGGCGAGCCACGACGCCTGGGCGCCCGGACGCGGCTGGGAGAACTTGAACAGGCGTTTGCCAAAAGCGAACAGCAGCGTGGCGCCGAGAAACAGAAAAGGAATCAGCCGCATGAAGGTGGCTGGCGGCGTCTTGAGCAAGAGCCCGGCCCCGATGAATCCGCCGATGAGGCTGGCCAGGATCAGCGGCGCCAGGATGCGGGCGCTGTGCGGAAGTCTCTTGCGATACGCTGTGGCGCTCGCGATGGTTCCCGGCCACAGGGCTACCGTG
>CAYWMN010000339.1:0-3267 GCA_964459065.1 uncultured Acidobacteriota bacterium | reverse complement strand
CATGGAGGGAACGGGCTCCTCGGAATGACGCATCCGGCGGTGGGCACACCGCCGCGACAGAAAAACCGCGGATCTAAAGATCCACGCTACCCCGTTGGTGCCGGCCGGGGGCTGGCGCTACGAAGAACCCGCGACACAAAAACCAGTGTCGCGGCTACCAAGTCCGGCAAGCTGCCCACAAAAAAGCTGTTGACAAGCAAAACACCATCCCGTAATCTAGACATCTTTGTATAGATTTCTTGTTTTCAAGGGGTTAATGCGAATCAGTCGCATTATTTTTTGTACTTACTGTTGCAACTCAGTCGCAAATAGTGATGCCCACCATGCCTCAAAAAGCTTCCCTTCTGGACGTTCTGGCTGCCCGCGGCCTGCGCCTCACCGCCCAGCGCCGCGCCATCGTTGAGACCATCCAGGACGCCCACGAGCATCTTGACGCGGCGAAGCTGCTGCGGCTGGCCCGCCAGCGCGAGCCTCGCGTGGACCGCGCCACCGTCTACCGCACGCTCGATCTGCTCAAGCGGCTCCGGCTGATCGATGAGCTTGACCTGATGCACCTGGAGGGCGAGAAGCATTTTTACGAAACCCGGCGCAGGACCCGGCACTTTCATCTGGCCTGCCTGAGCTGCAAGAAAATTGTGGAGCACGATACGCCGACGTTTGAGCGGCTCCAACAGGAAATCCTGGAGGAAACCGGCTTCAGCATTGACGTGATCCGCCTCGAAGTCGGCGGACGATGCCCCCAGTGCCGGCGCAAGATGCCGAATCTTTCTGCGGGCAACGGTTCGGAAAACCAGAAAGCTATGTAAAAAGGGCCTCCCTGCGGCGTCACTTTTGGCGAAGCGACCGCAGAGAAGCCCGGAATCGACAACCCAAAGGCTGGCGACCGTGTTCATTTTACGACTGCCGGCCAGGGAATTTCAAGGAGAAGCCTGAATGGTTGGTAGTCAAAGCAATTTTCGCCCTTCCCTCTGCAAGAGGCAGGGACGGGCATTCTGGGGCTTTTTTGCGGCCGCGTTGTTGTGGCTGGCGGTTGCGCCAGCGGCGCGCGCCCAGGAAGGACCGTACTTTGTGACCTATAGTCAGCACATGGAAGAGCCCGGCAACCTGGAAATCGAGTTCAAACCCACCACGGCAAAGCCCGGCGGGGGCGACCGATTTTACAGCGGGCTCACGGAATTCGAATACGGCGCCACCCGCTGGTGGACCACGGAATTCTACCTTGAAGGACAAAGCACCGTGCACGACAGCAGCGTTTTCAGCGGATTTCGCGTTGAGAACCGGTTCAGCGTTTTGCCCGGCAGGCACTGGATTAACCCGGTGCTCTATGCCGAATACGAAGACACTTCCGCCGACAAGACTTTGACGGAAGTTGTGGGGTTTGATGGCCAGGATGATGCGCTTGAGCCGAACGGGATTGCGCGCCGCGACGTCGAGCGGGAGATGGAAACGCGCCTGATCCTGGGCAGCGACTTCAACGGATGGAACGTCTCGGAAAACTTCATTGCTGAAAAGAACCTGGCGGGCGACCCCTGGGAGTTCGGATACGCCCTGGGCGTCGGTCATCGGATCGGCCGCGGCGGCGCGCCGCGCCATTGCAGTCTTTGTCCGCGGAATTTCCACGGCGGACTGGAACTTTACGGCGGACTGGGAACGGCGGATCGCTTGACGCTCGGCGACACCTCGCACTACCTTGCGCCGGTGCTGGCCTGGTCTTCGGCAAGCGGCCTGCGCTTTAAGATTTCGCCGGGCTTCGGCATCACCCATCCCGCTTATCCTTTCATGCTGCGGCTCGGGGTTTCCTATGAATTTTCCGGATTCGGCGGCAGCGTGCGCCGCTTTTTCAGCCACGGAGCGTCATGAAACCAGTCGAACCAATTGAGGCAAGCCGCGCGGACATTCCGGCTGATTCCCGGCCTTGGGCCGCTGCCGGACGGCGACCGAAGCCGCACCGCCCAAAGCCCCGCTCGAAGCCGCGGTTGAGCGGTTCAAAAATCATCTTGTTTTCCAGTCTGCTTCTCGCGGCCGGATGTTTCGCCTGGCGTTTATTCAGCCCGGCGCTTCCTGCGCCGCCCGCGGGCTCATGGGCTTCCATCCTCGACATCAGCATTCTGGTCTTTCGCGAGGGGCTGGAGTGCGTCCTGGTGCTGGCCGCGGTCACGGCCGGCATGGGCAAGTCCGGCCAGTCGTACGAGCGGCCCATCGCCGCCGGAGCCGGAATCGCCTTTGCCGCGACGCTCGCCACCTGGTTCATTGCCGTCGGCATCATCGACGATCTCAGCAAGAGCATTCCGGCCCTGGACGTCCAGGCCGCCACGGGGTTTCTGGCCGTGTTCGTCCTGGTGATTGTGATGAACTGGTTCTTCCACAAGGTCTATTGGACCGGCTGGATTTCCATGCACAACAGAAGGAAATGGTCGCTGCTCGAACGCCGTGACAGCCGCGGCGCCCGCCGTCTGTTCTGGGGCTTCTGCTTCTTGGGCTTCACGTCGCTCTACCGGGAAGGCGTGGAGGTGGTTCTGTTCCTGCAAAGCTTCCGGCTGAAGCTGGGCGGCGCGACGGTTCTTTACGGTGCGATGCTGGGCCTGTTTTTTGCGGGCATCGTCGCGGTGCTCACCTTTGCCGCCCACCGCCGCCTGCCTTACCGCCGCATGCTGATCCTGACCGGCGTCCTGCTCGGCGGGGTTCTTCTGGTGATGGTGGGCGAGCAGGTGCAGGAGATGCAACTGGCGCACTGGCTGCCCTCGACCCCGCTCCCGGCGATTGCCCGCGTCATTCCCTCCTGGATGGGCCTGTGGTTTTCCGTCTTTCCCAATCTTGAAACGCTGCTGGCCCAGGGGCTGGCGCTGGTTCTGGTTCTCGGCTCCTACGTGCTGGCGCGCGTCGATTGGTCTCGCAACCCGGCGCGCTTGCCCGAACCGCAACTGGAAGAAAGCCCCGGCGTCAACTCCGCCAACGTCCGCTAAGCCGCCCTCGATCCGCCAACAGATTCACTCCATCAGCACGCGCCCAAAAGGAATGTTATGATGTCAATCGCGATGGCAAAGCTTGCAGGCAAAGTCGCTCTCGTCACCGGAGCCAAACAGGGCATCGGAAAGGGCTGTGCGCTGGAGTTGGCCCGCGCGGGCGCCGACGTCGCCGTCAACGACCTCAACGACGAGCACGCGGCCGGCCAGGTAGCTGAAGAAATTCGCAGCCTGGGCCGGCGCGCCGCCGTCACGCTGGCCGATGTCTCAAACCGGCAAGCGGTGGAGGCCATGATCGAGGAGG
>CAYWMN010000338.1:0-3276 GCA_964459065.1 uncultured Acidobacteriota bacterium | reverse complement strand
CAGGTGATCGACGCCGTGGGTATCCAGTTCCGGCTCCTCAACACCAGCCGCGGCCCGGCCGTCTGGTCGCCGCGCGCCCAGGCCGACAAAAAGCTCTACCGGAGCAAAATGCGCCAGGTCCTGGAACAGGAAGCAAACCTGCGAATCAAGCAGGCGGAAGTGATTGACCTGCTGCTGGAAGATTTGTCCGGGACCCGTGCGGAATCGGCCCCGGGTGGAAAGCGCCGCCGGGTGCTCGGCATCCGGCTGATGGACGGCCGCACGGTTGAAGCCGGCGCCGTGATCGTCACCACCGGAACCTTCCTGAACGGGCTGATCCACTGCGGCGAGCAGAAGTATTCCGCCGGACGCTCCGGCGAGCCGCCGGCAGTGATGCTGGGCGAGGCGTTGCGGGGCATGGGATTTGACGTGGGCCGCCTGAAGACGGGAACACCGCCGCGGCTTGACCGGCGCACCATTGACTTTTCAAAGTTTCAGGTGCAGCCGGGCGATAGTGTCCCAACGCCTTTCAGCTTCCGCACACGCGCGATCACGCAGGAGCAGACCATCTGCTGGATCACCTTCACGAACGACAAGACGCATCGTGCGATCCGGGAAAACCTGCATCGCTCGCCGCTTTATTCCGGGCAGATCAAGAGCATCGGGCCGCGCTACTGCCCGTCGATCGAAGACAAGATCGTCAAATTTCCCGACAAACCACAACACCAGCTTTTCCTGGAGCCGGAAGGGCTGGACACTAATGAGATTTACGTGAACGGCATGTCCACTTCCATGCCGATTGACGTTCAGGCCGCGATGGTGAAGTCGATTCCCGGCCTTGAGAACGCCGAGATGATCCGCCCCGGCTACGCCATCGAATATGACATGATTCAGCCCACGGAACTCTATCCGTGGCTTGAAACCAAGCGGATCGAAAACCTTTTTCTCGCCGGTCAGATCAACGGTACCACGGGCTACGAGGAAGCCGCCTGCCAGGGCGTCATGGCCGGCATCAACGCCGGACTGCGCGTACAATCCCGCCAGCCGCTGGTCATCGCCCGCACCCAGGGTTACACCGGCATCCTGATCGACGATCTGGTCAACAAGGGCGTGGACGAGCCTTATCGCATGTTCACGTCGCGGGCTGAATTCCGCCTGCATTTGCGGATTGACAACGCCGACGAACGCCTGACGCCTGTTGCCTACGAAGCGGGCACGATCAGCGAAAAGGATTACGAGGCATTCCTCGAAAAGCGGCAGCGGATTTCCGCCGCCTCGCGCTTCCTGCTGGAAACGCGGCTTGACCCCGCCTCGCGCGCCGGACGCGAAATCTACGACAAGCTCGGCCTGATGTCGGGAGAAGAATTTTGTGGCCCGGCGCCGCTCACGGGCGAGCAACTTTTGAAGCGGCCGGAAATCAAGATCGACGACTTGATGGAATGGATTAATGAAGGGCTAAGGTCGAACGGCGGCAGGCCGCTTGCAAGCGGAAACGGCCAGGGAGCGCGGCCGCTCAGCGAGCGCGAAGAAGCGCGGCGCGTTGAAACAGATTTCAAATACGCAGGCTATCTGGCGCAGCAGGAACGGCAGATGGAACGCATGAAGCGCGCCGAGCAGCGCCCCATTCCCGGCTGGTTCGACTACGGCAAAGTCTCCGGGCTTTCGCGCGAAGTGGTGGAAAAGTTCACGCGAGTGCGCCCGCTGACGCTGGGTCAGGCCTTGCGGATTCCCGGCATTACGCCCGCCGCCGTCTCCCTGGTGAACGTCTACATTGAAATCTTCCAACGGCAGTCCGCCGAGCAGGCGGCGCGCTGAACGGCGCAATCAGACAGCCTGACACCGGACGCGCAGTCCATTGCAGCATTCCCGGCCCCGGCCGCGAGACAATCCATCCTCTTGGAAAATTCAGAGATTAGGAACTTTCAACCAGTTTGTGGCTGACAGCAAACAGAGCCAGTTCCAGGCGATTTGAAACTCCAACCTTGTCGAAAATATTGCTGAGGTGATGCTTGACGGTTTGCTCCGCGATGGAGAATTCTTCAGCGATGTCGCGGTTTGTGTAGCCTTTGACGATGGCCGAAACGATTTCAACCTCACGCGGCGTCAGGTTAAACGGACGGGGAGCGTCAACCGCCTCGGGAATCGCTTTCAGGTCCCGCAAAATCCTGACCAGATCCGAAAGGCTCTCCCGGCCCAGCCAGTACTGGCCTTCCATAACACAGCGAATGCTCTTCAGCAAAAGCTCCGTCGCCGATTCTTTGAGGACCACGCCGCGCGCACCATACTGCAAAGCTGACACAATCTGCTCGCGCTCAATCGCGGCTGTCAGCAAGATAATCCGCACGGTCTCGGAAAGGTCGGCCAACTCCTCCACGGCCTCGAGTCCGGGAACCCTCGGCATGGCCAAATCCAGCAAAAGAACATCGGGCCTCAAGCGGCGCGTCAGTGCGACGGCCTGCGCGCCGTCCGAAGCCTCTCCAACAACCTGAAAGCGGGGTTCGGCTTCCAGCAGCTTCCGCAATCCGTCCCGAAAGATGGGGTGATCATCAGCGATAATAATGCGTACATCCTGTCGGGTTTTATCCATGTGACTTTTGCGGCAAGGTAATTTCAAGCCGCGAACCTTTCCCCGGAAGTGACTCTATGACCAGTTTTCCCCCGATTGCGCGGACCCGTTCTTTAATAACCAGCGGGCCGCGCCGGGAGGTATCCAATTCCGGCAAATCATAACGGCCTGAAAAATCAAAACCCCGGCCATCGTCGTCCACCACCAGACTGAGCCGGCCGTCCTGCTGGCCGAGTTGAACCATCACCTGATGAGCTCCGCTATGCTTTCTGGTATTCACCAAAGCTTCCTGAACGATTCGCGCCAGCTCATTGCAGACTCGCGAGGGCAGCGCGACCTCGCCCAGAGTCGAGACAAAGCGGCTGGAAATTCCCGTGTCCCGTCCAAACTTATCCACGGTGTTGGCCAGGAAATCCAACAACTGGGTGGGACGGAGTTCAACCGGCTTCATCTGCTGCATCAACTCCCGCAGGTTCACCACTTCCTGCCGGAGAATCTGCTGAATGCGGCCCAGACGGTTTGCCAAATTAGGAACCGAGTCACCCGGCTGCCGGCGAAGAACGTCAATCTCCATTTCCAGACCAATCAGGGATTGAATAATTCCGTCGTGCAGCTCCCGCGCCACTCGCGCGCGCTCGATAGCTCCCGCCTTTGAACGCAGCCTGGACAACAAAAAAACGCTGTAAATCGCCGGGCTCACCTGCGAGGCCAGGGTTCGAAAAAAACGCACG
>CAYWMN010000337.1:0-3321 GCA_964459065.1 uncultured Acidobacteriota bacterium | reverse complement strand
TAAGCTCGATGCCCGATGGACCTCGCCCCCCAGCCCGATAAGTTCGGCCTCAAACCGCTCGAGCAACTCCCCGGCGGCAATGGGCGGCATGATGTGCTGAAGGGGTGCCCGAAGCGCTCCGCCGGCCGGATGCGACTCACCTTTATCGTCTGTTTTCAAAGCCTTACGAACATCACTCAGAAACTCTTCACGGCTTGCCATCGGTCCTCCAGAGCCCCAGATCCCCTCGGGACTCCGATTTTAACATGCCCCAGAAATGTTCCCTCCTAAATTAGAGCAAAATATGGCTCTTGCAGTTTTTTTGATCTCATGCTAAATTTCGTGCAACTTTTGTCCTCTCCAAACCATCAGAGTTTCGGAAAGACGATAATCAGGTCCCAAGAGGTATCGGGACGACGGATTCGGTCCCAAAAGGAAAAGGGACGATAAATTAGGCCCCTAAAAAGGAAGGTTGCACAATGCCAGTATCACAGAAGTCACGAACCAACACATATCGGACGCTGCTGCTAAAGAAGCGCGATGAGCTTCTCGCCAGCACCAGGAACGGGCCTGAGGCCCTCTCCGTGAGCGTGAAGTCTCCGGATGAAATGGAATTCGCGGTTCAAATCGTTGAGCAGGATGTCAACGTCACCACTGCCAGTGTCCGGAGCAGCATGCTCAAACAAATCAACTATGCACTTGAGCGAGTCGCTGGTGGGACCTACGGCGAATGCCAGGCGTGCGGGGAACAAATCTCTCCCAACAGGCTCAAGGCCGTCCCGTGGGCGGAATGCTGTCTCACCTGCGAAGAATTACGCTCAAGAAACTAAGGCTCCCTGGGGGTCAGTTTTAAAAACCAGCCTTTCAGGCTTGTGGGGAATAGTGTGCCGGACGGGTTCATCATGAACTGGCTCGGCACACGCCTCCATTCCTGGCACATCGTTTCCGTCCTCCACGCTTTCATTCCGTGCCACCCCAGCCCGTTCAAGCAACCCTGATATTGTTCCCGGCCGCCGATTGCGGTAAAGTTCTTGGCTTGCTGAAAATGCGAAGGGTTCGGCGGAAACGCAATTTTGCAGTCCAGCAATGGAAAGGATACCCATGAAGATCACAGCCGTGGAGCCGCTGGTCCTGGGAGCGGCATGGCGAAACCTGGTTTTTATCAAAGTCAAGACCGACGAAGGTCTGGTCGGCATTGGCGAGTGTACGCTGCACAATCGCGAAGAAGGCGTTCTCGGATACCTCCAGGGGGCGGTCCGGCGCCACGTCATCGGCTCGGACCCCTTCAATATTGAAGACCTCTGGCTGCGCATGTACCGTAACGAGTTCTGGCGCAACGGGGTGATCGCCACCACCGTGATGAGCGGGATTGAAATCGCCTGCTGGGACATCGTCGGAAAAGCCTGCGGCCAGCCCGTGTGGAAAATTCTGGGCGGGCAATGTCACGAAAAAGTGAAGGCCTACGCCAACGCCTGGTACACGGTTGAGCGCAAGCCGGAAGAATTTGCCAGACGGGTCAAGGTGGTGCTCGACAAGGGCTACAAGGCGCTCAAAGTGGATCCGTTCGGCCCCGGCGGGCTTGAAATTTCCTACGCGGAAAAGGTGAAGTCGGTTGAACTGGTCGCCGCCATCCGCGAAGCGGTCGGGCCCGACATCGAAATCTTTGTTGAGATGCACGGGCGCTTTAGCGCCGCCACCGCGATGGAGATTGCGCGTATGCTGGAACCCTACCACCCCGGCTGGATTGAGGAGCCCTGCCCGCCGGAGGATATTCCCTCGCTGGTCAAGGTGGCCGAGCACGTCAACGTGCCGGTGGCGACGGGTGAGCGCTATTTCACCCGCTACGGTTTCCGTGAAGTCCTGGAATCGGGCGCGCCCGACATCCTCCAGCCCGACGTCATCCACGCCGGAGGCTTGATGGAGATGAAGAAGATCGCCGCCATGGGCGACGTCCGTTCCATGGTGATGGCGCCCCATAACTCCAATGGCCCCGTCTGCACCGCCGCGAGCGTCCACTTTGATTTCTGCACCACCAACGTCAAGGTGCAGGAATGTTTCGATGACTTCTCTGAACCCTGGGTGGTGGATGCCGTGCCCGGCACGCCCCGGCCCAAAGACGGATATTTCTATCCCCCGGACAAACCCGGCCTCGGCGTGGAACTCAACGAGGACCTGATCAAAGAGCATCCTTACAAGGAAGGCTTCTTCAACATGTGGGAAAAGAACTGGCACATGCGCCAGTACACCGATAAAAAATGATTTGGTCAGGATCTGCACGCGTGCCGATCCCTTGCGGCCTGTTGTGGGTGCCGGGCCGATTCATCACGAATTCGCCCGGCACGCACCTCCCCGGCACATCGTTTTCGTCCGCCACGCTTTCATCCCGTGCCACCCCCATCTGTTCAGGCAAACCCTTATATTGTTCCCGACCGCCCTTTGCGGTAAAGTTGCCTGTTCACCCCTTGGCGCGCCGAGACAAAACTCCGCCTCGCCCCAAGAGATTTTCCGGTTTACCGGTGTCACGACGGGAGGTCCCCCATGAAGTTTGGACGGCGCAAGTTCCTTGAATCAGCTCTTTCAGCTCCTTTTGCCGTAGCGTTGGGACGGCCGGGCGCGGAAGCTTTTGCGGCCCTGCTGCCCCCGCCAGATCAGGCGACGTTTCAGAATCCCCAGATCATCCGCTATGACCAGGACTGCTTCACCATCAACGGCCAGGACACCTTCCTGGTGGGAGGGTCCTTCCATTACGCGCGCTGCCCGCAGTCTTTGTGGGAAGACCGCCTGCTCAAATTCAAGCGCGCGGGCTTCAACACGGTTGAAACCTACATCTTCTGGAACTATCACGAGCCGGAAGAAAACCACGTTGACATGAGCGAGCTTGAGGCCTTTATCGCCGCCGTCAAAAAGGCCGGCCTCTATCTGATCGCCCGCATCGGCCCCTACGCCTGCGCCGAGTGGGACGCCGGCGGTTTTCCGCACTGGGTAATCCTCAAGCAGTTTCCCTTGCGCAGTGACAGTCCTGAGAGCGTTGCAACCTCCCAGCATTGGTACAACCTGGTGCTTCCGGTGATTCAGCGGAACCAGATCACCAACGGCGGGCCCATCATCCTGATGCAGATTGAAAATGAGTACGATTTCTGTCACACCGTCACGCTTCCGCAGAAGCGCGCCTACATTACAGCGCTCGCGCAGATGGCCTGGAAAGGCGGCATCAACGTTCCGCTGATCACTTGCTGGACCAAGGTGGCGCGGGAAAACTCTCGTCCCGACATGGCGCGCATCGCCGACTTCTGCAATTTCTATCCCCGATGGAACATTCAAAAAGACGTGCCGCCGCGCCTG
>CAYWMN010000336.1:0-3346 GCA_964459065.1 uncultured Acidobacteriota bacterium | reverse complement strand
GGCGTTCCATTGCATGTTTTTGAGTCATGCTCACCCTTCCCCCAACTCGTTTTCTTTTGCCCTTTGGCTATTGGCCTCTGTGCCTCAAACAATTTACTTAATTTTTCGGTATGCTCTAAACTTGCAGGTTCTTCCGCTCTTAAAGTTCAGGTGTCCGAGTTTTGGCACCAGATGATGTAAGAAGTCTACATCATAGCTCGAGGCTGTGAAACTGGTTTGGGTGTGAACAGAGGGCTATAGGCCGCCGGTACCGGCGGCCTATAGCCCAGCGCCGAGTGAGCGCTTCGCCTGCTGTCGCCACCCTCCACCGCACAATCACAACCTGCGCCTCCTTCAGCGAATAAAAGATTTCTCCATTCAAGCATTAATCTCGCAGCTTGCCGTTGAAGGCTTCACAGTAGCCCTTCTCCCAGGAACTTCCTGACCGGCGTCCCATGTGGTTTACAGCCATTTATTGAGGAAACAGAATGTTCAAGCTAAACAAATCTTATAAAGGAGTTGAAAAGTACCATCCAGGTTTTACTGCACGGTGCCGGGCGGTCATTGACGCCGCCTTGGTGCCCGATGAGCTGGGCTGCGGCGAGAAACCATCCCCGGAAGGTGTGATTACCGGCCCTTACGGCAGTTCCCCAGAAGAGGTTCTGCACAGCCGGGGGGATCGAATCTTTGTGTTTCAGGCTGCAGGCGAAGCGGCTCAGAAGCTAACTTTCGAGGACTGTGTCGCCTTTGCGGAGCTGAATTTACTGGAGAGCGGGTACGACCCCTATAACGGTAGGATCGACTTCGCATTAATCCGCAGTAGCGATCGTTTCTATTACCGGGTTTTCGGGATGATCAAAGACCTTGCGAAGGAGGCACTGGTTGACATCCCCACGATGCGGGCCAAGCTTGCCTTCGCCATCGCCCACACGATGAAACTCGACCTTATTCAAGATGCTACGGAAATTGGCTTGCTTCCAATGAACTCGTGGGAGGCGACTAAAGTTGCGCCCGATGGCGGGACGGTGCTGCCGGTCACGGGTCCAAAAGGTGAGCCGAGCAACTACCCCCTCTGGTAAGGGCAAAAGTAACGGCTGTTGGCGTGAGCGGTTGAAGCACACCATGAAAGTTGGTCGATTGTCCCGGAGGGATCCCACCTGGAGCCGTTCGCTGGCCCCAGGCAATCCCCCGGGCGCCCCACCGAACCCCGAGATGGGGCAGGCGGGAGGCGGCGACGGTAGACGAGGCATGAAAAATGGACAACACAAATTCCAACGCGATGAGGTGCGTACTACGATGCGACTGTTTTTCGGGCGGCCCAGGGATGCTGGAGTTTGCGAAGGAGCGTTTCGACGAAGGTCGATGGGGCCACCTCATCTTTCTACACGACCGCGGATGCCACCTGGACGTCCATCTGGCTTTCCGTGCTCTGGGCAAGGTAACCGGTGTCGAATTCTGGAAGCTTCTTGAGGAAGTGTGGACCGACACGGAGACGGTCTTCCTTAATTTCAAGAAATGGTACGACCTTTTCACAACAGCCACACCTCAGGAGCGCAGCGCATTCATGATCGAAAAAGACAAAACGGAGTTCGCCAAGCTGCCCGACGAGTTCACAGTATATAGAGGATACCGCCCTGATTCGGGCAATCGCGAAGATTTTAGCTGGACACTGGACAGGGAAAAAGCGCAGAGGTTCGCCAACCGTGCGTGGACGAGCCCTGCCATCGACAAGCCTCTCCCGGACCCCGGGAACCGCGGCAGGGTGGCGGAGCGGCGAGTGAAAAAGCACGAAGTGTTCGCCTTCCTGACAGGGATGGAGGAGACAGAGGTTATCATGCTGCCACGGCGATAGCCCGGATCGGCAATGTCTGGTACTGCCTTTCAAGTAAGTCCTCACTCTGTAAATAACTCAGCTGTGATTATTAACGACTCTGGAGGTCCTCACGACCGGCACGACCCAAACCGGCAGTTGCAAATGGCCAACGATGCGTGGTATCAATATGCCCGCGACGTCGGATCAGCGGCATGGAAGGAGCAGAAAATCCATGTCGAGAAGGTCCGGGCAAAATGGTCATATTGAGAGGAAGGGGAATGCCTTTTACGTCAGATTCTGGATGGACATTTCGGGACAGGATAAACGCGTCCATAAGAGCGTCCGGATTTGCCCTGTCTCCGGTCTAGGCAAGCTCACCAAGCCTGAACGTGAAAGGCGTGCTCGAGACATTATCGCGCAGAGCGGTGCTGACACCGAGGATCATTTCAAGAAGGTGCTGGGAGCAAACCTGGGTGTCACTTTCCGCCAGCAGGCAAAATGGTGGATCGAATATATGCAGACGAGAAAACGCCGGCCGATTAAACCGAAGACTGCGTCGGAGTGGCAAGCTATCATCGACAACTGGCTGAATCCCAACATCGGGGAGATGCCTCTGTCCGAGGTTGACAATCTCGCACTTAAGCAACCGGTCTCCAAGATGGCGCACGTCGGGCTGTCGGCAAAGACCATCAACAACTACATCCAACCCGTTAAAATGATTGTGGCCTCGGTCGTCGACGAGAAAGGGAACCAAGTATATCCACGAACATGGAATCACGACTACATTGACCTCCCGGAGGTAAAGAATCAGCACAGACCCGTATTCGCCAGCGAAGAGACCACGGCGGTCGTTGCAAATGCTACATGTCATTACCAAATGCTATACGCGCTCTTGGCTGGCACCGGGCTGCGAATTGGCAAGCTTCTTGGACTCCCGCTTGAGCACATATCCGAGGACAGGATGACGATTAGAATTCGGCAAAGCGTCTGGGACCGAAAGGTTCAGGAAGTTAAGACGCGAAGCGGGGTTCGTTTGGTGGACTTGCACTCCTCGTTGGCGGCTATGCTTGACGCCTTCATCGGGGATCGCAAGACCGGATTTCTCTTCTGTACAAAGTCTGGTTTGCCCATGTCAGACGACAACGTATACCGCCGTCTGAATCCACTACTCAAGCGTTTGAGAATACCCAAAATGGGCTTTCATGCCTTCAGGCGCTTCAGAGTGACCTGGCTGAGGAAGAATCGCGTACCAGAAGAGCTTATTCGATTTTGGATTGGTCACGCTGACCGGAGCATGACGGACCGCTATTCGATGCTGAATGCTGATACAACTTTGAGGAAGGCGATTGCAGAGAAGATCGGGCTAGGGTTCGAACTCCCCAGTGTGCAAAGTGGGATGGATGTTGAACAGGCGCAGAAATCGCGGAAGAAGCTTGGGACACTTCCATCGACGCTGGCGGGGCCGGCTTTGACACCCGAAGTTGTACCCAATGTACCCATCGCTCCGATGAAAATGGTGTCTGTAGTATAATGATTCAAAAGGAAATGGGCCTG
>CAYWMN010000335.1:0-3393 GCA_964459065.1 uncultured Acidobacteriota bacterium | reverse complement strand
TTACCTTGCTTCAAACGAATTGATGAAAAATGAAGTGGGCCGCAAGGTTCTCATCCTCCTGACGGACGGCCAGGACCAGGGAAGCCAGGAGAGTTTGGACAAGGCGCTCGAAGCCGCCCAGAAAGCCGACGTGATGATCTATTCCATCGATATCGTGGACCGCGCCTTTTACGGACCCGGCAACATGAGATTCAATGGAGGCCGGATTTTGAAGAAGCTGTCGCAACAGACCGGCGGACGCGTCCTCAAGGTAAGCAAGATGAAGAACACGCGAGAAGCCTTCAATGAAATCGCGCGTGAGCTGCGCTCACAATACCTGTTGGGCTATACGCCTTCGAATTCGAGAAAGGGTTCGGGTTTTCGCAAGATCCTCGTCCGCGTGCGGGGCGGCCATTACAAAGTCCAGGCGCGGCGCGGCTACTATCCCCACTCCTAAGCGCCCGCTGCGGCGTGGAAGTCTGGAAAGTTGTTCGAGGGTTCGGGTCGCCGAGCGGAGCGCTGCTACTGGGCGGGCGCAAAGTAACCCGTCTTGGCCAATACCTTCAAACCCTTCTCACGGGTTTTAATCGTGATCCTGCGGAAGGTACCACCATTCTTCGACGGGATGGCGTAAGCCAGGCTGTACTGGCTGCGAAGTTCGTGCGCGATGCGCTTGAAGTCAACCGCCAGGTCGCTGGCCTTGAAGGGAAAGTAGGCGCGGCCTCCAGTTTGCGACGACAGGAACTTCAGCACCTTGTCGCCCCGCCCGCCCTGGCCTGTCCAATTGGTACTGATCGCGTAGATGATGGCCTCGGCCTTCTGGGCCATCGCCAGAGCCTCGTCGCGCGAGTGGGTGCTGAAATTATCCTGCCCGTCCGAGATGACGATTAAGACTCTGCGCAGATAGGGCTGGGAGGTCGGAGCGAAAATCATCTTCTGTTTGCAGGCGAAATAGATGGCGTCGTAAAGGCCCGTTCCTCCGCCGGCCTCCAACGAATTAATTCCCTGGGCCAGCTTGTCCACATCGTCCGTGTAGTCCTGCACCATCACCGGCTCATTGTCAAAGCCCACGACAAAGGCTTTGTCTTTGTCCGGACGCACCATGTCGTCCAGAAAGTCATCGGCGGCCTGCTGCTCAAAGTGCAGGCGCATCCGGATGCTGTTGCTGGTATCAATCAATACGCCGATGCGGAGCGGAAGATTATTCTCACGGTTAAAGAAGAGGATCTTCTGCGGCTTGCCGTCTTCGTAAACGGTGAAGTCACTCTTGGTGAGATCCGGAACCAACTGCTTCTTCTTGTTGACGACGGTGAAGAGCACGTTCTCCAGATTGACCTGGACGCGAATGGGAGCCGCTTGGGATTGCTTCGGGGTGGGACTGGTCTTTTTGGAGGTTTGCGCCGCGGCGGGAACCGCCATCACGCAGCCGATCAGTAATGCCCCCAGAACCTTTTTCATCGGTTTGCTTTCCAGCTTCCCCTCAATTATAGGATTCGGCTCCTGCAGCGTCAACGGAGCGGACGCGCCTTGGAGCGCGGCAGCCGGCGCAGGCTCGGTCGAGCCGGCTTCTAACCGCCGGCAATGGCTCCCACAATCAACAACGGCTCGGCGCCTGAGGCGACCGCCGCAGGCAGCGGCGCGTCGGGAGGTTCATGCGTCAAGTCCTGCTGGCAGGCAAAGAAGCGCAGGAAGGGCCGCCGCTCGCGCGTCGCGTGGTCGCGGATGGTTCCGCGAAGAACCGGATAGCGCGCCTCCAGCGCATCCAGCACCGAACTGCGCGTCGCCGTGCCTTCAACCTCGAGAGTGACTTCGCCGCTAACCTGCGCCAGCGTCCGAAGATGAAACGGAAGCTCAACTCGAACCTTGTTCACATTCATGGATTCATCCTAGCTGGTCTTGTGCTGGGCACTCATTAGCGTGAACGTCGTCTCTCCGCGACAGCCTCACGATGAGCATCCCAGGGCGAACCCGAGCGAACGGCAGACTTCCTTCAACCGCTCCGGGCCAAGCACGGCGACGCGGCGGCCCAGGCGAGTCTTCGAGACGGTAACGAGATTGTGCAGGTTGACGGCGCACGGGCGTTTCATTCCATCGGCCTCGCTCAAACGGACCTCCGAAGGCACGTCCCGGATGGTTGACGTAATCGGCGCCACGGTCACCGTCGACAGGTACGCAGTCGCGCTCCCGCGGGTCAGCACCAACACGGGCCTTTGTTTGTCGGGGGGCGCAAAACGATATAGCCGGATGTCACCGCGTGCTATCGCTCTGGCCACGCTGCCTCTTCCTCCCAGCGTTCAACCTCAGCGGCGTTATCAGGGTGCCGCTCGTAGCCGCGGCGATCGCGGGCTTCAAGTTCGGTCGCCGCAAGGCGCTTCAGGTGTTCGCGCAAGGCCGTGCGCACCAGCGCCGAGCGGTTCATGCGCGCCCGCCGTGCAGCTCCGTCCGTCGCACGGAGCAGTTTGGAATCAAGGACAACTTGGATGGTTTCCATACTGTTGAATCTACTCCACAGCCGGTTCCACAGTCAACCACGCGGCCAAACGCGAACCTGCAGGCCGGTCACTTACTCCCTTCCGCTCACTCGATCGTCTGCACCTCCACGGAAAGCACGGGAGGAAGATGTTCCACGGCCGCGCGCCACGTGTCGCCGCCGTCAGGCGAAACGTACACCTGGCCGCCCGTGGTACCGAAATAGATGCCGCCCGAATCGAGTGAATCCACGGCCATCGCGTCGCGCAGCACGTTGACGTAGCAGTTGCGCTGCGGCAGGCCTTTGGTGAGCGCTTCCCATTCGTTGCCGCCCGTTTTGCTGCGATAGACGCGCAGTTTGCCTTTGAGCGGATAGTGCTCGGAATCGCTTTTGATGGGAACCACGTAGATGGTTTCGGGCTCGTGCGCGTGGACGTCGATCGGGAATCCGAAATCGGTAGGAAGGTTGCCGCTGACCTCGCGCCACAGGTCGCCCGCGTTGTCAGAGCGCATCACGTCCCAATGCTTCTGCATATAGAGCGTGTCGGGCCGCGACGGGTGCAGCGCGATGCGGTGAACGCAGTGGCCGGTCTCGGCATTGGGATCGGGAATGTATTGCGACCGCAGGCCCTGGTTGATGGGCTTCCAATTTTCGCCGCCGTCATCGGTCCGGAAAGCTCCCGCGGCGGAGATGGCCACGTACATTCGCCTGGGATTGTTGGGGTCAATCAGAATGGTGTGCAGGCACATGCCGCCCGCCCCCGGTTGCCAGTGCGGACCGGTGGAGTGGCCGCGCAGCCCGGAAAGCTCCTGCCAGGATGTTGCGCCGTCGGTGGATCGGAAGATCGCGGCGTCTTCCACGCCGGCGTAAACCGTGTCGGGGTCATTCGGCGCAGGCTCCAGGTGCCAGACGCGCTTGAATTCCCACGGATGCTGCGTGCCGTC
>CAYWMN010000334.1:0-3441 GCA_964459065.1 uncultured Acidobacteriota bacterium | reverse complement strand
AACTCTTCCCGCTCCAGCCTTCCCAGCACCACCGCCAGCACCCCAAGGCCCTTGGCGGTTTCTTCGGTGGAAGGCATGGCCCCGGCGGCTGTATCGCCGCCCGCCGCCGCATGCATCCCCAGCTCGGGAGCGATCCGTTGCAGGCGCTCCCTGAACCGGCCCTGGAACAGGAAGTTCACCACACTCGAGGCAAAGGCCAATTCCCACCACACCCAGGCGACGGCGCGGACGAGGCCCGGCTCGAGCACCGGCGGGGCTTCGGCCCAGGCGGCCAAAGCGTCCGGATGGACCGCTGAACGAACGTCTTCTCCCAGCACGGCCAAGTCTTCGCGCAGAGCCAGGCGGCCTCGCAGATCGTCGACGGCGGCGTGGCGGCTGCGGATTTCCTCCACCGGGGCGGGCTCCAGAAGCCACCGCGCCAGGGCGGCCTCGCCCGCTGCAGTCCGCGCCGTGCAAAGCAGTTCGAACAACGATCCTTTGCCAAACAGGTCGAGGTCTCGCGCATAGGGATGGGCGGGATTAAGATAACGCTCGCCGCTTTCGCCCCTTCCCATCCAGCGATTCGCCAGGCGCGCAAGGCCGCGTTCGTAAAAAGCCATGGCGCGTTCGCAGTGCCGCAACCGCCGAAGCACCCGCGTGTGTAGAGCTTCAAGAATGGCAAGCACCGCTCCCGGCACGAGCGCCCACAAAATGGAAACCGAGCGGGAATCAAACGCCCACACAATGACGACCAGCCCCACCAATACAATCGCCAGCTTCACGCGGCCCAGCCGCTTGTGGCGGCCGTCAAGCCCGGTCCGCGATGCCCGCAGCGCTTCCAGCCGCGCCGTGTACTCGGCCTTGGGATTTTCAGGATTCATATGGTCGCTACGTACCTGTCGGGAGTGGCATTCGAATGCGGATTCTATAGCCTCCCGCAGGGATTTTCAAGTTTACCAGGAAGGGTTCTGTAGCGTGGATCTTCAGATCCGCGGCTTTTCTGCAGGCGCGGTGGCTTCACCGCCGGCCTTTCGTAGCGGCGGCTTGACGCCGCCATCGGGGATTTGTAGCGCAGGGCCCGTTCTCCGGCCCTGCGGCTTTTCCAGCTCTTTGCACCCGCTGAACGTTGGCGGAGGAAACCCCATGGGTTGAAATGCCGCAAGGCCGGACCGGCCAAAGGCCGCTCCTTACGGGCCTTGCGCTACCTCGAATTCAAGACGCCGGCCGGCACATACCTTCGTGTCGTACCCGCAGCCAGTAAACGCCCTGGGCGCCCAAAGGCGCTGACCCAACCGCAGACCTAAAAGGTCTGCGCCAGCCCCGTCGCGGCTCTTGGCTCGGATCACGTCGAACCATCCGCCCGTTAGCAACCGTCAAAAACCCGCAGAGTCTCTGGAAGGCGAGACTCTTCGCTACTCGCTACCAATTATCGGCGGCCCCAACCTTCCACCGCCAGCCTCACGATCAGCCTCGCGAAAAGGTAGGACCACACCAAGGTACACGCCAGCCCGACTAGGAGAAATGTGTATAACGGCCAAGCTTCATGGCTGGTGGGTGGGGTGAGAAAGAAGGCAACGGTGCTAAATGGCAGCAGCGGCACCAGGATAATGCCGATGACGCGCATGACGCGATCGAATCGCTTTACTGCTTTGGGCACCGCTTTATCAAGGCTGGTTCCAGGTGAAGGCATGCGATCAAAGGAGCCCCGGATGAAAACGACGCCGAGAAACGCTGCGAGCAGGCCGTAGATGCGCGGGGTCCAGCCATGAGCAAAAGATCCTACAGCGAAGAGGACGACTCCCAGCAGAACGAACCCGGTGCCGAGAACCCGTATGATACGGTTTAGTCGGCTGGTGGTGGGAACCGGTGTTTCGCCACCGTCCGTAGATTGGGATTGCGCTCGCCGAGCCCGATCCCGGACGACGGAAGCCCTCATGAGAAGGAATACCCCGACCATCTCAACAAGCAGGCCGACCTCGCGAGAGGATGAGTCGTGGTTGTGATAGCCCACGGCGAAGAGAATGGCCCCTAGCGCGACCATGAGACTGGCCACCGTACCCAGAACGCGCCCCGGTCTTCGGTCCTTTCCTTGAGAGTTGCTCACTAGTGGCGCCGTCCTTTCACCGCGTTGGTAAAATCCTGCGCTTCCTTCACAGTTTCTGCGAGACTCATGCCAAATTCCGCCACGGGGGAAATATGGCTGGCCATGAGCTTGCCGGCAGAGTTTATCGTTTCTCCCGGTCAAAGGGCTGGCCGAAGAGATTGTTCCGCTTGAAGACCGGAGCGACGTTTTCCGAAATGAGCATCTTGTACTTGCGCGGCCGCCGAAACGCATTCGCCTCAATCGTTTTCTTCCGATGCTCTCTCATGGCGGGCAGGTTAATGCGAGCGATCTGCACTTTCTCGGCACGGTCGCTGATGAGATCAACCAGGCTCCTGCCGAAGGCATCGTAGGCCTGGGAGTTTCCGTTGAAGGGAAGGCTTGAGTAGTTGGCCATTGCGACAGCCACAGCATTTTCAAAGGCGCGAGTTTTGAGTTGGGCTGTCTTGAGGTCGCCAATCCAACAGGCGTTCGGAACCAGGATGACCTCGGCGTTGTTCAGCATCAGGATTCGAGCCGACTCAGGAAACTCGCGGTCATAACAGATCATGCACCCCACCTGAACCGGGCCCACCCGGGTGTCAAGCGTACAGACCGGGAAATCGTCGCCCGGCGTGAGGACCGCTTCGGTCGTAAAGTCGCACGTGTGAACCTTCGCGTAGGTGAGCACAATTTTTCCTGAGCGCGAGATGAGCGAAACCGTATCGCGCGGAGCCGGGTCCCACTTCTCCAGATAAGTGACGGCGATGGCCATGTTCAACTCTCGCGCCAACGCCATGAAGTGGCGGATGTAAGCACTATCCTGGTCGACAGCCAACTTGCACCACTCTTCGATGGCCTTCTTTTTCGTCCCTTCAAACCGCGCATAGCCGATGTTCCACAACTCGGGAAACACCGCGATGTCGGCGCCATGCGCCGCGGCCTGGCGGCAGAAGGCCTCGGCGTGGCGGACATTTTCTTCCTGGTGCCGCCTCACCGTCTCCGCGCTCATGATGATTCGATTGTCGGGCGAGGAGGCCTCGGGATTAATGATGGCGGAGGTCATTTGCAGCATGGCGACTTTGAGCGTCTCGCTATCTTCGGATGCTTTCGATTTCGCCTGCGCCTGGGCCGGGCTTGCTGCGAGCCCTTTGCCGGCAGCCAGGGCTGTCGCACCCATCGCCGCTGAAGTTAAGAAACCACGTCGGGTAATTTCATGCTGGGCCATTGTTTTTTGCACTCCTTATGATTTGAATTTCCCTGCGGCGTGAGCGGCAGAGCCCACCGCAGCCCGGCAAGCACCTGGCGCGGACCTCCTGGTTCGAGGTCCGCCGTTTTTCTGGCGATCGACGCTCACGGCGTTGTATTCTAGCGCCGTCTCG
>CAYWMN010000333.1:0-3455 GCA_964459065.1 uncultured Acidobacteriota bacterium | reverse complement strand
GGGGACACCGCCGCTACAGAAAACCCGCGGATCTAAAGATCCACGCTACCCTTCCGATGGCGGCGTAAAGCCGCCGCTACGAAAGGCCGGCGGTGAGGACACCGCCGCTACAGAAAACCCGCGGATCTAAAGATCCACGCTACCCCTGCCACGGAAAAAGCAGATTCCTCGTCGCTTCTGGCTCCTCGGAATGACACAGGGGCGAACGGGCTCGGAATGGCACAGGGGCGTACGACCTCACAACGCGGAACTCCCCTTTCGTCCTTTCATTAAAAGGGTTGGAAAGACGCAAGATACGGGTTCTTCCAAAGCCGCCTGGGGAGAAAGAAAGGTGCAACCTGGGGGCCTTCAGCCGAATCCAATCAGCATAGGGTGGCGCTTGCAAAGTGCAAGGTTCAGGCGCATATTAAGCTCAATGGCGGTCATCGGCTAGGAGCGTGCAACGGCAGCGGCAAAGCTGCCCGGAAAACGGACGGAGAATGCTTATGAAAGCGACATTCAAGGCCCTGGGCGCGGCTTTTTTGGCGGCGGCGCTCTTGCCTGCCCTGGCGGCGGCGCAGGCAGCCGGCGGCGGCAAGGCGGCCAGCGCAACGGCCCCCAGCGTGAGGGCGGCGGCCACCGTTCCAGACCTGGAACACTCTCCCGGCAGCACGGCAGCCGCCAAGCCGTATAAAGGATTGGTTCTGCAGGCGGGCAGCTCGCTGCACGTGCGGCTGCAGACCACGCTGACCTCCAAAACCAACAAGACCGGGGACAAGTTCACAGGATTTGTGGAGAAACCGGTGACGATCAACGGGCAGGTGGTGGTTCCCCGGGGGAGCCTGGTGGACGGCCACATCGTCTTCGTTAAGAAGTCCAAGCGCATCAAGGGCGTAGGCCAGATGCGCATCGTTCTGGATGATATTACCACTGAAACCGGCGCCGAATTTCTGCTGAACGGCACGCTGGAAGATGCGCAGGGCAGCCCCTGCGCCAAGAGCGCGAACGACGACGAAGGCACCATCAAAGGCTGCGGAAAGAGCGCCAAGGGAGCTTTGAAAGGCGCGGCCATCGCGGGAGCCATGGGCGCCGGAGCAGGAGCCACGGTGGGCATGGGCCATGAAATCGATTGCCAGTGGTATGGCAACTGCGGCGGGCCCAGCTTTGGAGCGGACATCGGTTACGGAGCCGCCATCGGAGCCACTGCGGCGCTGGTCTACAACGTTTTTAAGCATGAAAAAGCCCTGGTGCTTGTGCAGGGCACGCATCTGACGTTTGTTGTGGACCGGAACGTTCCGGCGCGCGAAATGCCTCCGCAGCCGAACGCGATCGTCGACATGAATAATACCAACTAGCGGGCCGTGGCTTCGCGTCCGCAAGCGCCCGATCGCAGCCCCTGAGGCGGCCTGAGTCATTGAAATGCCCGGGAGGCCGGAAAGGGCTTCTTTCTGAAAAAGTTCTTTGCGTAAGAGCAGTTTTTTTGCGAGCTTTCAAAATCGGCCAGCCAGCGGGGCGATGACGCCGGCTCCAGCCGGATATCCGAACCGGCGGCAGGCAGGTTGTGGAGGAGGCAAGCAATGCGCATCGGAAAGCCGATCCTCTTCTTCAAAACTCTTCTCACCCGATCATCGACTGGCAGCGATTCCGGCGAACGGCCGGTCGCGGAAAGCCCCCGTGGAGCCGCACGGTCGCCGCAAGATCCTGCATCAACGCGAAACAAGTTTGATGTCATCGTTTTCGGATCAGCGGTTTTGGCCATGGTCCTGCTGGCATGGACCTTTGTGCCAGCCAATTACCACGTGGTGCACAACATGACCTGGCGTTACGCCGAGCCCTCGGCGCAATATCCCGCCTCCAAGCACATCGTGCTGACTTTTGACAGCTACCCGAACGACTACATCGGCATCTACTCTCCTGATCTCGGCCGCTATCTGGAGTCGTTGCCGGACCGCCGGGTGGAAGTGCTGTTTGAAGTTTCTCCGGTTATGGGAGGCATGCACGGCAGCGACTGGTTCAATCCCGTGAAACTGGTGAAACTTAATGTCGGCCGGCTGAGAGGCGACAAGTGGCACCAGCCGGTGGAAATCGGCGGCTTTGTCCAGTGGACCACGGATTACACTTACAACAGCCGCGGCCTGAACGTGGACGGAGCCGCCCTCTGGGAGTGAAGCGGCGGACGGCACCGGCGGCTGAACCCTCATCATTGAATCCGCTAGGAAGTCTGCGGCAGGAGAGAGACTTCATCCAGCCGGATGAAGTCCTGCACGACCGGCTCGGCGGAATCGTCAAGCCGGGCGATGGGGCCGAAATAAGCCACTTTGCCGTCCACCAGGAAGACGACGCGATCGGCCAGCTTGCGAGCCAGCTTCATATCGTGCGTCACCACAATTGAAGTCAGGCCGGTTTGCTTTTTAAGCTTCAGGATCAGTTCGCTGATGGTCTGAGCCATTAAAGGATCGACGTTGGTGGTGGGCTCATCATAAAGGATGGCCTCCGGCCCGGCGGCCAGCGAGCGCGCAATCGCCACGGCGCGCTTCATGCCGGTGCTGAGGCCCGAGGGCATGAGATCGCGAACCTCCTGGACGTCGACCAGCGCGAGCAGTTCGTCCACGCGCTGCTGGATCTGCTCTTCGCTGAGATTCTCGCCGCGCACGGTGCGCTCGCGGAGCGGATAGGCGACGTTTTCGCCGGCGGTCAGCGAATCAAACAGGGCGCCCGATTGGAACACCATGGTCACGCGGCGCCGAATCTCAAAAAGCTCCTCCTCACTCATTGCGGTGACGTCAGAGCCCGCAACCAGCACCTTGCCCTGATCGGGCTGCAGGAAGCCCATGATGTGCTTGAGCGTCACGCTTTTGCCGACGCCGCTGCGGCCCAGCACCACCACCATTTCACCGCGCTCGACTTCAAAGCTGACGTCGAGCAGAACGGCAAGATCGTTGAACGATTTGTAAACGTGGCTGAACTTGATGTAGGGCTGCCGGCGTTCCGGGTTCCGCGTTTCGTCAGGCATCATGCCGCCTCCTGCTTCGCTCAGCCCCGGCGGGCCGAGCATCCAGTGAAGTCTTCATGTTATCAAAAATCCGCCGGGAAAACGCCCGGGAGCGTTCACGGGCCGCCGGATAGGTTCAAGGCGCGGAGAACGGGTTGCAAAGGATCGTCCGGCAGAGGAAAATCAGCAATGACTTTAATGACTGATGGGACAGCTCCAAGGAGGAAGGATACGGTATGTCTTCAAATCGCAGAACGTTTCTAACCCGGCTGGCCGCCGGGGCCGCCGTCGGGCCGCTTGTGGCGAGCCTGAAAGCCCAAGGCTCACCGGGCGGCGCAAGCGCTGGCGGAGGCGCCAGGAGGATTCGGGTGGCGGTGGTGCAATGCGATTCGGTGGCGGGCAAAATCGACAGGAACCTGGACAATCTCCAACGCCTCACCGAAAAGGCAGCTGCGGGCGGCGCCCGGTGGATTCAGTTTCATGA
>CAYWMN010000332.1:0-3473 GCA_964459065.1 uncultured Acidobacteriota bacterium | reverse complement strand
TGCAGACCTTGCCTCCCACGGCGTGCAGGTGATTGCCAGCAACGACTTTCAGAACGCCCGCAAGCACGGCCTGCAGGTCATGATCTCGCAAGGGGCGGTCCGGCCGGAGGATGTCAAGCGAATTGGTTTGACGCCGGAGTATGCGGTGGCGATAGCCGGCACCTATAATCATCTCAGCATTGATTCGCACACGTTCCCCTTTGCCCGAGGCAAACACACCATCGAAATCGGCGTGCCCTGTGAGTACGCACCCTACGACTGGAAGGCCAGGAAGTATTTCACCAACAACCATACACATGGTTGTCCATTCCGCGGCAACCAGTTCTCGACGGACCGCGCATTCAAGGCGGAGGTGGTCGTCAGGCAGCACGAGTATGACGGTGCGCAGCACCTGGCGATTATCCCCGCAACCATCAGCGAGCGCAGCAGCCAGAGCCTGCATCTCACCTTCGACCTGACCAGGGTTGAAGGCGATCTGGAGCACACGATGCTCGCCGTCTATTGGCGCACTCCTCAACTGAGCCCGGCCGCTTCCTCCACCCGGGAGGCCGCGGCGCAGGCGGTCCGGACGCTACTGGATCGGTTCACCCGCGAAAACGGCGGCGTCTTTCCCCATGATGTCATCTGCGCCATGCGGTTTGGAGACGAAAGTTTCCTGATGACCAGCTTTGCCGACTCGCCAAAATGCTCGATACCTCTCTACGACTACTCCGAGAGCGGAATCGCCCGCTATCGCAAATTCAACGCGACTGACGAGTATCCGCGCGCCTGGGCTTTCCCCGAGGCTTTCGGGGTCAACGCGTACCGCGATTGGCTCTATGCGTATCACACGGGCACGGCCGATCTGGTCAAGACCGTTGTGGACGAAGCTCACAGAATCGCGCCACACCTGGTGGTTTTCCGCAATCCCACGCGGTTCAACCCGACGCCCTTCGCCACCCTGGCGAACGATCACGACGGTTGCAGCACCCAACTGCTGGCCCAACAGTTTGACATGCTCAATCCCGATCCCTACCCCGTTTCGCGCACGGGCGATTCGCAATGCACGAATTCAGATCGTAATCCGCGGCCCGGATATATCGAATCCGCCATACCGCTGGAGAATGCCTATTGGAGGGGCTTGACCAGACGCCTGGGGAAGAGGTTGGTGCCATGGATGCAGGCGCACACCTTTGCCCATGACCTGCAGCACCCGATGCCCAACGATGTCCACCACATGTATAACCAGACGGTGCCTTACAATCCGGACGGCATCATGTGGCTTGGATACAAACCCGGTGACACGGCGGAGTCGCCCTATGTGGGGATGACGCTGCCCGATGCGCGCCCCGAAACCTGGAAAGCGCTTCGGTGCATCAATGAGCGGGCTCAACGCGAGGTGGGAAAGCCCCCAAAAGCGCCCTCGGTCGCAGTCCTGCGATTCTACTCCGAGCGCGCGTTGGTTGACCTTGAACGGCGGAATCTTCACGACCGCTTCCTCACGGAGCAAATCCTGACGGGCCTTACCATCGACCTCAACATCCCGTATGACGCCTTCGAGTACTACAAACGCGAAGACGTTGACTGCCGGGAGTTGAGCGCCTACCGGCGCGTCATCCTGTGCGTTGCGGACTTGGAGGGCCTGCCCCTCGATGAATTGGTGCGACAAAAGACTCCGATTGCGGTCGTCTGTTGGAATCGTTCCTCACTTGCCGCGCATTCCAGGTTTACGGGCATCACGGATCTTCACCGCCTTCCCGGCCGGGCCGTCGGGATCAGCCGGCCGGCGGGACCGGGCGTCAAGGTCCCCGAGAATTTCAGCGGAATGACTCAGTGGGAAGGCGGCTTGGACGTGACCGGGCCAGCGGGCATCACCATCCCTTCCGGCATGGCTTATGGTGCGACGCTCCGGTCTGGCGCCACCAGCATTGCGAAGGCGGGCGACCAATGCTGTGTGTGGCAGTATCGGAATGCCATCTTCTCCAGTTTCGTTCCGAAGGATCCTTTCGATGCCGGTGAATATGTTCGCTGGCTGTTAGGCAGCAGCTAGCGCGGGCCTCCGGTTTTAGGGTCCGCGGGTTTTCGCTTCGTGATCATCAAACCCAGTCATCACCACGACAAAAATAAAAGCCGCAGACGGCAACAACGGCAGCCTTCGCGCTACTCGTTACTTGTGTGAGGGCAGCAGCTTCCAGATTCCGGGGTCTCCCATTCCCAGCACCCAGGCGCAGAAGCCCTGCAGGCCGCGCTCTTTTACCAGGTCGTAACGAGCCTCGAAGGTTCGGGCATCCGTAAAGAAAACCCACTCGCGCTTGAAGTCCCGATAGAAAAAGAACCACGAGGTGCGGTCCACGGGGTCCCATTGGACCCTAGCGTCGTTGTCTTGAGCAAGCAGCATGGCATCCGGCTCGCTGATGTAATCGACGGCGATATTGGCCTCGTCATCTTTCGGCATGGCGGCATGCCAGTGTTTACCATAGAGCGGTATTCCCAGTGCGAGTTTATCCCTGGGCACCGACTTCAGCGCAAAGTTCAGGTTGTCCACCACCCATGGATATCCGGCCACCGGGCCCGGCGGCGTATGCTGCCCGTGCTGGTCATAGGTCATCAGGCAGATCAGGTCCACGGACCTGGCCAGCGCGCCGAGATCAAAGACGCCGGTCCAGTCGCGGTAACTCCAGTAGCTGTAGTTCGTCTGGCCGGGATAGCCGGGCGCGTTGGCCGAAGTGGCGATGGACAACTGGTAGCCATGGCGATGCAGGGCCGCTGCCGTTTGAGCCACCATGCTGGAAAGCGCGTCGTGGTCGGTCCAGCTGAGATGTTCAAAGTCGATCTGAAAACCCGAGTAGCCGTAACGCTTGCATTCAACCGGCAGTGCGTCCGCAAAGGTCTTTCTGGCGGCGGCATTGTGAAGGAAGGCATGGAATTCCTTGATGCCAAACCCGGGGGCAGAAACAATGGGCATGACCGGCACGTGATGTTCCTTCGCCGCCTTGAGCACCAACGGATTGGGGCCGCCCCAGACCAGGCCGTTCCCGTCAACGTGGTACCAGGTGGGGACGACGATGTCGACTTTGTCCGCGTGCGCCAGAAATGAGCGCACGGAATCAGGATCGCGTGTCATATAAAACAGCGATTTGGGACGCGCCTGGGCCGCAACGGCTGCCAGCAACAACAGAACGACGACTCGGACAATTTTAACCATCTGCGTCTCTCCCTTCCCCAACAATCATGGAAAAAGCTTTTGCTTTGAGCATGGGCATTCTATCGCACCTGCGCCGCAACCGAGCACATCCTTTTTCCGCCGGCTGGCGCCCTCTTTAGACCCGCACACCCAAAGCGTGTAGCACGGCTCTTTAGAACCGCGGATTTTCTGTAGCGGCGGTGTCCCCACCGCCGGCCTTTGTGTCGCCCCGAATGTAGCGCTGGCCTCTGGCCGGGTAGCCGCGACACTGGTTTCTGTGTCGCGGGTTCTTTTCTGGTTTTGTAGCGCA
>CAYWMN010000331.1:0-3493 GCA_964459065.1 uncultured Acidobacteriota bacterium | reverse complement strand
AACCCACCGGCACACCAGCTGGCACCTATAATCTGGTGGTGACAGGAACATCGGGAAAGCTTACGCACCAGATCAAGCTTACCCTAACCGTACAGTAACTGAAGTTTCGTTCTACCTGAACGCAAGCAAATCTGTTTGAACGCCTTCCCGCATATACCCGATGCACTGTATCGTCACGGACGCTTCTTGACCCACAGTCCCTGTGGTCGCGGTAGTATAATAAGAATAGAGAGTCGATAATTTTGCCATTGCAGAGATGAAACGATGCCCATGACAACTCTGCAGGATATTCTGAACACCAACGTGCGCGAAGGAGATCTCTACGAGAAGCTCGACCGTGGCTTTGTGCGCTGTTACGCTTGCGGCCATGCCTGCCGCATTCCGGACGGGCAGTTGGGCGTTTGCAAGGTCCGCTATAACCGCGACGGCAAGCTCTTTGTTCCGTGGGGGTACGTTGGCGGCGTTCAATGCGACCCGATTGAAAAGAAGCCTTTCTTCCATGCCTATCCAGGCGCGCTGGCGTACAGCTTTGGAATGCTGGGCTGCGACCTGCACTGCAGCTACTGCCAGAACTGGGTAACGTCGCAGGCGCTGCGCGATCCGAATGCTGTTTCGCCGCCGCTATCCGCGGAACCGGAAGCCCTGGTTCGTGACGCGGTTGACCAGGGCGCCAAGGTCATGGTCAGCACCTACAATGAACCTCTGATCACCAGCGAATGGGCGGTCGCCATTTTCAAGCAAGCCCGCGCAGCCGGTCTGAAAACGGGCTTCGTATCCAACGGCAACGGCACTCCGCAGGTTCTTGAATATCTTCGCCCCTGGGTCGATCTCTACAAGATTGACCTCAAGAGCTTTGATGACCGCCATTACCGTTCGCTCGGCGGGCGCCTTGCGCCCATTCTGGATACCATCCGGCGAACTTACGCCATGGGCTTCTGGGTGGAAGTTGTGACGCTTTTGATTGAAGGCTTTAATGATTCCGAAGATGAACTCAAACGGCTTGCGGCGTTTTTGGCGGATGTTTCACCTGAGATTCCGTGGCACGTCACTGCGTTCCATAAAAACTACAAAATGACCGACCCCGCTGATACGTCTCCGAGGACGCTCAAGCGCGCAGCGGAAATCGGTAAGGCCGCAGGTCTTAAATTCGTATATGCGGGAAACCTTCCCGGACAGGTTGGAGAACTGGAAAGCACTCATTGTCCCTCGTGCAGTGGGCTGCTGATTCAGCGCCGCGGCTATCACATTTTGAAATACCGTCTCACACCCGGCGGCGCTTGCCCCGAATGTCAGACAGTTATTCCGGGGCGATGGGCATCAGAGTTCGACGGCCAAATCGCCAGCGTTCCCTTTCACCCTTTCTATTCCCGCAGAAGCCCCCAGTCCACGCGGCACGATTAGGACACGCGGTCTTATCGCAGGTGGTAGGAGTAGTAGCCGGGGCCAACCCGCATGTGGTGAATGACCGCGCCGGGCGAAAGTCCCCCGATCAGAATGCCCGCCACGGCTTGAACCATGGCCAAAGGCCAGATGTTCGGATGCCGGGCAAACACCTCCGCAAGAACGAACCCGCCCACCAGAGTGGCGGTCATCAAAATGGGGTTGGGAATGTGCGCGCCGGCAAACATCACTGCCACAGCAAGTGAACTGAGATGCGGCGTGTGGATAATCCGGCGCAGACGGCGGTGGAAATACGATTGCATCAAGTATTGCTGAAAGGTGCACCAGAGGGTGTATCCGCCCAGGGAGAGCCAGGCATGGCCGAAACGGGGCAGCACCCACTCCCGCCTCCATAGACCGTAAATCACACCGGCAACCACGACGCCAATCAAGAGCGGAATCATCAGCCGAGCACACGCTTTGAATTCGTGCCGCGTGAGACCCATTTCCCTGAGGTTGTCGCCGTACACCACATGGGAAAGAATCACAACTGCGAGCAGCGGGACCCACAAATAGGGGTGGGTGGATTCCCACCGCCAGATATAAAGCAGAATGCCGGCGTACACGGCCAGGATTTCAATGCCCGTCGCGAGCGCCGGAATCGGGCGGGGGCTTGATGTCGTGCCGCCTTGCATTGCGAAATCGCCAAAGCTCACGAATTACTTTTTCAGCGGCTCGATACGAGCAGCGCTGTTGACTTCGGCCCTCAACCTTGGGAACCGAATCTCACCACAGCCGTCAGCCCGCGCCGCCGCCTCCTTTCGCCATCTGGCGAATGAGAGAAATCGCCTCCTGTTTTGAAATTGCAGGCGGGGTAAAAAAGTTCTCCCAAGCCACATCAGGAAACCCCAGGCGGGTCAACTCTGCGGGCAGCCATTCCTTAAGCTTTTGAGAGTCTTCGGTGGGCGATTTCGAGAGCGCCTTCCATAGCGCCTTGTGGAGAAGGCTTCTCCACTGGTAATCGGCAAGCAGCGATTTTGCGGCCTCCTTGACCGAACCCTGAGCCGTGCCCATGCAAACAGTTCGCAGCACCGTGGCTTCGACCTCCCCGCACAGCAGTCGGCCCGTATCACTTGCTGGGTTTCCATTTCTCAAAAAACGCCTCAAAATCAAGAGATGGCAACTGCGCGGCACTTGCGAACTCACCATGACTCTGGGCACAGAGCACAAAGCCGAATGGGTCGAGCACCGCAATGGCGGGAATCCCTTTTTTGATGGGAACGCCATATTTGTTTCCGAGATCCAGGTTCTTATCAAAACGGCCGACGTCGATGTGCACCACGACGTAGTCATCCTGAATCAGCTTTGCCAGACGTCCCCTGTGCATAGCGGCATCAAGCGCATGACAGTCCGGACACCAGTTGGCGCCAAAGATCAGGACAACATTTTTGCCCGACGTTGATGCGGCTTTCATCGCAGCTGCAACCTGCTTTGCAGCGTTGGCATTTTCGTTATAAATGGGGTGCCTTGCCGCCGGCGCAAGCGCGGCAATTGACAGCGCTGACAAGAGCATCAGAATTCGAAAAGCAGGTTTCATCGGGTCGCTCCTGTTTCCGGTCGTTTGGCACAAAAAGGGCCCACGCCTTTAGGGCATTATAGCCCGCCACTCGGATGAAACGGCATATTCATCCGGCGGCAACTTTCCGGCCCTCTAACATCCCGGGATTTCGCTGGCGGGAATTGAAGTGCGGCGGCCCGAACGCCGATGGATAAGACGGGAGGAAATACTCGCCACGTCGCTTAACAGGAGCCTCACATGTCCGACACAAACCCCAACCCTGACCAGCGCAAGGCGCCGGAGGAAAAGGAATACCAGTTTATCCAGTGGGATGCCTCCGGGCCCATCGCACATCTGACGATGAACCGTGCGCCTCACAATATTTTTAATATCGAAATGTTGAAAGAAATGTCGGGCGCAATTGAAACTCTCAATACCCGGGACAACGTCCGATTGATCTTGTTGGATGCCTCGGACGGGTGCGAAGGTTACTTTTCTATGGGGCTCGGCGCTGAGGGCTATACCTCGCAGCTGGTGTTTGAGGTAATGGACGCC
>CAYWMN010000330.1:0-3509 GCA_964459065.1 uncultured Acidobacteriota bacterium | reverse complement strand
GATGCTGCAGGACGTGTTGTCAAAAAAGTTCTAAAGCCCTCGCGGCGGCGTCCGGAGGTGGAGTCCCTGTGCATGGGCTATGCCGTCAGCGAGCGGTGGGATGACCTGCTCCCGTGTCCCCAAGTTCTGGTGAGCCCGTCATAAGAGACCTCGCGAGAAGCGATTCGCTTTCCTGCCGCCAGGCCTCCCTCTGGGCCTGAGAGCAATCAACCCCCACCGAAGGACGACCGGCCTGCCGGGACTGGGATTCGTGACGTTTCCTCATGGGCCCTCAGAACCCTGTGAATGCTGGTCCATTGTCATTAGTGGTGGACCACCCAAAATTTGCAAAATCAGCACACAAAACAAGCTGACCTGCCTGAGATTTTGTACCAATCCAATTGAGAGAGTCTACATCACAGCTCGTGGCTGTAGAACGGGTCTTGGCGTGACAAGAGGACTATAGGCCGCCGGTACCGGCGGCCTTGTTTTCCTGTGTAGGTGAGTGGTAAAGGGAATCAGCACCATACGGAAAGTCAAGGGCTCGGCCTCGTCGGTTGCCGACGGGATTTCAATGAAAAAAGCCTGCGCCCTTGCTGTCCAAAAGACCGCCGTACCGCTCCCTGCCTCAAGCGCCGCAGACGCTATTTTCGCTTCTGGAAAACGGGCGCTGCCTCCGGAATCGCGGCGCCGTCCTTGCGCGGCGATGACGCCCCGTATTTCATTCCCGTGGCCGAGTCGTACATCACGGCATGCCCACCGCCCATGATCGATGAGAACGCTCCGCGCCGGCGCAAGTGATAACCCATCGTGGCCAACTTGTCGCGCACTTCAGCGGGCACACGGTCCTCGATGAAGAAATTGCAGCCGTCTAAACCGGCATTCCTGAAGCGGGGCGCTTCCAGTGCACCCTGCAAGTCCATTCCGTAGTCAACGATGTCGGACACGAATTGCGCGTGAGCCTGCGGCTGATTCAGGCCGCCCATGATTCCGAAGCCGATGTGCAACGGCCCTTTCTGCATGAAACCGGGAATGATAGTGTGCCACGGTCGCTTATGGCCCGCGAGCACATCTGGACTCTTCGGGTCGAGGTTGAAGAGCGCGCCGCGGTCTTGCAGTGCGAAGCCGTAGGGCTTGGCCACGACAAATGACCCGAATCCCTCATAGAGGCTTTGAATCAGGGAAACGATATTGCCTTGACTGTCCACCACGGTTAAGTAAGTCGTGTCACCGTTATAACGCCGCGGGTTGCCGGGCGTCACGCGGCAGGCTGCCTTGCCCGGCTTGATGGTCGCCGCCCTCTGTGCCGCGTAGGCCTTCGAGATGATCCCCTCGACCGGTATGCGCACCAGACGCGGATCTCCGATGTACCGCCGCAAATCTGCGTACGCTAGCTGCTGTGCTGCCATCTTGATATGAAACGCCCTCGCGCTGAAAAAACCATATTCCCCGAGTGGGAACTTCTCCATGATGTTGAGCATCTCCAGAGCGGCCATTCCCTGGCCGTTGGGCGGCAGCTCGTAAATTTGCCAGCCCCGATAAGTGGTGGAAATCGGGGAGACCCACTCCGGCTTGAAATCGGCGAGATCGCTTTCTGTCATCACCCCGTCCAGCCTTTCCGAGGTTCGGAGGATGGCCTTTGCTATGGGACCGCGGTAGAAGGCTTTCGGCCCGTTTTCGGCAATGAGCTCCAGCGCCCGGGCATACGCCGGATTGCGGAAGATCTGTCCAACCTTCGGCACCGAGCCGCCGGGCAGAAAGACCTGGGTGTTCACCCCACGAACCAGGTGGGCCTGCGCGGCGTGCCAATACGCAGCGACAAATTGGGTGACTGGGAATCCGTGCCGGGCATAGTAGATTGCAGGCAGAAACAATTCCCGCCATGGAAGCCTTCCAAATCGTTCGTGCAGCGCCCACCAGCCCGCGACGACGCCCGGCACGGTAACCGAATAAATCCCAAATCCGGGCATCCTTGTGATGCCCTTGCTCCGGAGGAAAGCGGGTGTCAGTTTCCCGGGTGCCCATCCACTTGAATTGAGTCCGGCCAGCCTGCCCGTCTTGGCGTCGTAGTCAATGGCAAAGAGGTCTCCGCCCATACCGTTCAACATCGGCTCAAGCACGCCCATCGTCGCGTTTGCGGCGATGGCGGCGTCGGCAGCCGACCCGCCGCGTGCCAGAATTTCCGCCCCGGCCTGAGATGCCAACACCTGATCGCTGGTCACCATACCCCGTCGCGAAATAACCATCGATCGTGCTGTAGTACGATCGAGTCCGCTGTACGGCATCTGTGCCATGAGTGGTATGGCCAGCCCCAAAGTTACTAAGATTCCATAGGAAACAGTAGCGTGTCTCATAACGCCAGGAGTTTAGCGGTTAGCCTCACAGATGGCAATAGTCGATAGAGTTTTGTCGAAAGAGCTTCTGTAGATACTCCCCTCGAAGACGTGGGAAGGCGCCGTCGGGTATGTTTGGCATGCTTGTACCTCAGCTTTGGGCGCATGTCTCCGTATCCTGCCGAACACATACTGTCATGCCTGCCAAGTGAACTTGCAGTTCCCGCAAGTAGTGGGTTTCCGGCCAGCAAGAAGGGCAAGAAGACCTATCGGAAACAGGCAAATGGACACGATTATTGTCCACACCGGGTAGCCTGCCCGGTCAGTCAAGGTATTGCATTTCGGACATGAAATGGTCGCCATCAGTATCCTCCACGGAAGAGTCTCAACAGCCAAACAGCCATCAATAGAACAAAAGCACTCTGCGAGCCTCGTTTCGAGACCCATGATACAAATACGTCGGACCGTGACCACACCATGGCCACCGGTCTTGCAGCAATCTGGAAGCCAAGCAGAAGCGCGATACCGACTCCTGCTGGATTCGCGTGGCAGGCCGCAGCCCAGTGTCCCTTCAAGGTTCCTGTGACTGCATGCAACACGCCGCAGCCGGGGCAAGGAAGCCCAAATAAGGTCCTCATTAGGCAAATGTGGGGGACGTGGATTAGGGCTGGCGCTCCAGCGACTGCGGCGAGTGCGGACAACATCAATGCTACGTGGACTCGTGCTCGGGTCGGAACTCCAAGCTTCACGAGTAACCATTCAGGACAGATGTTTATCTCTATCGCAGACCACCTTCTAAGAAGAGAATGTGCGGCTCACCCCTTGCTCCTCAACATGCGACGGGACGGGTGGCACTCTCATCGCACCTCCTCCGACATTGCGGTTCTGGTCCCCCAAGGCCATCTCGCGCATCAGTGGCTCCAGCACGGCCCTTTCGCAAGTCGGTCGCGCTTTGGCGAGGGACTCGGTTGCGGATTGTACATCGCGTTGCCCTGTGAGTCATCCCAATTCTTGCCGAGTCTTCAAATAAGAAGACATTGAATGCAACAGAGCAAATGGGACGCAGCGTCCTGTAAAGATGGCCGGAGAACCAACATGGTAAGGTCTACTTCCAATTCCACGGCACCCATTACAGGGAGTTCTCCAATCACCTCGTGCTACCCTACCAAACATGGGCGCACCTCAAATCCGCCTTGG
>CAYWMN010000329.1:0-3570 GCA_964459065.1 uncultured Acidobacteriota bacterium | reverse complement strand
CCGTTTCCCTGGCGTCTTTGCCCAGGTTGAGCATCATCACCACGAAAACAAAGAGAACCATGATGGCGCCGGCGTATATAATAACTTCCAGCGCGGCCACAAAAGGAGCCCCCATGACAAAGAAAACCACCGCCACGGAGAGCAGCGAAACAATCAGGTAAAGCAGCGCGTGAACAGCGTTCAGGCGTGTAATCGCCAGAACCGTTGAAATAATCGCAACAACCGCCGCAATGTAAAAAACAGCATCCATAAAGTGACTCAGGGCAGCAGGCTGTGAACGTCGACGGGGGCTGACTCGTTTTCGGCTTCGCCCTTGTCTTTGCCACCGATCTTGACGCCTGCAACTTTCCAGAAACTATAACCGTGATACTTGCCTTCACCGCTGATCAGCAAGTTTTCCTTCTCATAAACCAGGTTCTGCCGGTTGTACTCACCCATCTCAAAATCCGGGGTCAGCTGGATCGCGTAGGTCGGGCAAGCTTCCTCGCAATACCCGCAGAAGATGCAGCGCGAAAAGTTGATCCGGAAAAACTCCGGATAGCGCCTGCCGTTTTCATCTTCCGTCGCCTGGAGCGCGATGCAGTCCACCGGGCACGCCACGGCGCAAAGGTGGCAGGCCACGCAGCGCTCCTCCCCGTCCGGGTCGCGGCTGAGGATGATGCGCCCTTTGTGCCGAGGGGGAAGGTTGGGTTTTTCCTCGGGATACTGGATGGTTTCCCGAGGCTGGAACGCGTGCAGAAAAACGTTCCACAGCGTTCTGATCACACTCAACATTTAGAAACTCCCACCTTAATCAATCCGCGCCAGATGCCTTATTTAAAAACCAGCACCAGAGCGCCTGTCACCAGCAGGTTGGCCAGCGCAAGCGGCAGCATAATCTTCCAGCCCCATGCCATCAGCTGATCGAACCGCGGGCGGGGCAGAGCAGCCCGCAGCAGGATGAAGAACATGATAAAGAAAAACGTCTTGATCGCAAACCACACGATGGGTGGAAACCAGGGTCCCAGCCAGCCGCCGAAAAACAGAACGGAAATCATCGCTGAGATCAGCATCACGCCCATATATTCACCCACGAAGAACATGCCGAACTTCATGCCGGAGTATTCAGCGTGGAATCCCGCCACCAGTTCGCTTTCAGCCTCCGGAAGGTCAAACGGCAGCCGGCGCGTTTCAGCAATGCCGGCTATCATGAAGAGCACAAATCCCAGAAACTGCGGAATCACGAACCATACTTTGTGCTGAGCCTCAACGATATCGTTGAGGCTGAATGAGCCGGCCATGATCACGACGCCCATCAGCGACAGTCCCATGAACACTTCGTAGCTCAGCATCTGCGCGGAGGCGCGCAGGCCGCCCAACAGCGAGTACTTGCTGCCCGAAGACCATCCTCCCAGCACCACGCTATAAACACCCAGCGATGACATGCCCAAGAAGAAGAGCAGGCCGATGTTCAGGTTGGCAACGACAATGGACGACGTAAACGGAACCACGGCAAAAGCCATCAGCACCGAGATCATGACAATGGCGGGTGCGATGACAAAGACCACCTTATCGGCAAAAGGAGGAATCCAGTCTTCCTTAAAGAAAATTTTGAGCATGTCAGCGAGGACCTGGAGCAATCCGAAAGGTCCCACGCGATTCGGTCCGTAACGGTCCTGCCAAAGGGCCAGCAAACGGCGCTCAAGCCAGATGAGGCCCGCCGCCAGATTCAGGGGAACCATCAAAACCACGGCGATGACGAAAATGTAGAAAAGCGTAGTGTTCATAGTCGCGAAATTTTAGTCCACGCCGGCAGGCCGCTTTTTTCCAGCGGAACCACGCCGGCCGGAAGTCCGGCAATTCCCTTCGGCAGGTCCGGCCGCAGGGTCACCGGGAACCGGTGCACCGCCCCGGCAAGATTTACCTCAACCTGATCGCCCGCCTTCAACTGAAGACGCGCGGCATCGTCGGCATTCACCGCCAGGTAAGGCTTCGGCGCAAGCTCGGCAATCGCCGGCGCCTGGCGGCTCAGCTCTTCAGAACCGAAAATGTGATAGAGAGGAACCAGCAGCCACTCCTCGGAGCGGGCGGCAAAAGATTTTGGAATCGAGTTGAAAAAAGAACCGTTGGCCGACTCGGAAGGCTCCATCAGCCGCACGCCCGGATCGCCCCCGCGCAGTGGCCCGTTGATCTCGCTCTGGAACTTGTTCAGCGACTGAATGGAATTCCACCCCGGCGACCAGAAGAACGGCGTCAAGGACGCTGGAGCTTGATTCGGATAGCCTTCCATGGAGAAGGCCAGCGCGGAATCCGGGTCCTGGGGAGGCTTCGGTTCGCTGACGTTGATGTTGGCCAGCATGGAGGTGCGTCCGCTATAGCGGTGCGGAGAGCGGGGAATTTTCTCGCCCAGCTTCCGGAACTTCGCCGACGGCGCCGCTTCCGCAATCTTTTCGAGCGCCGGAATCCCTTGCGCGATGGCGGCAACCAGGTCATCCAGCGAGTTCCACTCAGCCTCGCCGCGACCGGCGGCCCGCATCACTTCAAGCATCCAGCGCCAGCTCTCTTGAATGTCTTCCTTGGGAACGTAAGCCTGGAAGAACCTCTGCGCGCGCCCTTCGTTGTTCACCAGCGTCCCGTCGGATTCCGCAAAGGTTCCGGCCGGCAGGGCCAGCTCGGCTTTTGCCACCGTGGGCGTTTCCAGCTGATCGATCACGATCACGCGCCGCGCCGCATCGAGAAGGCGATCCACGGCAGCCGCCGGGGCCCTCAGGTACAAGTCGTTTTCCAGGATAATAACCGTATCCGCCGCGCCCTGCTCGACAGCCTTGAACGCCTCGCTCAGGGGTCCGCCGCCCAGCAGGCTTGCGCCCAGGCTGTTGGCTTCCGGGGTTGTAAAACTCAGCCCTGCCGCTTGTCCGGCTTTTGTGAGCGCCCGCGCCGCGTTAGCGGCAGCCTGAATGACCGCTTCGCTGTTCAGGCTGGGGCCGGAAACAATCAGCGGCCGCTTGGCGCCCTTGAGCGCCGCGGCGATTCGCTCCGCCAGCGAACGAACTTCGGCCGGTAAATCGGGAACCTCCGGCGACTGAGGGTCAAGCGCATGGGCAACGGCAAAACCCAGCCGGGCGATGTCGTCAGGCGCCGCGCGGTAAGTTTCGGCAGCCACGTCGTCCAGCTTGGTTGCGCTCGGAGTGGCAACAAACAGGGGACCTTTGTCGTCCTGGATCGCCTCTCGCACGGCATGATCGAGCCAGCGGGGAATCTTCAGCTTGTCGGTAAACTCCATGGGCTGCTGGCGAACCGATTGGCGCAGGGCCAGCGCGATTCTCGGGGCCACGTTGGTGACGTCTTCACCGAGAACCAGTACGGCGTCGAACGATTCCATCTCAGTAAGCGACGGCGTCCGCGCAGGACCCTTTGCCAGGATCTCCGCCATCAGCGAAACGAGCCGGGAATCCTGATCCGACAGGCCGCTGAAGAAGCGGTCCGCACCCACCATCGTCCGCAGCGCAAAGTTGGATTCCAGCGAGGCCCGCGGCGAACCAATCCCGATGACCTTTTCGTTGCCCGTCAGGATGCGGCTCAGCTGCTCCA
>CAYWMN010000328.1:0-3571 GCA_964459065.1 uncultured Acidobacteriota bacterium | reverse complement strand
GGGCCAGCAACCTTCGCGTTGCTTCCATTTTTCTACTGGAAGCCTTTGCGGTGGGGCTGGTGGGCGGCGTGATCGGTTACGGTTTGGGGACGTTCCTTGCCCGCAGTCTTTCCCTTGCGGTCTTCGGCGTTCCCACCGGCATCCATTGGGTGATTTTGCCGGCCGTGCTGACGCTGGCTCTTTTGATCGCGCTGGCAGGCAGCCTGATCCCTGTTTCGAAGGGCCTCAAAATTTCGCCGGCTGCGGTGTTGCGGAATGAATAAGAATGCCAGGGGACGTGCTGTTGGGCGGCGGTCGCTTTTCTGGCGCCTGTGGCTTCGCTCGCTGGTCGTACGGCGTCCCCAGGCGGCGCTGGCGCTGGTTTCGCTGCTGGTTGGAGCCACGGTGGCGTCGCTTCTGCTCAACCTTTACGGCGACGTGCACCGGAAGATGACGCAGGAGTTTCGTTCTTACGGCGCCAATGTGATTTTGGGAAGCCGCGCCGTGGAGTCGGAGGGGCCCGGTTCGCCTTCGCCTGTGGGGTTGATTCGCGCGGCGGCGTTCGATAAAGCAGTTGCCCTGCGGGCCAAGATCAAAGGGCTCGAAGCCGCGCCGGTTCTGTATGTGGTGACCCGTGTTTCCCCTGTGCCCGCGAATCCTCGCTTGCCGGCCTTTGAAAACGTGGTGGCGGTGGGAACCGACCTCGCGGATTTTCAACGACTGGCTCCGGGCTGGCGCCTGAAAGACGGCAAACGGGTCACGGAGTTGGGACCGGCCACGTGCGCCGTGGGCGCGCACCTGGCTGCGCGATTGGATCTTCATTCGGGTGACACGCTGGCAATTGCCGTTGTGCGCAAGGGATTGGCGCCGAAAGATCAGGCAAAACCGGCAGAGTTTCGGGTAGAAATTGTGGGGGAAACCGGAACTTCAGAAGACGATCAGGTGTTTGTTCCGCTCCGGGCTTTGGAGCATCTGGCAGGATTGGAAGGGAAGATCAGCCTGGTTGAACTATATGTTCCGGGAGAAACCGCCGGTGTCGAAAACGCCGTTCATGCGCTTGCCGCCGCATCGCCCAATCTGGAAGTCCGGCCGGTCCGCCAGATTGTTGAATCGCAGGGCAAGGTGCTGGGCACGATCCGCTGGCTGTTGATCTCATTGATGATTCTTATTTTGTTCATCATCGCACTGTGCGTGATGGCCACAATGACGGCGATTGTGCTGGAGCGCCGGAAAGACATCGCGTTGATGAAGTCTTTGGGAGCCAGCAACCGGAAGGTCACGCGGCTGTTTTTGACCGAAGGCGCCACGCTGGGATTGGCCGGCGGGCTGGCAGGGTTTGCCCTGGGTGGCCTTCTGGCTTCCATTGTGGCCGAGCGCCTGTTCGGGGTGAGACTCGACCTGGTGTGGTGGACGCTGCCCACCGTCTGCCTGGGCACCGCTCTGGTGGCCGTGCTGGCCACCTTTTTCCCCGTGGGGATGATGCGGAGAATTCAACCTGCCACCGTGCTTAAAGGAGAATAGACCGTTGCCTTTTATTAATGCCGAAAAATTATCCCGAGAATACGGTAACTCTGTCGCCGCGCTCCGAGACGTTTCATTCAGCGTCGACAAGGGCGAATGGATCGCCGTCATGGGGCCGTCCGGCTCGGGGAAAAGCACGCTGATGAATATCCTGGGCGGACTGGACGTGCCGACGAGCGGCTCCGTGAAAGTGGAGGGGCAGGAACTGGGCGACCTTTCCGCGATGGAGGTGGCGCGTTTTCGCGCCGAGAAGATTGGATTTGTTTTCCAGCAGTTCCACCTGGTCCCTTATCTCACCGCGCTTGAAAATGTGATGTTGGCTCAGTACTTTCACAGCTTGGCGGATGAAGCTGAAGCGCGTGAAGCTCTGGCGCGCGTGGGACTCGGCAGCCGGATGGATCACCTGCCTTCGCAACTTTCAGGCGGCGAACAGCAGCGGGTGTGCGTGGCGCGGGCGTTGATCAACCAGCCGAACCTGATTCTGGCCGACGAGCCTACGGGAAACCTGGATGAAGTTAATGAAGCACTGATCATGGGCCTGTTTACGGAGCTTCACCGCGAAGGCCACACCCTTGTCCTGGTGACGCACGACCCGGAGATCGGGCGCATGGCCGAGCGCCGCATTGAACTCCACCACGGCCGGCTGACGGAAGTGTCCGTGTTTCCGGCTTACGAAACGGAACTGATTGAGAATCTGCTGAAAGCGGTGTGGCACTTCCAGGAAGAATCCGGCAAGTCGACGTTTTCTGCTTCCGCGCTGCCGGAGTTCGCGCAAAACCGCGCCACCTTTCTGCTGATGGCGCAGGAGTCGTTGATCGAACTTGATGACGATCACCTTTCACTGACCCAACAAGGCGACCGGCGGGCCCGCGAGGTGATTCGCCGCCACCGCCTCTCCGAGCGCCTGTTCTTTGAGATGCTTGGAATCCATGAAGATTTGCTGGATGAAAACGCCTGCAAGATTGAGCATAGCTTAACCCCGGAAGTCACCGAAAAACTCTGCATCTTCCTTAAGCATCCCCAAACCTGCCCCCACGGCTCGCCCATTCCACGCGGCGTCTGCTGCCCCAACCCGTGAGGGAAACAGAAGCCCCTGAGCGGGAGATCGCCGGGCTTGAACGCGCGATTTTTGCGGGCCGATCCACCCTGGATCGGGTATGGGAAAACGATGTTTCGATCATAGAACTAAAGTTCTGGTACTTTAGTTCTATTTTGCTTGCTTTTTGGTGTTGCCCTGGTATATAAAGTGTTCATTGTAGTGGCCTAACCACATAGGAAAGAGGTTTCGCTGCCGATGGTCCCGCAAACAAACCGCCGACTCCTGGTAGCCGAAGATGTCCCTGTTATTCAGAACACTCTTTACACGCTTTTAGCCGGTGTTAAATCCGAACGCGACGTGCCGCCCGGCACTCGCAAAAGGCTGGAAGAGATCGCTTCCAAAGGCTGCAACAAGCTGGTTCTCGATCTGCAAGCCGTGGAAGAGCCGGTTCCTGGAATGTCTCCGAACGTCCGGAGCGTCCGTTACGATCCGTTCGGCAATGTTGTCTTCATCTCGTGCGCGGTTCCCGCCAGTCAATTCGTCCGGCAAACGGAGGAATTGTGCCGGCCGCATTTCATGCTGAAACATGTGGCATCGAGTTTGGGCGCTTTTGCGTATGCTCTCTCTTTGCTCTTTTGAGCGTTTCGGTTTTTGTTTCCGCAAACCTTTCAAGAATCCTTGCCGCTGACGTTCTGCAAGCCGTGGCGCACACGCCTGCGCTGGCAGGGACCTCTGTGCACCGGCGCTTAGGTATAGCGCAGCCAGCGGCGCAATTCTTTCAGCGAGGGCCGCTTGCCGTGCATCAGAATTCCAACGCGATAAATCTTGGCTGAAATTCGAATCACGATGAACGTGGCCGCCGCCGAAAGGCCCAACGCCAGCGCGACCTGCCAGAACGGCGGAGGCGAGATAGCAGTCCGTAGGGTCATCAGCATGGGCGAAAGAAATGGAGTGACCGAAAGCACCACGGACAGAGTCGAGTTGGGATCATTCAAAACAACGTTGAACAGCAGAAAACTTCCCATGATGACC
>CAYWMN010000327.1:0-3596 GCA_964459065.1 uncultured Acidobacteriota bacterium | reverse complement strand
CAGATGCGGCAACTGGTCGGCGAAGACAATCATCCGGCCCGGTCCTTCGGCGATGGTTCTCACCATGTTGCCTTTTCCCAGGTCGGTCTGGTTGTCGGGTTTCAAGAGCGGATCGCCCACCAGACGATGGGCCAGCGACTGGCTGACAAACGCCGTCCCTCCCCTGGCCAGGAAGCGGTCAAGCTCCGGCACAAAATCCGGGTCGCCCAGGGCCTGGTTGGCAAACACCGCCACGTGCGCCTGGGCAGGGAAGTGCGCGACGGGCAGCAGCGGAATCCCCAGCATCCCGAGGCGGTCAAAGATGTAGGCGTCATCGCCCGCGGCGGATGCCGGCGGCTTATAGGCCGGAATGCCTTTCCAGCCTCCGGCGAGGCCGGCCAGTTGGTCGACCTGGCGGCGATGGGCTTCCAGTGTTTCAGCCTGCGGGCTGTACTTGCCGGAATACAATTCGCCGTAATGGAACAGCAGGACCTCCTTGGCCCCGGTCAGCGCCGTCACGTAGGCCTGGTCCATGTAGAGCGTGGGGTCCGTGGCGTAGGGATCGAACCAGCCGCCGCCCTCCTTGGGCCCGGCGATGCTGGCCAGCCAGCGGTAGAGGAAAAACGCCCGGTATTGCTGCACGTGCGCCCACTTGGCCGAGCTCGGATCGCGCAGTTCGGTGCCCACCCAGATGCGGTCGTACAGCGGCGTCTCTTGGGCCGGCACGTAGCCGCGGTTCTGGAAAGTCTCGTACCACTGGGGAAACTTGATAATGATTTTGACGTGCGGATTCACCGCGCGCGCCGGCTCTAAAACGTCTTTGCGGCTCACCTCCACCATCAGCTTGTCGCGATATTGCCGCCAGCTCATGGAGCCTTTGGCCCGGGCGGCTTCCGAGTCGTTGCAGTCCGTGCAGAAGAAATCGTCGATCATGATTTCATTGAACATGCTGGCGGCATAGCGGAAAATCTGCGCCAGGCGCGTCTGGCTCTTGGGGCTGGTGAAGCACACCCAGATGGGGCGCCCGCTGGAGATCTTGCCAAAATGCACCGTGGTCACGCAGCCGGAAACCTGCAGCCCGTGGTGCCGGAAAAAGTCCCGGGAGGCGACCAGGTTCTGGCGCTTGGCCTGATAGCCGCGAAAAACTTCCAGGTACACCTTCGTAATGTTCATCCGGCGGCAAAATTGCAAAGCTTGTTCGCGCCCCGCCGGCGTGGAAAGGTGGTCGCGCACGTCCTGGGCGGTAAAAAGCGTCTCCCATTGCATCGCCCGCGCAGCCGGCGCGCTCACCGCCAACAGAAGAAGCCACACGGGAGCAAGCCTCAGAAGCTTTTTGAGGATGCAACGATGATTTGAATTCACCATGAATCAAGCCCTCCCCTCCCGGGATTTGAAAACACCATGGCCCCGGTTCGCATTCTTCCGGCCGCCGAAGGGTTCCCGGCGGCCCGTCACAGCCGCGGGGCCGGCAATCGCTGTCAATGGTAATGCATCTCGGCGGATGATTTTAAGAAAAAGAGAAGCGCGCGGCGGACTTTTTTCGCAGGACCCGCTCGCTCGCCGGGTGATTTGCGGCAAGCGGGAGTTCAGGAATGCCAGGGCGCCGGGACCTGTTTCAAAGGTTGCAGCCTCGGCATTCGTTACGATTCTTCGCTGAGAAGCCGTCGGACTTGCTGCGGGTCCGAAGTCGGCAGTTTGCAGACGTAGTTTTCGCAGATGTAGGCGGTGGCTTTCCCGTCGAGTGGTTGCAGATCTCTGATGAAAGGCACCAACTCGGCCAGTTGCCGGCGTTGCTCGGGGCCGCCCGCCAGGAGCAGGGTTTTGTTGGGAAGGTAACGTTCGTGAACCACGCGCAGAAGCGCCTGAGTGTCTTGATCGGCCCTCTCGCCCGCGATCACGATTTGCCGCGGCGGAGCCATTGAAAAATCCACGGCGGCCAGCATTTGCGGAACGGTTTCTGGCGCACCTTCCAGATGCCGGCCGAAGGCGCCGAACAATTCTTGCGCCCTGCCTCGCCAGGCGCTGCAGTCCGTCATTTGCCCCAGGCGCAGCAGATTCATCGCCGCCACGGAATTGCCGGAGGGCTCGGCGCCGTCGTAGGCATCGCGCATTCGGACCAGGATGGAAGCGTCTTCGCCCGGGGCCGAAAAGTAGCCGGCGTTTTCTCCGCCCCAGAAACGTCTGTCCTGCTGATCCTGTAGTTTCCCCGCCCACTCCAGGTAAGAAACTTCAAACGACGCTTCGTAAAGATCCAGCAATCCCTGGATCCAAAAAGTGTAGTCGTCAAGGAAGGCGTCGATGGCCACCCGGCCCGCGCGGTACCGGCGCTTCAGGTTCGCGTCCTGCTCCTCGTAGAGCTTTGCGCGGATAAAATCGGCGGCGGATTTTGCGGCCTCAAGATAGCTTTCGTCTCCCAGAACCTGCGCCGCGCGCGCGAAAGCGGAAACCATCAGGCCGTTCCAGCCGGTAAGAATTTTGTCGTCCCTCGCGGGACGCGGCCGTGCGGCCCGCGCCTCCAGCAGCTTGGCGCGTGATGCGGCAAGCACCGCCTGAATCTCCGCTTCCGGCTGGCCAAAGTGTTGGGCGGCTTCCTGGGCCGAGTGAACCCTCTGCAGGATGTTCCTGGACTGGAACTCGCCCTGCGGATCGTGCTGCGGCGCGACGTTTCCTGAAGGCCGCACGTCGTAAACGTAGTTGAAAACCGCGGCGGCGTCGGTTCCCAGAGCCTGTTCGATTTCGCCCGCCGTCCACACGTAGAAGGCGCCCTCGCCGTGCTCGGGCTGGCCGGCTTCGATCAGGCTGTCGGCGTCCTCGGCGCTGTAGAATCCGCCTTCCGGGCTGCGCATATCCCGCAGCACGTAGTCGAGAATGTCACGCGCCGTATCCGCCTGGAGCGGCTCGCGGGTTATCTGATAGGCGGTGAGATAGGCCGAGGCCAGTTGGGCCTGGTCGTATAGCATCTTCTCAAAGTGCGGCACATGCCACCGCTCGTCCACCGAATAGCGGTGAAAGCCGCCGCCCAGATGGTCGTGAATGCCGCCCCGGCTCATGGCGCTGAGCGTGTGGCGCGTCATCTCGAGCGCCGCCCGGTTGGCTGTCCGGGCGTGGTATCGCAGCAGGAAATTAAAAATCACCGGGCGCGGAAACTTGGGAGCGTTGCCGAACCCGCCGTTGTCGGCGTCGTACCCGGCCTTGATCCGCTCATAGGCATGGTCAAGGGTTGAAGCCTCGATCGCGGCGCCTGAGGCCGCGGGAGCTTCCACAGACTTTCTCAGGTAATCGGTTACGTCCGCGGCGGATTTCTCGATTTTGCCTGGATCGTTTTGCCAGGCCTCCGCCACGCGAGCTAGCACGGTGGAAAATCCCGGACGTCCATAGCGGTCCGTGGGCGGCCAGTAGGTGCCGCCGAAGAAGGGTTCGAGCCGCGGCGTCAGGAAAACCGACATCGGCCAACCGCCGCCGCCGGTGGTGGCCTGCACAAAAGTCATGTAGACGCGGTCCACGTCCGGCCGCTCCTCGCGGTCCACCTTGATGTTGACGAAATCCTTGTTCATCGCCTCGGCAATCGAGGGATCGGAAAAAGATTCATGTTCCATCACGTGGCACCAGTGGCAGGT
>CAYWMN010000326.1:0-3598 GCA_964459065.1 uncultured Acidobacteriota bacterium | reverse complement strand
AATGGACCAGGTACTGGCGGAGAAGCTGCGGAGTGATGCGCGGAGTCGCGTACCTCCGCCGGGTGCCCGTTCTGCAACCGACTGCAGAGGAGGAATGGCTGACATGAAAGAGGAACTCGACCGAAGAGATTTTATGAAACTGGCGAGTCTTGGAACGGCGAGCCTGGCGGTTTCAGGGCCTGCGAAGACCCTGCTGGGTGCAAACGCTGCGGAAAATTCCCAGGCGGCCGCAATGGCCGGGGATGACCCCAAAAAGGACGAAATCTTTCTGGTGGGCCACGCGCACATTGACGGCTCGTGGATGTGGCCGAGAAGCGAAACCATCCATGAGGTGTGTCCGCTGACGTTTGAAAGCGTGCTGAAGATGATGGCGAAGCACCCAAAGTTCATCTACGCTCAGAGCTCGGCCCAGTACTACATCTGGATGGAACGCTACTACCCGGAGATTTTTGAGCAGATCAAAAAGAAAGTGGCGGCGGGCCAGTGGGAGATTGTCGGCGGAGCGTGGGTTGAACACAACACCAACATTCCGAACGGCGAGTCGCTGGTGCGCCAGCACCTTTATGCCAAGCGGTATTTCAAGGAAAAGTTCGGCGTTGATGTCAAGATCGGCTGGCTGCCGGATGTCTTCGGTTTCAGCTGGAACATGCCGCAGATCTACCGCAAGTGCGGGATCCACTATTTTGTGACCCACAAGCTGAAGTGGCAGGTGGAGCGGAACAATCCGCCCGTGCCGTTTCCGTACCATATTTTCTGGTGGGAGGCTTCGGACGGTTCGCGCGTGCTGGCGTTTCACACGGTGGGCGGCTACGGCCAGCGAGTGTTGCCGGAGGAGATGCGGCGCGAGCTTGCAACGCTCAAAAAGATGGCCGATGTTGACAAGCTTATGATCCTTTACGGCAAAGGTGACCACGGCGGCGGGCCCATGCCGGAGATGGTGGACCGCGCGATTGAGCTGATGGACGACCCCAACTTTCCAACCGTCCGCTTTTCAAAAGCCCTGACGTATTTTGAAACCCTCAAGGCGCTGCCGCAGCACACCAGCTACCCCGTGATGGATGACGAACTTTACGTCAAAACGCACCGGGGAACTTTTACCACCGACACCGAGGTGAAGCGCGCCAACCGGGAATGCGAAGTGATGCTGATGAACGTGGAGAAATTCTCGTTGCTGGCCACCCAGTTCGGGCATGCGTATCCGCACGAGGCGCTGAAGCCCCTGTGGGGGAAACTGCTTTTCGGGCAGGTCCATGACAACGTCGACGGAACATCGATTGCCGAAGTCTATCGCGACGCGGCGACCGATTACGGCGACATCAAAGTGGGCTGCCGCAAGCTGATTGATTCCGCGCTGGGAACGATTGCGCACCGCGCAGATACCGAGGGCGAGGGGCGGTCCCTGCTGATCTTTAATCCCGAGCCGTGGCCAAGAACCGACCTGGTGCGGCTTGAAGCGGGCGAGTATCCTGCCTCCGGGCACTTTACGATCCATGACACGGCCGGGCGCAGCGTTCCCTATCAGATGGCTGAAGAGGACGGCGCGAGGCAAGCTCTGTTTATCGCTGAAAATATTCCCGGCCTGGGATTCAGGCAGTACCGGCTGGTGCCCGCCGCGAGCAAACCGAAATTTGCGACGGACCTTAAAGTCTCCGGATTGAAGCTGACTAATGACCGGCTGGAGGTGGAAGTCGACGGGAACACCGGACACCTGAAATCGCTGAGGAAGAAAGGAATTCAGGGGGACCTCGTGGCGCCTGGTTTTGAACTCAACGCGCTGGAGGTTTGGGAAGACCGGCCGCCCAAAGCTCCCGCTGGCGAGCCCGCGTGGAATATCTACCTGGGCGCGGACCACAAGCTGGATGAGGCGGAAAGCGTGAGCGTGGTGGAAAGCGGGCCGGTGCGCGCCATCATTCGTGCCAGGAAGCGTTTCGGCGATTCGTGGTTTGAACAGGACACGATTCTTTACAGCCGTTCGGATCGTGTGGATTTTGAGCTTCGCGCCGACTGGCATGAGAAGTATCGCTTTGCCAAGGTGGCCTTTCCGTTCCGGCTCACCAGCGACTATGCGACGTACGAGATCCCCTTCGGTTCCATCCAGCGTTATGACTGGACGCTGACCGAGGATCCGAAAGTCCCGATGAAGGAGCCGCCGCGGGGCTGGGAGATTGCGGACCGCACCAAGTTTGAAGTGGCGGGCCAGCGCTGGGCGGACGTGAGCGACCAGAGCGGAAGCTACGGTGTGAGCCTGCTGAACGATTCAAAGTATGGCTTCTGCTACCAGCAGAACGTGTTGCGAATGAGCATGATTCGCGGGCCGCGCCGCGGCTATCCGGGCATGCCGGATACCTACTCCGATCAGTCGAATGACCCGATTGTGGGCATTCACCACGCGAAGTACGCGCTGGTGCCTCACCGCGGCACCTGGCACGACGATAACGCCACGCGGCGGGGCGTCGAGTTCAACTCTCCTTTCCTCGTGAGGCTTGAGCCCTCGCACAGCGGAGACATCCGGCAAACCTTCAGCGCGCTGAATGTGGAACCCGCGAGCGTTGTGGTGGAGTCGCTCAAGAAGGCGGAAGATTCGAGCGAATACATCGTGCGCATTTACGAAACCTGCGGGAAAGAAGCGCACGCCCTCCTCAGCTTCAACCAGGAACCCCGGAGCGTCCGCGAGACGGACATGATGGAATGGGATCAGTTTGTGGAAGCCAGGTCGTTTACTATCGAGGGGACAAAGGTCCACGTTCCCATGGCTCCGCATGAAATCAAAACCCTCAGAGTAAGGCTGTAACAAACCTCACGTTGCCTGCGCACCCATCGCGTTTTTTGCGATGGGTGCGGGCGGTGAATCCGCCCGATAGGGTATGCTCAGGCGGACTGCGCCGGAGTTCGAAGACTGACATCGGTTGCGGGAACAGATTTGCAGTGGATGGAGCCGACATGAAGGACCCTCTGGATCGAAGACATTTCATGAAGCTGGCGAGCCTGGGAACGGTAGGCGGGGCCCTCGGCGCCGTTGGAGTTGGGGAAGTGCGCGGGGCTGTGCCGGCGCAGGAGCCGGCGGGGTTTGAACGCGTAACTCCGCAGCGTCCGGTATTAAGAGCCTCCGACTTCCGGCTGCCCGCTGCCAAAACGTTGCCTCAGACCGAGAGTTACCAACAGGCGGTGTTCTCGGGCAGCGTGTCCGGCATCCCGAAAGGCGAGGGTCTGGATCGCATTACGGCGCCGCCTTTTACAGCGGTGCTGCGCCAGTCTTTTGCGCTGTTTGAGCCGTCGACGGGAGCGCGCTACTACGACGGCAAGGCCTCGAACGGGGCCGCCGTCCATTCGGCTCCGGCCCTCGTGTGGCAGCCCGGGAGCGCCGCCATTACTACCAAAACCAGCCTGGGCAATCTGCGGGTTGAACAAACCGCGCTGCGCAATCCGCAAGGCTTTGTTTTTCGGGTGGTCGTGCAGAATCCCGGTGGGCAAAAGCGGTCTCTGATGTTGGCGAGTGTTCAGCAGCCTGTGTTGCGCCGGCCCAAAGACTGGAGCTACGGGCCGCAGTGGCCGGGGACGGCCTTCTGGGGACAATGGCCCGGCAGCAGGGCTCCTGCGC
>CAYWMN010000325.1:0-3602 GCA_964459065.1 uncultured Acidobacteriota bacterium | reverse complement strand
GCCGCTTGCGCCACGGCGCACGCCAGCGCCAAAAAGATGATGGCCTTAATTCCGCACTTTGTTTTCGTCTGATGCATGTTCGGTCCCCTGATGTCGACTCCAATTCTTGATTGCGCCGCTTAATCTACTAAAGATGAATACCGGAAGCAAGGACGCGGACCGCGCCCCGTGCCCAGAGCTTTGCCGCAGGCCTCTCCTGGCATCCGATAAGCGCCGGGAGTCCTTGCCCGGCATGGACAATAGGTGTATACAAGGTTGCCATGGAAGAAAACAAAAACACACGGCGTCTTGAAAAACTTGTGGCTTCGCCTGCAGCCTTGGCGGAGCTGGTCGATTACCAGGAGGGCGCGGTGGTCAGCCGAAGCGTAATTGCAAAGCAGGCCGGCACCGTCACGCTGTTCGCTTTCGACGAAGGCCAAAGCCTGAGCGAACACACGGCTCCTTACGATGCGCTGGTTTGCGCGCTCGATGGCGAAGCGGCAATCGTCATATCCGGAACTGTCCATCAATTGCGGGCCGAAGAAGCTGTCATCCTGCCTGCGAACGAACCGCATGCGGTCCGGGCCTTGAAGAAATTCAAAATGCTCCTGGTCATGATCCGCTCTTGACGGTTCCAAAGCAATGCAGTCTGCGCCCACAAACGCTCCTCAAGCAAGGATGGAGTCCCTGATGCCCGGAAAGCTTGACCGGCGCGAGTTCATCAAAAAGACAGCCCTCGGAACCGCCGGCGCGGGGCTGGGAATTCCAGCGCTTGCTGCCGCCTTGCCCGCCTCCGCCGGGCTCACCGGCTACCGCCTCTCGGGCCTCCGCTACCAGGGCCCGGGCGAGTGGCGAATCTCAGCCGAGCCCATCTGGGTTTATCTCTATCCCACGCTTTTTCTGCGCTACCGGGCTTCGGAGCTTGCGGCAAGCGGTGCGGCCATCCTCACCCTGCGGCCGGGCAGCGTAGGGCCGGTGACGCCGGGCGCAACCAATCCCGAGAATCCTTTTGCCGAAGGCCGTCCGGTCACCGTCGTGCAAGCGCAAGACCTTGTGAGCGACGCCCGATTCCACACGCTTGAAGTCGATTTGCGCGGCAAGGTGCGCACCGCCCAGATCGATCAGTTGCGGTTCTCGCTGCCCGCCCGAGCGCGCCTGGAAATTGCAGATCTCCAGTTCCGGGGCGGCCCGGAGGCGTTTCCGTGCCAGGCGGGCGGTCCCGCCCTGCCCGCGCAAGCGGTAAAGCTCCCGGCCACCGGGCCCTTCATGTGTGGCGCCTGGCCTGCCACCTCCCTGCGCGGCCGCCATGCGATCCGCATCAACGGCCAAGGACGCAAGGGCCGCGCGTTGTATCTGAGCCTGATGGCGCACTTCGCCGGCCCCGCACGTTTTTCAACCGAGGGTCCGCCCGCGCGCTGGGAAATCAAGGAAAGCAGCGAGCCCGCCTGGGTTCTAGCACGAATCACTTACGAGGACGGGGTGCAGGAGGAGCAGTTTCCGCTGCTGGCGAGCGAGCGCCGCCACGTGCTGCTGAACCGCCAGGCCGCGCTCTACGCGCTTGAGCTTGACCCGGAGCGGGCGCTCAAGTCGGTTGAGCTTTTGGACTGCAGCCGCCACGCACAGCTGGCGCTCTATGCCGCCGGAATCTCGCCGCAAGCCCCGCCCCGGCCCGTTGAAGCGGAAGCAGGCCCGGTGTTCGCGCCGCCCAGCGGCCCCGTGCGCCCTCCGGATTTTTCCGCTTCCGAGTGGTACCGGATCGAGCCCGCCGCCGGGAAGCCTGCGCCGGGCGGTGCAGTTCGCGCCGAGTTGCGTAAAAAGCAGGAAGGCGCAATGCGCGTTCTCTCACTGACGCTCACTAACACCAGCCGCGAAGTCCGGGAATTCAAGCTCAGCTTTCCCTCGCTCAGCATCAGCCCGTCTGACCGCGCTGAGGATGTCTGGTACTGTTTCCCGCGCCAGGGCGCCGTCATTTCCCGCCAGGAAGCAGCGATGGAAGCTCGCTACGGCTCGCGGCTGCCGCTCCAGTTTGTGGACGTCTTCTCGCCCGGCTCCAACAGCGGAGCGTGCGTCGTTGTGCGGGACACCGCCGGCCGCGGCAAAAAGTTCCGGCTGCACAAGAGCGGACCCAAGGTCGCCATCGCGGTTGAATACACCGTGCGGCTTGAGCCCGGCCAGACGTTTCGCGCGCCGGACGCACAGATTAGTTCGCACGGCGGCGACTGGCATGAAGGCTTTGCGGCGTACCGCAACTGGCTCCGGACGTGGTACCGGCCGGCGGGGCCGCGGCCCGCCTGGCTGCGCCGGGCCTTCTGGGCGCGCCGCGACTATCCGGTGGGCGGAACGGGCTTGCTGTTTGACGTCCGGCGCAATCACTACACGTTTGGCCGCCTGATCCGCGCGGGCGAAGCCTTTGGCGGTATCGACTTCATCGACATTTCCGGCTGGGCTTTATCAAAAACCACGGGACGCGTGGGCGATTACGATATCGACCTGGGCGGCCCGGAAGATTTGCGCAGCAACATTGCCGCCGCCCGCCAGTCGGGCGTTCACACCGGCCTCTACTTCGAGGGCTATCTCATCGACAAGCGGTCGCGCGTGGGCCGCCGCGACGCGAGCCGCTGGCAGATGATCGGCCGCAACGGCCGCGGCCTCTGGTGGCCGGGAGGCAGCCCGGAACTGTTCGCCTGCCCCTACGTCCCGGCGTGGGAGCGCTATCTTGCCGGCCGCATGCAAGACGTGGCCCGACAGGTGGGCGCGGGCGGCGTCTATCTCGACGAGTACGGCTCCGGCACCAAACGCTGTTATTCCTCGCAGCACGGCCACGCGCCGGGAGCGGAAACCCTCGCCGGTGAAATCCAGATGGCGCGCGAGGTGCGCCGCCGTCTGGATCAGGCAGGCCAGCGCGATACCATGATGTATCTTGAAAACGCGCCGCCCGAAGCCGAAGCTCCCTACTTTGACGCGGCCTTTTCTTACAACATGCTCTACGCAGATCCGCAGCTCTCACCCCTCAAGCTGAACCTGTGGCGCTTTGCCTTCCCGGACATCCGCGTGTGGGACATGCTCTCGGTGGGCATCGATCCGCGGCCGCTTTCCGTCGATGACTTCCGGCTCTCGCTGTGGCATGCGAACGGCGCCTGGCTGAAGGGCCGCGCGGACACCTGGTACGGAGACAGCCTGCTGCGATTCATCCGCCGCGCCCACGCGCTGCTCAAGCGGCACTCGGCGGCTTTCAGCGGCGAGGCTGAGCCGCTGGTGGCCTCGCCCCACCCGGCGGTCTTCATCAACCGGTTCCGCGGCGGAGGCGAAACCGTCTACACGCTGTTCAACGCATCGTACCGCACGGTCCGCTTCTCGTTCCTCGGCAGCGAACGCACCCTCGCCCCGCGCGGCGTGGATGTGGTAGCCGAAAAGTGATGGATGCCGACGCGAACGTAACTCCCTCTTCCGTCCGGCATCAGGAGGATAGTTTTTAGCAAGCGATGTAGCCTTCCGGCGGGCCGGCCTGCGAATGACAGCCTGGGGCGACTTTTTCGGTTCGTTTTGAAACGCTTTACGTAGTTTCAACAACTTGCCAGCTTCGTTTTAGCTTCGTTTTAGGTTCGTTTTTGCTGTTTTTTCGA
>CAYWMN010000324.1:0-3604 GCA_964459065.1 uncultured Acidobacteriota bacterium | reverse complement strand
TGGTGAGCCGGCTGGGACTCGAACCCAGAACCCTTGCCTTAAAAGGGCAATGCTCTACCACTTGAGCTACCGGCCCAAAATACTCACTGTGCAACACTTAAGCGATTTCGACGCCTCGCCATCCTGGCCGTGGTGTCCGTTCGGTGTCCATCGGCGGACGCCCACACACCCACCGCCCGCCGCAGGTTCGGCTGGCTCGGATGTGCGTACCGCATCGTCGTCGTTATATTAGCATGCCTAAGAAGCTCCTTCACTGTCAACAAATCTACGCCTTGCGCCACCAGCCGGGTGGCCCGGACCGGACGCTCACATTTGGTTCCACCCCATCAGATTACAGGCCGCCCGGAAGTCGAAAAACTCACTCGTGAAGTGATATAAAGATGCCAGGCCGCTCAGGGACGTAAACTCTCTCAGCCCGGGCGGCAGGTCGCGCAAAGGCTCGGCCAGGCCCCATAAACAGGTCCAGGGATTGAGTCGGCAAAGAGTTAACCCGTTATTGGCTCCAGAGGATGAACCATGAAAAAGAACACGATGATTCAAGGCTCGCTTGTTTTTTTCTTCGCCCTATCGAGCATCCTGTGGGGACGGGGGTTGGGGCAGTCAAAGGATTTCCGGATTCTCGATCTTCAGCCCACCGTTCTTTTCCCGAACCGGACGCCCTTAGAACAGGTTGCGAAGTTGCAGCTCTTCAACGGGACCGGAAGCAACCTTCATTGCCGAATCTTTTTGCGGCTGGGAGGGAAAGCTCTTGACGGCCCGATGACGCTGGAAGCCCCCCAGGGAGGATCCACTGACGAAGTGCTGGTCCCGGACATTTCTTCTCCCACTCCTCTGGAAGTCACCGTGGCCGACGATGCCAATGGGAATGTTCTGGCCACCTGGCACGGAACCTGGAAGCCGCAAAGACATTGGAAGGTTTACATCATCAAGTCGTCCCATGAGGACCTGGGGTACGAAAATTACATTTTCGAAAAGCAGCATGACATCGCCAACTACGTTGATTTGGCGCGGCGCCTGAGCGGCCCCACCAACGATCTTTCCGCGTACCATTACACGATGGAGACGCTGCTCTTCATGCGAAATTACATCGCGGAGCGCTCAGAGGCGGCATGGCGCGACGTGGTTGATAACGACCTGAAGACAGGGCGGATGAGCCTGATGGGAGCGCCGGTGAGCGCCTACACGCACTGGATGGATTATGAGGAACTGGTGCGAAGCACTTACCCGGCGCGCCGCCGGGCAAAAGACCGGTACGGTTTGGACCTCAAGACCTACATGATGGTCGACAACCCGAGCCTGTCGTGGGCCGGGTGCGAGGTGTTGGCCCGCGCGGGGTTTCGTTATGTCGCCCGATGGGGACAGCGCTGGCGATCGGGCGGCAACAACAATTACGCCACCACCAGGCTTCCGGCGCTGTTCTGGTGGCTGGCGCCCGACGGCAAAAGCAAGGTCCTGTTTGCGTGGCGCTCTCACTATCAAATGCCGTTCTGGTATGGGCAGGATGACGCCGATGGCAGCTTTACCCAGGCGGCTGCGCCGCACGTCTCCGCGCAGCTTGAAGCCATTCAAGACGGTAAAACGCTGGGCCCCTATCCCTATGATGCCGTGATCGACCCGGATTACTCGGATCATCTCATCCCAGGTTTCGATCGTAGCGCGCTTCGAGGGTGGAATAAGACCTACGCTTATCCGCAAATTCGCATCGCCAGCCCCACCGATTTCTTCCGGTATATCGAACGGAAGTACGGAAAGTCGCTGCCCACCCTTTCGGGAGACCTGAATGACTTTTCGGCGGACTACGCAACGATCGATCCCGACTCTCAGGGGTGGAAGCGGCGGGCGGCGCGTTTGCTTCCCACAGCCGAAGGCATGGGAACCGTTGCGAGCTCGTTCGACCCGGCTTATCAATACCCTGCCCGGCTGATTCGGAACAGTTACCGCCTGCTCACCCGATACGACGAACATAGCTGGCCCACCGAGCCGCGGCCGACGAAGGTCCAGATCTTCAACGCGCACTGGATCAAAAGACGGGCCGCGCGCGAGGCGCTTGGCAATGCCCGGAAGGCTCTTGGGAGCGGTTTCGGATCGCTACTGAAACTGATCTCCAGGGACGGCGGCACCGAGGTCGTTGTCTTTAATCCGCTGGCGCACAAACGGACGGGTTTGGCCAGCATCCGTCTTGACCCTGACCTGGAGATTCTCGACCCGGTTTCAGGGAAGGTCATTGCGTCGCAGCAAATTGCCGGAGGCAAAAGAATTTTTATCGCCAGGGACGTTCCGGCTTTTGGGTATAAGGTTTACCGAACAAGCCCGGGATTGAGCGGTTCGTCCTCTGCAAGTGGGCTGAAAAGCAGCCCAACGTCCCTTGAGAACCAGTATTACAAGATCGAGTTTGACCCGCAGACGGGCGCCGTGCGAAGCATTTTCGACAAGCAACTGGGGCGGGAACTGGTGGATTCGGCGGCAAGCGCGGAATTCAATCAGATGATCTATTTCCACACCAAAAGCAAGTTGTCGCCCCAGGGAACGATGCACTCACCGCACCGAGCGCGCTTAATTCCGGGGCGTCCAGGAACCGTTCAGGCCGAGTTCACCTCACAAATGAACGATGCTGTAACGGGCGCGGCGATCCGGCAACAGGTCATCTTGTATAACGGGCTCAAGCGAATCGACGTCATCGACAGCCTGCGGCATGTGAAGGTGTTCTGCTCCGATCCCTCCCAGCGTTACCGGAACAACATTTTTTACGCCTTTCCCCTTCAAGTGCACAACTTTGGCCTTCACGTGGAATACCCGGGCGGAGTGGTCCGTCCTTATTACGACCAGTTGCGGTGGGGATCGTTTGACTTCCTGTATGCCGATCGCTGGGTGGACGCGAGCAACAGCCACTATGGAATTACGATGGCGCCGCGGGAGGCGGGCACGGTCGAGTTCGGCGGGATTCGATACAATCGTTTTTCAGTCGATTACAAACCGGCCAAACCTTACTTGTACAGCTTTGCGCTTTCAAACCGCATGGCGGGCCTGTTTACGGTGAATGGAGCTAACTGCGGCGCCACGCTGCACTATTCATTTACTTCTCACCAGGGCGATTGGAAAACGGGCGGGGCAGCGAGGTTCGGCTGGAAAATCGCAGGTCCGCTGGAGGCCCGGGTGGTGACGGGCGCAAACCACGGTGTGTTGCCGGCCACCGAAGCCTCTTTTTTGAAAGTCAGCGCCCCGGATGTTGAGCTGGTGACCCTGAAGAAAAGCGAGCAGCCGGGCCGCGGGTGGGTCTTCCGCCTGGTGGAGACCGAAGGGAAAGCCACTCCCGTTACGGTCACGCTGCCTTACTTCCCGCTGGCCGGCGCCAGACAGTGCAACCTTGTTGAGCGCGACCTGCGGCCGTTGCCAACCGAAGGCCACGCGGTTCGGTTGTCAATCGGGAAGTATTCGTACGCCACCGTACGAATCTTCGCGAATGATGGCGTGCTTCCCCGAGTGAAGGCCTTGCGCGCCACGGCGCTTTCCGACAAGAGCGTGCGGCTTACCTGGGCGGCGAGTCCCGGAGCGAAAGTTGATTACAACATCTACCGTTCCACCGATCCTCGGGATCCTCCGACGG
>CAYWMN010000323.1:0-3664 GCA_964459065.1 uncultured Acidobacteriota bacterium | reverse complement strand
GAACCCAAAGCGCCTTTGGGGAAAGGCACGCCGGAAGTCACGGGAAACGGTCCCGTCAAGCCCGTGTCTTGCGGATTCCGAATGGCCAGAGGTACTTGTTCCTTTTTTACCTTGCCGGCCACTGTGGCTGGAGGGCGAACCGTGAAGGCCTTCCATTCGCTTGCTACCAGAACTCCATCGGGAGCCTTGGCCGTGATCCGATAGCGGTAAGTTCGTCCCTGCTGCAGCGAATTCAATCCCAGCCGGTGGTTGTTGAAGGCAATCTCTTCCGTTGTCGCGGCGACAGACTTTCCCGCCATACCCCATTCGACTTTACAGGCCACCGGCCAACTCGTTATCCACGTCAACTCCGCCGTGGCCTGATCTCCTTCGACTTTAGGCTGCGCAAAAAGTTCGCTGACGGTATAAGAAAACGCGCGCGCAGCGGGCTTGTCCTTCAGCAGGATCAAATCTTCTGTGCGATAAATGCCATCGGTATTGAGATTGCGAAGTTCGACCGTGTCACTCTTGTGGAAAATGCAGGGTTCTGTCAGGAAGAAAAGGCGGTCCCGGTTGTTGTCAGCATCAGCAATGGCCACGCCGCGCTCGACACCGTTGATGGAAATCGAGATTCGCTCATTGCCTGCAGTGTCATAAAAAAAGAATCCAGGATAAAAAGTCCCGGCGACCTGGGACTTGGCCAGGATGCGGCCTTGCTTCGCAATTCGCCGCACGGTGGGAACCCGATAGCTGAAGCCATCCTGGCCGAATCCTTCCAACTGGCATTTCAGGATCGGGAGCACTACATTCTGCTTGTCATGCGCAATGGCATCGAGAACAGAGATTCCGTGAGTCGATTCCACCGCCGAGGACTTGTCTGCTCCGAGACCTGTTTCTTTCCCTTCAGCCCCTGGAGGTTGATTCAGGAGCGGCAGCGCGGGGACGCCGGCCGTCACTGCTTGCAGAAACCGCCGCTTCGATTTGTCTTTCAGACCTTCCTTCCCTTTGTCGAACGCGTGTGACACTGGATCTCCTATGGTTTCGTGGATTGCTGATGTCGGTTTGTTCCCAAAACTCTCATCGGATTTAATCAAGACCAATCTATGCTCGGGGACATCTGTCGAACAAAATCGTCAATACCTCCCGATTGAAAAGGCCCCCCGCTCGCCGCCACGCTCAATGACCCTGGGCTTCTGCCCGACCCTGCGCGGTGACGCTCGTTATCGGGAATCAATGTGTCACCCACGGTTTCGGTTCGGGAGAACCGTTTAGCAAGAATTGTTGGTAACGCTTGCTGTATTCCTCCAGAAATTTCTCTACCGCCCGAGCGTAGCTCAAGCGAGAGCCGGAGTTATTACGAAACCACCTGATTGTAATTCGGTGAGCAGAACACGGGATGATCAGGCGATGGTTCAGCATCTTCAGATGCCGGCCATCAACCGTGGCATCCTGAGGAGTTACAAACCACGGTATATGGACAACAATATCCGCGGGCCGCGAACGGAATTTCGTGTTGAGATCGAGTGTCATTGTGCTTGCGCCAAACAGGGCTTTGATACCCATCCTGCCAAAATAGGTTGGGGCATCCGTCACCTCAATGGTGTCCCCGGGGCGGCACCATGCGGGCGAAAGGGCAGACAGCAAATGCAGTTCATCGCCCTGCTCGCGCAGCAACATATTTCGAAGCAGCACAACGTACTCCGCAGCGAACCATCCATGAGGACTCAAGTCTTCCCCGAAGTCCCTCGTTGTCCAGGGGAAGGGCCCCACCTCCCATCCAGCTTGGGTTGATGAAGTATGGACGAGAATGGCATACAAGTCTTCAACCACTTGCTTCTGCTCCTCACGGACGAGTTCGGCTTCCGTGTTCTTCATCGTTAAATAGTGGTGAAGCCGTCCGGCATAGGTCATCAGACCTTCTCCGTATTTGGCGCGAACAGCCCGGAGAGTTCCGGTAACCATCGGATCGAAAGGCGGGAAGAGAATTCCCGGGTACAAGGTACCCAGATTTCCCCAGTCCTGTCCCCCTTGAACATCAATTCCAGGTGGGATATATCCATTATCTTTGGATGTTACTTCCTTCAGCTTCCTGACCAACACCTGATCGTAATCGTTATATTCTTTTTTGAAGGCTTTTACATCTTGGCGTGTTCCAACTGCCTTCGCGAGAACGATTGCCTCCCGCAGTCCATCCAGGGCCCAGAAGTTCTGGCCCGTGACGTGAGCGGCCACTTTTGTAAACTCGGCATCGTGGGGATTCGTGGCAGGCATCAAGTGGAGCGGATCGTTTTCGCGTGCCGAATGAAGCCACGCTACGGCATGTTGGACTGCGGGGTAAACTCGTTGGGCAAAGTCGCGGTCCTGAGTGAATTGGTAATAGCGCCCGAAAGCCCACAAGGCCTGGCCCCACCCGTCGTATTGCCCCCTGTTCGAGATAAAGAGTCCGTCAGGACGCTGGAATTTCAGAAAAAACAACAGGCATCGTCTTGCCAGATCAAAGTGCCCCGTCACATCGTACGCGCTCATGATAAAGGAGCCATCTCTCAGCCAAAACGCGTGATATTGCAGCTTATTCACGGTCTGGATGTAGTTTTCTCCGGTGTGGTCAATCGCCATCATGTCGTAGATCAAATTGGCCCGAAACGTGTTTTCAACCTTCTTCTCTGGCAGATGGATTTGGATGCCCCGGCTTAGGACGCTCTCCCAGCTATCGGTCGTCTCCGCCATGGCTTTTTTGAAATCGATTTCATGCAGTTTCGACACAGCGCTGCTGTCGTTTAAGCCGATCGGGTCAACCGGCATCTTGAAGACCAACGTCTTTGACCCGCCGGGAGAAAGACTCAGCTTGTATTGCGCCAGAAGCGTTGGGGTGTCCGGGAGGATCGACATTTTCCGGGCTCGCGTATAAAGCTGGCTAGGTGTCAGCCAAAGCGAGGGCTCAGGGTCTGAAGGAAATTCATACACAATTTTTCCTGCACGCGTCGCATACACATCGCTGAACCCGTAGACCCAATCGGGGTTGAAAGGCACACCGGGCTGCGAATAATCGCCGGGCTTGGAAGCCAATGCGGGCCTGCGGAAGCGATGGGCGCCCTGGCCACGCGACTGAGTCACATCGCCGGTGTAACGAAAGGCAACACTAAAGTAGGACGTTCGCCTCTTCTTTCCGGTGTTTGATGCAACAACCCGAATCAGATTCACCGGCCGCCGGTCCGGTTCATTCTGCATTAAGGGGCAAGTAAAAGTGGTGACCACATATAGGATCGTTCCATCCTGATAAGTGTAGTGAAAAATCGGCAGGTAACCTTTGGTGAGCGTCCGGGTGCGCTGGCAGCCCGGTTTGGGTGGGTAGCCGATGAAAAAGTCCAGTTCGCCATACCCTGTATATAAATCGCCACAGGGGGTAATCTCTGTTCCCAATGGCGCGCCGGGCAGCGACATTTCTTCAGTTGGCGCGGATGGATAGCTGAAAGGTTCTCCCTTCTTATCAATCGCAGGATTCACCATCTGCCCACGGAGGATGGCCACCGGGAAAATCAGCATGGCCAGGACGAGACCCGAAAGAACTTTTTTCATTTCATTTTCACTTTCCATTCGCTAAGCATAATTCAGAGTGATGTGGTGTCGTTTGTTTCTCTGCCTGCATTGTCAGGCATTGCCCAGCGGCAGGACCGGGCACACGCTG
>CAYWMN010000322.1:3291-3669 GCA_964459065.1 uncultured Acidobacteriota bacterium | reverse complement strand
GAAGGTGAGTTGGTGAGCGTCACCCCCTCCAGCAGAACGTTCCTGCACCGCACCAGATTCACCAGATGCGGCCGCCCGTGCCGGATTTTTTCAATTTCCTCCCGGTCGTTCGAGGTGTGAACCACCGGCACGTTGGTCCGGCCCAGCTTGAGCCAGTTGCGGTTCCACCACACCAGGCCCTGGCCGTCTATCGTTCCCCGGCCGGCCAGCGTCACGTTTTCAAGCCCCTCGCCGTAGATCAGCGAACTGAGCCGGCGTGCCTGTCCCGGCCAGGGACTGGGCCGCAGCGGATAATCGCCCGGCTCCTTGCTGCCCAGAAGCACCGCCCCGGATTCCAGATATAACATCACGTTGCTCTGCAGCCCGATTGCGCCGGTG
>CAYWMN010000322.1:1381-3281 GCA_964459065.1 uncultured Acidobacteriota bacterium | reverse complement strand
GCGCGCACAGGCCTCAATTGCGGCCTCGATGGCACGGGTCGCAAGGCGCTTGCCACTGCCTTCGGCGCCGTAGTCCACGATATTGTGAATGGGTTTGTCTGTCCCAACCTGCCGGGCCGCCGCCGGAGAAGCCTGGCCAAGAAACGGGATTAGTGCCGAACCGTACAGAAATTTTCGTCGCAACATCGTGAGCTTCCTCCCAAGCCCGCAGGCCGCGTGCTCTGCGCTCGCTTTTCCCGCGCATTATACACCGGGTTGTTTGCTGGTCTCGAATACAACCGCCCGGCGACGTAGCACCGGCCTCCGGAGTGCAAAACTCCGCTTGCAAGCGGGCGAGCCGGGAGGTAAGGTGGCGTCGTTCAGGACACTCGGCTCGACTTTCAAAACAGGAGGGGCCTGGGATGGAAACTGATCATGAAGGCCGGAACCCAACGCGGCGCACGTTTCTGAAGAAGGGCACTCGCGCTTTTGCCGGCATGTCTTTAGCTTCGGTTGCGCCGCTAGCCGCCCGGCAGGAATCGTCCAAGCCCCAGGCGCGCCCGAATTTCGTAATCTTTCTGGGGGAAGGCGTACGGGCTGACCAGCTCAGCTCAAGACCGACGGAGCCCTGGAACGCGAATGGGCTCAGCGCGATGTGCAACAAGCTGATCTCGACCCCGCATCTGGACCGGATCGTCAAAGAGGGCGCGACGTTCCGAAACGCCTTTGTGGTGAACTCACTCTGCCTGCCCTCACGCGCCACCGTCCTGACCGGTCTCTATTCGCACAGGAGCGGAGCGGTGGATAACGGCAACACACGGCGTATTCCCGATTACATTCCGACCATTGCCGACATGCTCCGTGAAGCGGGTTACGATGTCGGCTTTTTCGGCAAAGCCCACGTGCACGACCTGAGCAAGCGTCATTGGGACCAATATCTTGGAGTTGAAGCGGCTGGGGCCAGATATTACGGCGCGATGATCACGGAAAGCCGAAATGGAGTTGTTAACCCGCCTGCCAGGTACGACGGCTATTTCGATGATGCGGTTACGGACCGGGCGCTTGAGTGGCTGAATCAAAAGCGCGACAAACCCTTTTGCCTTTTTCTATGGTTTATGGCGCCGCATGCTTCGTTCTATCGCGCGCTGCGCCATGCGGACCTGTACAACGGGGTTCGGATCAACAAACCCAAGACGTTCGACGAGGGCCTGAGACGCCGCTACCCCGGCAAGCCTCCCGCCTTTGCAATCGGAATGAATAAAATGGTGACGGGTATTTATGGGGGCGACGACCCTCGCTCGCTTGAGGAGCTGGTCAAAGATCACTGCGCGGGAGTGGTGTCGAACGATGACAACGCCGGCAGGGTTATGGACGCTCTTGAGAAGGCGGGCATCCTTGATGACACGGCCGTCATTCTCAGTTCCGACCACGGTTTTTTCCTGGGTGAATGGGCCTTTTACAACAAGATGTTGATGCACGAACCCTCGATCCGAGTTCCGTTGGCTGTGCGGTACCCCCGTTCAGCCAAGCCCGGAACCGTCTCCGATCGAATGGCGTTGAACCTGGACATCGCTCCTACGGTTCTGGAACTTGCGGGTTTGAAGGTCCCGGGTTGGATGCAAGGAAGCAGTCTGGTTCCGTTGATGAAAGGCGTGAGCCCGTCCAGTTGGCGCAAAGACTGGCTCTACGAATACTATGACGACCGGTTTGCCCCGAAAAGCCGCGGCATTCGGACTGAGCGATACAAGTTGATTGAGTACTGGGAACAGGTCCCCGCAGAGTTTGAACTCTACGATCTGAAGTCCGATCCGGGCGAACTCCATAACTTGTACGGCAAACCACAGTATCGGCGCCTCACTGCATACCTCAAGAATCGAATGAGCCAGCTCCGGGTTGAAACCGGCGACACGCTGAGGTGAAG
>CAYWMN010000322.1:0-1281 GCA_964459065.1 uncultured Acidobacteriota bacterium | reverse complement strand
ACCTCAACCGGAGAGATTCGCTCGATTCGCTTGTGCCCGATTGACTGGCCCCGGCAAAGGACTTTCCATTGGTTTCCTGCAGCCAGCCCTTCGACAACATATTCACGAATGCGCTCGCCGTGGGCAATCTCTTCCATGGCGACAACGTGATTGATTGTTGCCGGGCGCGGCAGGGCAATTTCAACGGATTTTCCCGTTCCCTTTCCTTGCCAGACCGGACGTCCGAAGCGCCGGCGGATTTCGGTTCCCAGCTCGGCGTATCTTTGGAAATCTGCGTCCGGAATCCGTCCCCGGGTGTCCGGGGTCGCTCCCAGAATAAAAGTGCAGTTCCGTCCGACCGACGTGTAATACATCTCCACCAGGCGATCTAGCGGGAAAACCTTCCGGTCGTGGCCGGGAACCCAGAACCAGTCGTGGTCGCGAATCGGAACGTCCACCATCCCCGGCGACCACCACTTGCCCTGCGGGTCGCCATGCGCCAGCAGGTTTGCGATGGCTCCGCGAGGCCCTTTGTGATAGGCCTCTTCCACCGCGCGCGCGGAGGGCATCGTGGCCCAGCAGGGATCGCCCGCCACGCCGTTTTCATTGCCGATCCAGCGATGGTCGGCCCGTTGCGCGCTGTGATAGAAAACCGTGTCGGGCTGGTATTGGTCGACAATCGGCAAGACGTTCGGGCCGCCTTCAGCCGGCGCGAGAAGCCCGGCGTCAAACCAGATTTCCGCCAGCGGACCATAGCGCGAACACAACTCTTTCACCATCCGTTCCGAGACGCGGGCAAATTCCGCCTGTCCCGGCCCGCCTTTGCCCCAGTTGACACGCCCGTCCCACACTTTCCAATAAGCGTTATGGATGCAACTCAAAAACAGGCCGGGCTTCACACCGTGACGATGGCACGAATCGACGAAGTCCCTGACCAGATCGCCCTTGCCGCCGCGCCATTTTGCCTGCTTCAGTCCGTAGGGATAAAGGTCGCTCTGCCACAGAAGAAATCCGTTGAAATGCGTCGCGGTAAAGATGGCGTACCGGGCGCCGAGCGCCTTGGCGGCCGCTAGCCACTGGTCCATATCAAGCTCCGCAGGATTAAAGAGCCGCGGGTCCATCGTTGCTCGCAAAGGTTTCCAGCCGCCCGGCGCAAAAACCGGCAGGTCATATGAATAAAGAATCCCCAGCTCAAAGTTCTGCCAATTGAGTTGCGCCCGGGTCGGACCGGGCAAACTTGCGCCGCCGCGTTCGTTGGGCGATAAACTCCAACGTCTTGCAGGGCCGGGGGCAAGAGCGGCC
>CAYWMN010000321.1:0-3690 GCA_964459065.1 uncultured Acidobacteriota bacterium | reverse complement strand
GACAAAACCTGGCAGGCTGGACCCGGCTCAAGGTCCACGGACCCCGCGGAAGCAGGATCACCATGCGGTTTTTTGATGAAATGGGGTCCGACTACGGCCAGATTGACAGCTACGTCCTTAAGGGAGCCAGCACCGAGGTTCACGAACCGCGTTTCACCTGGCACGGCTTTCGGACCATCGAAGTCCATGGAACTCCGGGAACGCTGGCGGCGGCCAGCCTGGAGGGACGCATCGTGCATTCCGACGTCCAAACAGCGGGCCGGTTTGAATGCTCCAACGATCTTTTCAACCACATCCTGCACAACGCCCGCTGGAGCCAGCTCAGCAACATGCACTGCGGCGTGCCGAGCGATTGCCCGCACCGGGAACGGCTTGGCTACACCGGCGATGGGCAGGTGGACGCGGAGTCTGCCATGCTCAACTTTCGCATGGCGCCGTTTTATTCAAAATGGATTCGGGACATCCACGACTCCCAAAGCTCGGTGACGGGATTTGTGCCGCATACGGTGCCGTTTGAAGGAGGCGGAGGGGGACCGCCATGGGGCTGCGCCTGCGTGATTATCCCCTGGCTCATGCACCTCTATTACGGTGACCACCGCGTTTTGGAAGAGCAATACTCCTCTATGCGGCAATGGGTTGAATATTTGCGGGGATGCACCGATGCCACGGGACTGGTGGTTCACGAAGAACCGGGGAGTTGGTGCCTCGGCGAGTGGGCGACTCCCACCCCGGTCAAAATTCCAAAGCCGCTGGTCAACACTTGTTACTATGCTTACGTTTCGCGATTGATGGCACGAATCGCCGGTGTTTTGGGCCGCACCCAAGACGCGCGCCATTTTGCCGCGCTGGCGCGCTCGGCCGGCAATGCCGTCAATCAGAAGTTCTTTAACGCGTCGATCGGTCAGTACTACGATGGACGCCAGGGAGCCAATGTTTTTCCCCTCGCCTTCGGGGTAACGCCCCCGGCGCAGGTCAAAGCCGTTTTCAACCGCATGATTCAAATCAACCTGCACCAAAATAACGGCCATTTCGATACGGGCATGTATGGAACTCCGCTCACCCTCGACGTGCTGACCGCAGGCGGGCGAGCCGATGTGGCCTATACGCTGATGAATCAGACAACCTTCCCGAGCTATGGGTTTGAGATTGCCAAAGGCGCGACTACCTTGTGGGAAAACTGGGATGGGAGCGGCTCCCATAACCACGCCATGTATGCCAGCGTGGCCCGCTGGTTTTATGAGGCTCTGGCAGGGATTGCTCCGGACCCGCGACATCCGGGTTTCAAGAACATCATCGTTCGTCCTTATCCGCTTGAGAGTCTCTCCTATGTGCGGACTGAGTACGACTCGATTCGCGGAAAGATCGCCAGCCATTGGGAGCAGAAGGATGGAAAGCTGCAGTGGAATCTTGAAATTCCCCCAGCCAGCACCGCAACCGTTTTTCTTCCCACGGATAAACCCCGCAACGCCAGGGAAAGCGGAAATTCCCTGCTGCATTCGCGCGGCCTTAAGTTGATGGGAATTAAAAACCGGCGGGTTGTTTGCGCAGCGCGATCAGGCCGTTATGCTTTTGAGATTCAAGATCCCAACGGCCTGGTCTGACGCGTCGACCGGGATGCCCTGGCACGCTCCCAGCGTCCCGCACGGCTGCACGCGGCTATGGGGCTGAGCTTTCACCGGAACCCCTGGCCCATTTTTGCCACACCTGAGGCTTGGTCAGCATTTCCATGTACACGCCGCCCACAACCGGCCGGGCCTGGAAGCCCGTCTGCGTGCCGTCCACCGTCCAGTACCAATCGCTCAGAGGAACGCGCGTCGGCGTATGATCCGCAAAGTTGTAGACTCCGGAAAATAATGACCTGAAGTCCTCCCGGGAGGTGGCAAGAGCGGCCGACCAGGATTCCCAGTCCAACTTCGTAAAAGCGGACCGGCTGTCCAGCGGAAAACCAAAAGGCGTGGATTGGCTGCGATAATACTTCAGCTCGCGCTGGGCGACGCTTGCCGGAAAAAGCCCCAGCCCCAGCACGCGGTCCCAGATCAGATTATATTTCTGGCTCCAGGTTCCCGGCTGCCCAAAGGCCAGGATTGTGTGGTTGCCCTCGCCCGCCCTCTGCATCCACTTGCGGGCATATTCTTTGGCGGTCTGCTGGAAGCTATTCGCGACCTCCGTCTTGCCCAGCATCCGGGCCATCATGGCGTAGCTGCCCAGCGCCACGATGGCTTTCAGCGACAGGTTCGCGTTGTGCGCCAGCAAGCCCGTAAAGTCATCTGTGCAAAGTTGGTTTCCCGGATCGAGACCGTGGACTTTCAGGTAGTTCGCCCATTTCGTGAGCAGCGGCCAATAGCGCTCTGCAAAGTGCGCATTGCCTTCCGCCCTGGCGATTCCCGCCATCATCAAAATCATATTGCCGGACTCCTCCACGGGCATGCTTTCCATCTTTGCAGGCGGGCGGCCGTTCAATATCGGATAGATCCCGAGGTCGTGCGGAGCATAAGGGTAAGGCCACTTGCCGGATTGTGCATAGTCGAGCAGAGGCATCAGCGAATCTTCCAGCAGTTTAGGATTGAGCAGCAGAAGCAGGGGAGATTCGGGGTAGATGACGTCGGCTGTTTGAGCGCACCCGCAACTCGATATTTCTTTCAGGAACATCAGAGGTTTGCCGTCCGGCCCGAGGGCCAGTTGGTTGGCCGCAAACGCCTGGCGATAAGCAAGCGCTGCAACCTCCGCGTAATGCCGGCCTCCCACGCTTGAAAGGTCCGCCATCAGATCGCGGTCAAACTCCCCGCTGCGGACGTTCAGCGTAGGGTAGTCATGTTCGGCGATGTGCAACAGGCCGCCGATTGTCACACCGCCCTGCTGCCAATAGGGGCGAAGCCATTTGTGAAAATACTCGACGGGATGGACTTCATCGTAAGCCAGCACCATGTGCCGGGAAACAGGCTCGGTTCCCACCGCGCCCAGGCTGAAGGCCAAGGCCATCACCTGGCCACTGCCGGCAGGGAACGTCCTGGCCTGCGCCGGCACTGTTGCAGCCTTTGGCAGCCCGCCGTGCTTGATGAAATACTTCTCAGTTTGCCGCTGCGGCCCGATGGCTCCCGCAGTGTTCGCAGCTTGCGAAGCGGCATAGAGAAAACCCCAATTCGTTTGCTTAACATCTTTCGTGCCGTCCGGTTTCTGCTGTGCGACCGTTCCCATACGAAGGACGGTTAATCCGCGTATGGCGGGCTGCGTCGCTTGAACCAGCTCCGGCGGCGCGCTTGCCACCAGCTCCGGCGAATTGTCGTAATAGATCTCCACTTGGTGTTCCCTGCCGTCAAGCGAGCGAACCTGCCACGCAAGATAAGTCACGGGGCGGCTGAGAACGGCGATTTGCCGCGGAAGATCGGGAGTGAAAAAGGTGAGCCGGACATGAACCTCGCCTGCCTGAAAATCATAAACCGTCCGGGTCGGCAGCACTTGAAGATTCAACTGGCGCGCGGGGACAACGATGTAAGGGGCGCGGCCCATAATTCGATAAGCCTTGCCATCCACGCGCACCACGCTGCGCATCGCCATCCGCGAGCCCGTCCAGTTGCGGGTGGAGTCATAGGTTAAGTGGTTGGCAAACGACCAGATGCTGAAGTAGGGATTAACCGCCACCAGAGGAACCGCAGGCGGACGAAAAGCAGTGGCAGCCGCAGCCCGCCCCAT
>CAYWMN010000320.1:1899-3713 GCA_964459065.1 uncultured Acidobacteriota bacterium | reverse complement strand
ACGGGAGAGGCCATGATGAACAACCAGCATTCTGAGAGCCGTTGCCGGCCGTGCCGGCGGCGCAGGGACCCGAAGCGCGTTGCATTTTCCCCAGGACTCTGCAAGCTGATGATGGCCGGATTGATTGTGCTGTTGACCGCCGGAAGCGGCCTGGCGCAGCCGCCGGGAGTTAATTACACCGAGGCGAAGGTGCCGCCTTATACGCTGCCCAATCCGCTGGTGATGGCGAGCGGCCGACGGGTGACCAGCGCCCGGATGTGGATAGAGAAGCAGCGGCCGCAACTTCTGAAGCTGTTTGAGGAGAACGTCTACGGCCGCAGTCCCGGCCGCCCCTCGGATATGATCTATCGGGTCACCTCGGTGGACCGCAACGCGCTGGGCGGCAAAGCCGTTCGGAAACTGGTCACCATCTTTTTGAACGGCAACAAGCCGGGACCCAGGATTCACCTGCTGATCTATCTGCCCAAAAACGCGCCGGGGCCGGTGCCCATGTTTCTGGGACTGAATTTTTCCGGCAACCAATCGATCAGCCTGGACCCCGGCATTCCGTTGAGCAAAGGCTGGATGCCGGACCCGCACTGGGGAGTGGTGAATTATCACGCGACCGAGGCTACGCGCGGCGTCGAGATGTGCCGCTGGCCGGTGCTCGAAATTCTCTCGCGGGGATACGGCCTGGCGACCGCCTATTACGGCGATATCGAGCCGGACTATAACGGCGGACTGGTGCACGGCGTGCGAGGGATGTATCTCAAGCCCGGCGAGACTCATGTTGCCCCCGACCAATGGGGCGCGATTGGCGCCTGGGCATGGGGTTTGAGCCGCGCCATGGATTATCTGCAAACCGACAAGGACGTTGATGCGCATCGGGTGGCGGTGTTGGGACACTCGCGCCTGGGCAAAACGGCTCTTTGGGCGGGCGCGCAGGATACGCGCTTTGCCCTGGTTATTTCCAACTGTTCGGGCGAAGGCGGCGCGGCGCTCAGCCGGCGCTGGTTCGCCGAAACGGTCAAATCCATCAATACGAATTTTCCGTGGTGGTTCTGCGGGAATTTCAAAAAGTACAACAACGATGTCAATGCGCTGCCGGTTGACCAGCACGAACTGATTGCCCTCATCGCGCCTCGCCCCGTCTACATTGCCAGCGCGGCCGGCGACCTGTGGGCCGATCCCAAGGGCACGTTTCTGGCCGCCAAAGCCGCCTCTCCGGTTTATAAGCTGCTGGGTACGTCCGGGTTCGGAGGAACCCAGATGCCCGGAATCGACCAGCCCATCATGACCCGGATCGGCTTCCATCTGCGCAGCGGTCCGCATAACATGACCGATTACGACTGGGCCCAGTACCTGAATTTTGCGGATAAATATATGAAAGCCCACTGATTGGGCTAAGGTTTGCGAAGACGGTCTGCCGGGCTCCCGGCGCACGGAATCGGAGGCCCGGAGCTTCGCTTGACTTCACTGATGGCGCGGGATACGATACGTCCATTGGGGTAAATCATCGTAAATGGAGGGCAAATCTGATGCGGAGCAAAGTGCGCATAATGAGCAGAACGTTGTTGTTGGGAGTAGGATTCGCACTGTGCCTGGGGTTGGTGCAGATCGGGTCGGCAACGCCGCGGGCAAACGCCAGCAAGGACGTCTACGTCTGCGCTTGCATGGGGTCGAAATCCTGCCCGTGCATGGGCATGTCGAACAAGGCGGGCAAATGCGTTTGCGGCAGCGAGATGAAAGCGGTGCCCCGCGATAGCGCCTGGGCAAAGCACAATCGCAAGGAACTGCGTTAACCGCGCCCTCCCGCCTGGGAAGAGCATGGCGAA
>CAYWMN010000320.1:0-1799 GCA_964459065.1 uncultured Acidobacteriota bacterium | reverse complement strand
TGATTCCACGATTTCCTGCAGGATGGTTTCCGTCTGGACGGAGCTTTTCAGGATGGACGCGTACCGGCGGCTGGCCACGCACCGGTGGGCGAGCACCGGAACCGCCAGCCGCTTGAAGTCGTCCGGAATGCAATACGCGCGGCCCTCCATCAGCGCCAGCGCCTGCGCGGCTCGATAGAGCATCAGCGAGCCTCGGGGACTGATGCCCAGGCTTAGCGATTCATGCCTGCGGGTCTTTTCAACAATCGCCATCACATAATTCACCAGATCTTCATCCACGCTGACGCGGCTGGCGGCCTGCTGAACGTCCGTCATTTCCTGGGCCGTCATGCCCGGCTGAAGATCGGACACCGGATCGTGGGCCGCAAAGGCCCTCAGGATTTTCTTCTCACTCTCCGCGTTCGGATAGCCCATTCGCAGGCGCATCAGGAAGCGATCCAACTGGGATTCGGGCAACGGATAGGTTCCGTGGTGCTCGACGGGGTTCTGCGTGGCGACCACCATGAAAGGCTGGGGCAGGGGACGCGTGTGATTGTCCACCGTCACCTGCGATTCGTTCATGGCTTCAAGCAGCGCGCTTTGGGTTTTGGGAGTGGTGCGGTTGATTTCATCGGCCAGCACGATGTTGGCGAAAATCGGGCCCGGCCGGAATTCAAAGCGCTGCGTTTGCTGGTTGTAAATGTTGATGCCGATCACGTCGGAGGGAAGCATGTCGGAAGTGAACTGAATGCGCTGGAACGAGCAGTCAAACGAGCGCGCCAGCGAATGGGCCAGGGTGGTCTTGCCGACGCCGGGAACGTCTTCCAGCAGCAGATGTCCGCGGGCCAGCAGAGTCACCAGCGCCAGCTGCACGGTCTCGGTTTTCCCCCGGATGACGCTTTCGATGGAAGCTCGCACTCGGGCGATTGATTCCACGAATTCGGTCGGGGCCGGGCGAGAGGTAGCTTTTTCCATAAAAGTTTGATGCCTGGTGCGCCTTGCCGGTCGCTTGCCGGGCTGCGGGGGCGGCGGTTCAAGAACTACGGCACGGAGCCTGCCATCTCGACGGCCCGCCGGGCTGCTTTGGCGCCCATCGAGGTTGCCCTTGCCTTTGCTTCTTCCTTATCCAACACTTCGACTTCTGCCGAGCGCTTCTTGAGGAAATCCGGAAACGCGGCCGAAAACCTGATTGGACCCTGTCCGAAGGATGAATCGGAGAGTACAATTCTCAAGAACAGGAGATTTGGGCGGAGCGTCTCAAAATGGGAAAAGGTTTGTGGACAGGACGAAACGAGGTTCGGCGGGTCTTTCTGCTGGTCCTGCTTGCTGCGGCTCTCTATTTTGTGGGACGCGTTCTGGCACCCTTTTTCCCCGCTTTGGCCTGGGCGGCGATTCTGGCGACCATTTTCTTTCCCTTCTATAAATGGATCCTGCGCTATATCCGGAATCGAGAGCTTGCCGGTGCATTAGCCAGCTTCTTTCTGCTGGTGGCGATTGTTTTACCCGTCTTGTTTTTTGCTTTTCTGATGGTTAAAGAATCCGTCAGGGCGTATGGCGCGGTGGCCAACATCGTTGTCAGCGGTTTGCCCGCTAAAGTGGCCGCGCTTCAGAATTCCAGCGCTTACCAGGCGGTCACTAAAGAGCTGGGCCTCATGGGCGTGAAAAAAACGGACCTCGGCACGGCCGTGGCGCGGGCGTTCAGCGCGGGGAGCCGGTTCCTGATTGAGCACAGCGCTCTGTTCGTTTCCGGTTTCATGAACTTTGTTTTGCAGCTTTTCGTCATGCTCCTGGCCCTGTATCACTTTTTTCTGCACGGCCCG
>CAYWMN010000319.1:0-3787 GCA_964459065.1 uncultured Acidobacteriota bacterium | reverse complement strand
ATGCCGGCGAGCGCCCGCGCCGTGAGGCTTGTCGCGGTATTAAAGGCGTTCGATTCTTCCCGGCCATGGGGCGTGGCTCCCTCGTTCAACAGGCCGTAGCGCCTGCCGTTCGAGGGATTGATGATAAAAGCGTCAAAGCGCCGCACCGCCTGCTCCACGCGCGCATCGCGCCGCACGTGCCGGTCATACCAGATCAGGTAATTCACAATTCCCGGGCTGCGCGTGCGGTCCCAGCTATTTCGGCGGTGCTTTGACCACGTGCCGTCGGCGAGCTGGGTTCGCAGCAGGAATTCGATGTTGGGCATCACGGCTTTCCCGATCCACTCACTCCATGCCGGTCGGCCGCAATGCAGCGCAAACGACAGAATGCCTTCCCCAACGTAGCCTGAAGTCCCATAGGTCATCTTCTCCCACAGGTTGTAGTCAGTCCTGGGATCGCCGCGCTTTGCCCAGTCCGAGCCTTCCATGGCCAGGATGTAAGGGATGTTCCCGTCGCGTCGCTGAGTGCTGAGAACCCACTTCAGGGCGCGGTAGGCGACTTCGCGGTAGCGGTCCTTGCCAGTGGCATGGTACATCCAGGTAAAGACCTCGCCCCCCGTAAGCGCCGAAGAAAGCGTGTACAGGTCGCGGATCGGGCCCGTCATCACGCCGTCTTTCACGTGCCGCCAGCCTGTTCCGAGCGCACCGTTCCGGTGGATCATTCCGTTGGTTTCAAGCGAATTCACATAGCGCTGGACGGCTTCAAAATATTCCTTCTGCCGCCGATGGTCCACGTGGTTGTAAAGCGCGATCAGCAGTCCCAGAGCGCTTCCCGTATCGGCCAGATAGACCGTGCCGTACCCTGAAGCCCAGAAGCCGTTCGGCATCTGCCGCTTCAACAGATAATCGCCGTAGGCAACGGCCGTCGCCAGATAGCGCGGGTTGCCGAAAATCTCGTAGCCATCCACCAGGTCGCGCATGTAGTATCCGCCGATGTAGATGGTTGGAAACGTGCTCTTCTTTTTGACGATAAAGTCGCAGAGGTTCTTGAGCAGCGCGCGCGACTGGCGGCAATCGCGCCCCGCGCAAAAAGGACTTGACTGCTGTGCCGGCCCCGCCACCAGAAACAGCGGAGCCATCACCAGCGCCACCAAAGCCGCTCCCAAACCCACAAGCACTTGTCTGCGCATCAACACTTCTCCTTGCACCAAAACTTCGCGATGCTGTCCGCTGAGGCCCCGCCTCAGCGTTCCCGCGCCCGGGCGGCCCTTAATGCAGATTTGAACTCCCTGGCAAGCTCGGGATTCTCCTCGAGCACCTCGCGTATTGTTTCGCGCCACATCGCGCGGCCCTGCGCCTTGGTCCGGCCCAGCACTGCCGCATGCAGCTTAGGACGCACTCTGACCCAGTTCTGCCCGACAGGCGTATTGTAAAACTTAATCAATCCCTTGATTTCAGCATCGCTAAGATACTGAGCGTAAAGAGGAATTTCCATGTTGATTACGGCTTCCGGAGTAGCCCTGGCGTGCATCTTCTCAAAGAACAGTTCCACCAGCCGCTGGCGGTACTTCCCGGGAGGCAGCACCTGCAGAAGCACAGGCCGCATGGCCGTCGCCACGTCACGCATCGCCTGGGCCTCGGCTTCCTTGCTGTGCAGTTCCTTCAACAATTGCCGGATGTCGGCTTCCTTCGCCGCGCTGACCTTCTGAGGACGGGCAACCGATTCTGGCGACGATTTCCCGAACACGGACACGTGGCTCGGGAAGTTTTGGCCGGCGCAAAGCTCGCCCGCACCCGCGCTCCAGAGCAGGCAGAAGCCGCCCAAAAGCAGGAACCCTTTGATAATGGTGCACTTTTTCATCCGATCCTCCTGGCAGGTTGAAAATTACAAGTAGGCAAAAAGCCGGGTAGATTCTCCCTTGGACTTCAAGAAAGAATCTACCCGCTACGGTTTAAGACTTCTGATCGTTTTAACTCTGCGGGAGGGCCGGCGTAATCACGATATTCCGAAACGCCACCTGTCCATGCTCGCCGCCCTGAAGGTAAATCGGTCCAGGCTCGGCTTCGTGGCTATCGAGCGCGCCGCCGGTAATGCCCGGAATATCGCGCTGGTCAATGATCGTCTTGCCGTCCAAAACCACGGTGACGGTTCGTCCCACCAGCGTGATATTGTAGGTTTGCCATTTCCCCAGCCGGACGGTTGCGGGCGGGTTCGGGGCAATAAAGCCGTAGATCGCGCCCAGGGCGCGGTTGGGAGGCAGATCTTTCCCGGGCTCGGCAACTTGCACCTCGTAGCGGCCGCGCAGATAGACCCCGCTGTTGCACGAGGCCACGCACTTAAACTCAACGTGCAGCTTGAAGTCTTCGAATTTGGCCGTCGTGATGATGTCCGAACTCTTCTTATTCTTCACCATCGCGCCGTGCTCGACTTTCCAGCCGGCGTCCGGGCCGGGATGGCGAAGCGTCCAGCCTTTAAGATTCCTGCCATTGAACAACCGGATGGGTTTGCCCCATTTCGGAGTGCCGGTTCGTTCAAGCGACGGCGACTTCTGGCCGGACCATTCCCAGCTCACGCCCTTGGCGTTCAATGCCGTGCCCTCAAGCTCGCCGTCGACGAGCTTGCCCTTGAACTCACTTCCCTCGCCGAATTGACCCTTGGCCGGGAAGATATCGATCGTATCGCCCTTGGCCTCGATCTTCTCGGTGGGAAGCGGATGTCCTCCGAATGCCAGCATCAGGCCCTCTGCCTGGCCCTGTTTCTCCGTAATTTGGATCCACGCCGCGCGCTCCCCCTTCGGCGTCTTGACGGTTAAATCCCAGCGTCCCAGGAACGGCTCGATTGACTGGGACTCACTCGCAGCCTCGCTCGCCGGGGCTTTCTCTTTTTGCGAACATCCCCAGCTCACCAGCAATGCCGCCACAACCAGGGCAAGTAATACCTTTCGTTGACCTTTCATCTACTCCTCCTTTATTGCAATCTCGATTCATTCGTGCCAATCGGGTTAGAAGTCCCGCTCATCAAAGTTGTCTTATGACGATAGCGCTTACCATCGATTCCACGCCGTGGGCTGATCTGTCCGGGCCGACAGACCGCCGACCTGCCCAACGTCCCGCTTGCCTTGCCGCATGCCCGCCCCCGCTCCTGGAAATCGATGTCCTCAAGGATATACCTCACTCATTACAAATTACCAATTGCAAATTAGGAAAAGAGTTTTCGCACTGGGCGCACGCCAACCCCACCAGCCCGGAATTTTCTCCTTGCCTTTCGAGCGCCGCTGTATGATGCTATCACTTCCCCTGCAACGGTTTAATTCCGGCGCACCGTCGCCGTATCCACTCTACATTCGGAGAGTCCAACGATGTCCGTTTATGTGATTGCCTGTTACGATGTTGTTGACCCCAAGGACTACGAAGGCTACGTGCCCGGCGTGGTGCCGCTGCTTCACAAGCACGGAGCTGAAATCCTGGCTGCTGACTATCAGGCTGAGGCTCTGGAAGGCCACGCGGCCGGGGTGAACGTGGTGCTCAAGTTTCCTTCCGAAGAGGCGGCCCGCGACTGGTATAACGATCCCGACTACACTCCGGTAATGCAGATCCGGCTGAATTCCACAAAAAACGGTTCCATTGTGATGTTGAAAGAGTTTAAGCCGCCGTCGGACCGGTAGCGCGAGCCTTCAGATCCGCGGGTTTTCTGTAGCGGCGGTGTCCCCACCGCCGGATTTTGCATCGCCCGACGTAGCGCTGGCCTCCGGGCGGCATCGGGAAGGGTAGCCGCGACACTGCTTTCTGTGTCGCGGGTTCTTTATTT
>CAYWMN010000318.1:0-3874 GCA_964459065.1 uncultured Acidobacteriota bacterium | reverse complement strand
GTCAAAGTGTATGGTTCCAACCTGCGAGTCTTGCAGAATGCCGCCGTCAAAATCAAAATGGCCCTCGAGAAGGTTCCCGGCTTTACGGACCTCGTGGTTGTTCGCGAGCTGGGTCAGCCCAGCCTGTTGATTCACATCAATCGGGAGAAGATTGCGCGCTACGGCGTGAATGTGTCCGACGTCGAGGCGGTGATTGGAGCTGCGATTGGCGGCGAACCCGCAACGCAGGTGATCCAGGGTGAAAAGCTGTTCGATTTGATCGTCCGGATGAAGCCGCAGTTCCGGACCGATCCGCGAGCCATCGGGAATCTGCTGGTCGGGACGCCAAGCGGCCAGCAGATCCCGCTCAAGGAATTGGCAGATATTAGTGTTGGGAATGGCGCCGCATTCATCTACCGGCAGAACAATTCGCGGTACATTGGAATTCAGTACAGTGTTCAGGGGCGCGACCTGGCGGGCGCTGTAGAAGCCGGCCAGCGTGCTATTGCGCCGATTGTGCGTTCTCTGCCGCAAGGTTATCACGTTACCTGGGGCGGCGAATACAGCGAGTATCTTGCCGCCAGAAAGCAGCTCGATGTGATCGCTCCGCTCACCGTGCTGCTGATTTTCCTCATTCTTTTCGCTCTCTACGGCAACTTCAAATTTCCCGTTGCCATCGCCATTGGCGTGGTGACGACGGAGCCGGTTGGAGCGCTGCTGGCCTTGAGATATAGTCATACGCCTTTCAGCGTTTCCTCGGTGCTCGGACTGCTTGTGCTGATGGGGGTATCGACGGAGATGGCCGTGGTCCTTTATTCCTATATCAACAAGCTACGCCTGGAGGGGAAAGACATCCGCGGGGCCACGCACGAGGCGGCCTTGCTTCGGTTGCGGCCGATCATGATGACGGCGCTCGTGGCGTGTCTCGGATTGCTGCCGGCAGCGCTCTCGCACGGAATCGGGTCCGACACGCAGCGGCCGTTCGCCATCGTCATTGTGGGAGGACTGATTTCACCTCTGCTCCTGGGATTCTTTGTGAATCCGGTTCTCTACAGCCTGGTGGCGAAGGACGGCGACGTCTTGCAGGTTTAGAAGCGTGATGCGTATCGGTTTCAAAAACAAATCCGTTTTTCGGGGACGTGGCGCCGGTCGTTGGGGGGCGGTCTGGCTGGCTGTCCTGGTTCAGCTCAACCTTTTCTTCGTACTGGAACTGCACCACCACGTTCTCGGTCCAAGCCTTTATCGGAACGCGGCAACTTGTAGCACAGCATGGAGCAAGCCCAACTCGGCGCCACCTCCCGCCCCTCTTTGTCCGGCCTGCCAGCTGGCGCGCCAGGGAGCTGTTCATCCCTCGGCGGAAAGAACTCTGCAGGCGATGCTCCATGTGGTTGCGGTTGCGCCGCCGACCCCGATCCACACTTTTCCCACGGTTTTTCTTCATCATTCCTCTGGCCGAGATCCTCCTCGCGCCTGATTTGCCCAGATATCAGAAAAGAAATTAAATCATATCGAGGAGGAGTGTATGCGCATCCTTTTGGGCCGCGAACCATTCGTGGCACTATCCTATTCGGCCCTTTCATTGATGGCCGCGTTAATTATTTGTGGCCTATTCTTGCCGACAAGGTGTGCCCTGGCACAAGCCCTGGGCAATTCCGGGAGCATCCAGGGGTCAGTGGTTGACCCGTCTGGCGCCGTGGTGAGTGGTGCCACCGTTGAGATTGAGAATCCCGTTTCCGGCTATAACCGCGCAACGATCACCAACAATGCAGGTAAATTTTTGTTTTCGAACGTTCCGGTTAACTCCTACCACCTTACGGTGACGGACGAACATTTTCAGCCCGCCGTCAAGGACGTCGAAGTAAGCTCGGGCCTTCCAGCGCGATTGAAAATAGCTCTACAGCTTGCAAGTGTTGCCACCCAGGTGACGGTAACGACACAGGCGCATGACCTTCTTGGGAAAAGCCCCGTTGCCCACACCGTGGTCAATCGGTCTCTTATCTCAACATTGCCGATCCAAAGCCCTTCCATCGGTCTTAGCCAGGTTCTTACAAACGCCACCCCTGGAGTTGTGGCTGATGCCAACGGCTTCTTCCATCCTTTGGGCGAACACTCTGACACCACCGTCGTGATGGATGGCCAGCCGACCAGCGATCAGCAGGCCAAGATATTTGCGAACCAGCTTCCCATGAACGCCGTGGAGTCGTTGTCGGTTATTCACGGAACGCCGCCGGCTCGGTACGGAGGCATGACCAGTCTGATTGTCAATACCACCATGAAATCGGGTCTTGGCGAAGTGCACCCTCATGGAAGTTTCAACAGCCAGTATGGGTCGTTTGGCTCCTGGGCAGAAGCTCTTACTTTGGGAATGGGCGGCAGTAAATGGGGAAACTTCTTCTCTTTCAGCGGGAATGGTTCCAGCCGTTTTCTGGATTCTCCGGAGTTCACTGCCTTTCACGACAAGGGCAATGGCCAGAGTTTCTTCGATCGCGTTGACTGGCAGCCAAGTGAAAAAAATACGATGCATCTTGATTTTTCTCTGGGCCGCTCCTGGTTCCAGATTCCGAATACTTATGACCAGGTCGCGGTGGGGCAGGACCAGCGCCAGCAGGTCAAGTCCATCAACCTCTCACCGGAATGGACACACTTGTTTGGTCAAAGTTCTTTATTGGCTTTTCAATCCTACTTGCGAATCACTCATGTTCAATATTTCCCGAGCCGGGATCCATTCTCCGATTCGCCGGCCACGGTCGGGCAGGACCGGCGCCAGCCGCATTATGGTTTTACCGGCGACTTCACCTATTCGCACGGCATTCAGACGATCAAAGCGGGGATGGAATTTGATTCCTCGCCCCTGACTGAAAACTTTTTCCTGGGAATCACGGACCCCACGTTCAATCCTGTTTGCCTGACTTCGAGCGGCAGCCCGGTGCTTGATCCCACACTCATTGATCCCAATAACTGTGGCGCCAACGGTTATGTTGCAAATCCCGCGCTCGCGCCGGGCCTGATTCCCTATGACCTGACCCGCGGCGGGCATCTTTTCGATTTCCACGGCCACTCGAATATTGTGGATGTCGGCCTCTACGCGCAGGATAGCATCACGGTGGGCCAGTGGAGAGTGGAAGGCGGTTTGCGGGAGGGCATATACCGAGGCTTGAGCAATGCCAGTGAGCTTCAGCCCCGAGTCGGTATTTCGTACACCATCTTGCCGACCAACACCGTCATTCGTGCAGGCTATGCGAGGCTGTTTGATCCGCCCTATTATGAGAACCTGCTGCTTTCCAGCGCCACCGGAGCGGGCGGCTTGTCGGCCAATGGCATTGGCGCTTTCGGAGAGAACGCGCTCGTGCCGGGCCGCCGGGACCAATTTAACGTCGGCCTTGAGCAAGCCTTCGGCAGACACCTTGTGGTCACCGCCGGGTACTTCTGGAAATTTACTCACGATGATTTTGACTTTGACACGCTTTTCAACACGCCCATTACTTTTCCGATCCAATGGCGAAAGTCCAAAATCGACGGCGCTGCCGTGCGAGTGAACATGACGGAGTGGCACGGCTTCACGGCCTATTCCGTTATGGGGCACGCGCGCTCCCGATTTTTCGGCCCGGAGGTCGGCGGCCTGATTTTCAACTCGCCTCTGAACGTCGGTGCTTTCCGCATCGATCACGACCAGGAATTCCAGCAGACCACGCACGTCGAGTATCGATTCCCGAACGCACAGTGGCTTCACAACCACGATCCGTGGTTGGGCTTTACGTGGCAATATGAAAGCGGCCTGGTGGCAGGATCGGTTCCAGACTTGGCCGCGGCATTGGCTCTTAATGGCGACCAGCAAGCGGCCATGGGCTTCTATTGCGGGAACCACTTCGCGACGCTGAACAATCCGTTTACCTCC
>CAYWMN010000317.1:0-3878 GCA_964459065.1 uncultured Acidobacteriota bacterium | reverse complement strand
CCGCTGCGGTTGCCGTCGTAATAGGGCAGGCCGCCGCTCACGATCATCGGAATGCGGATGGATTCCTCAAGCGGCGTGGTCTTCTGGAAATGCCCGTGCGAGCCCATCATGTCGCCGTGGTCCGCGAATTGAAAGATATAGGTGTTGAACTCCATGCCGATCTCTTCGAGCGTCTCCCGGATGCGTCCGAGGTTCCAGTCCAGATTTTCGATCTGGGCGTAGTAGCCGGCCAGTTCCCGCCGCGTCTGCTTCCGGACCCATTCCACGTTTGGAACGTTTTCCCGCAGCTCGAGCTGGCCCCCGTTGTAGTGGCTCATGAATTCCGCCGGGGCCAGGTGAGGACTGTGGGGCGGCTCCACCGAACACACCGCAAAGAAGGGTTTCCCCTTGCCGGCTTTCGCCTCTTCGCCGCGCTGTTTCAGGTACTTGATCAGCAGATCGGTCAATTGATCGGTCTCGTAGCCGGGCAACCGGTAGTGGAAGGCGTCCTTCCCGGAGCCGCCGTGCACCCAGCAATCCCACTGGCTGTTGTTGTTCTCATAGCCGATCCATTCGTCGAAACCGCCGCGCCGGTCGGGAGGAATAATGTGCATGGCGGTACGGCCGTTCTGTTCCTTGAATCCGTCCACATGCCACTTGCCAAAGTAAGCGGTCTGGTAGCCCGCCTCGCGGAAAGGCCTGGCGATGGTCGGCTGGCTGGGCGGCAGCTGGTATTGATGCCCCGGAACGCAATGGTGCGGGTAACGCCCCGTCAGCATGGAGCCGCGGAAGGGCGAGCAGAGCGGGAAACAGGAGACCGCATGGTCAAAGTTGACGCCCATGCGCGAGAGGATGTCGATGTTGGGCGTGTGAACGTTCGGATCGCCGTTGCAGCTGATCGCGAAGGAACGGAACTGGTCACCGAGAAACCAGATCACGTTCGGCTGCGTACTCGCCGCCGCATCGGATTCGCCCGGCACACCCGCGCCTTCGCCCGTGCCGCGGGCCAGCGCCGCTGCGCCCACAGCGCCGATGGAATTCTGCATGAAGCTTCTGCGGTCCATAAGGCCCTCCTCAAAAAAATAATTGCTGATTGTACGCCATCACGCAGATATTACGCCCCACGGTTCTTTTTTCGTAGTGGCGGGTTCATCCCGCCGTATTCGATGGCAGGCTACTCAAGATGCTTCTTGAGGAAGGCGATCACCCGGTCGAAATCCGCGGAGATCTCAGGATCGTTCATTTTTCCCTGATCGAATCCATGCCCTCCACCCGCCACAGGAACGAACTCACACTCGATAAGGCTCCGCTTCAGTTCGTTATACATCTCGACGGATTGCTCAAAGGGAACATCCGTATCCTTATCGCCGTGCAGCAGCATCGTGGGAGGGTAATCGCCACGGACGTTCCGAATGGGACAAAAGCGATTGAAGGCCCGCCGACTCGTATGCGGGTCGAGACCGGTGACCTCTTTGGGCCATAACCCCTGTTGACGGCAGTAAAGGTAAAAAAGATATCGCTCGCGGGGAGATTTGCCGCCGCATGGAACACCGCCGCTGATTGCTTTTAGCGCCTCCGCTTTTGAAACCATCGCCTTGCGCGAATAATAGGGCGAAGGTTCGCTGTACCAGGCTCCGGCAATATCGCCATAACCATAAAAGGACACGATGGCCCGGGGCCGCGGATGGAATAGATAGCCGCTCGCAAGCGCCAGGTAGCCTCCCGCCGAGTGTCCAACCACGGCGATGCGGTCGGGATCGATCCGGAGTTTCGGCGCCATGCTCCGGGCCCAGCCATACGCATCCTGCACGTCATCCAGTATCCCGGGAAGCTTGGTTTCCGGGGCCAGCCGGTAATCGATCGAAAGAACGGAGAATCCGGCGCGGATGTAACGCTCCAGATGCTCCTTCCCCAGGTTGCCGCGGTGGCCCATCATGAGCGCCCCGCCATGGATCCAGAAGATGAGAGGCCGCACGGCATGACCCGGCGGACGGTAAAAATCAGCGCGGAGGCCGCAGCCATTCACGGTCTTGTAAACAAAGGTCTGCTTGATGAAATGCTCATGGCCGGCCGCCACGGTTTTGCCCGGGCTGATCAGCGCCGCGATGGCTGCAAGGGTCAGCAACAGAGTCCGGACTTGTGGAGGACGCAACAGGCTGAAAAGCAATTTCTGGCAGGCCATTTCCCGCCTCACGCGGCAGCCGTTGAAAGCCGTCTGAGCTTCGCAGACTCTCCGTCTGCGGTGCGCACAAGTATCTCTACTCAACAAGGTGATGTCAAGCTGCAAGGGACCACCGATGGAGGGCGCGGTGTCGCCGCTTCATCGGCGGGCCGTCTTCGTCACCCGGCGTTGCGCCCCATCTTGTCGAGCGCGGCCACGGCTTCTCCCAGCCAGCCGCTATCCCACCGGTGGTTCCGGCAAACGCCTTCGTCATAGATGTGCGGAATGCCCAGGCTTTTGAGCAGCGCGTGGGCCTGCTCGAGATGCGGCCCAAACTTCGGGTGCGGTCCGCCGAACAGGCAGTAGCCGAACATGGCAAACCTCGCGGGCTTGCCGCGAAAAAGATCCTTGCGCTCCCGCAGCAACTGGGGGATGCAATAGTTCTTCACAAAGTTGGTGTTGTCGCCGTAGATTCGGGCGGTCTCAAACTGCGTGGCGGAATCATACATGAGGGGAGAATCAAAGATGGCGGCGGCATGGAAAACGTCGGGGTGCCGCAAGAGCATCTGGAAGGCTCCATTGCCGGACTTGCTCATTCCGACCAGTAGCCGCGTTCGGCTGGCCTTCGGGTAAAGCCTGTCGATGAACGGCACAATCTCGTTTACGAAATAGCTTTCCTGCTGAAGGGCCGGGTCCTTCGGATTGTTGGCGTACCACGGCCAGTCGCTGAAGGCGGGAGCGACAGCGATGAGGCCGTACTTGTTGTGGAGGTTTTCGTGCTCCACCATCAGCAGGCCGTCCCCGATCTTAAAGCGGAGGTTGGGATACGCCGGCAGCACGTAAAGCACGCGGGGTGAATCAATGGCTTCCAGATTGTCCGGCAATAACACCCGCAGCGGAAGGTCGTAAGCCTGGTCCGCGGAACTCACGATATAGGTGTCCTGTCTGGTGTGGAAAGGTCCGGTAAACTTTTTTGGAGACTTCCGCCGCTCTCCGCAAGGATTGAAGCCGTACTGGGTTTCCGGACGCCGGTCTGCCGGGGCGCCGGTCGCTGCCGGGCCGGCCGGCACAGGGAATGCAGAAGCCTGGGCGCGCGCCGGATCAAGCGCGGCCGCCAGCGGAGCGGCAAGCGCCCCGCCACCCAGAATCTTCAGAGCCTCGCGCCGGTCCAATTCCGTCAAACTTCTCAACTCATCCGCCAAGCTTTGTTTGATTCCCCGCGCCATTCTCTACCTCCTTGAGCGCCTTTCAATTGACTTTCCGCCGCGGCCGGCCTCCGGCGATGGTTTCTTATCAGTCAACGGCCTTTTGCGCAGCGGCTAGAGTCGCTTCGATATCCTCGTCGGAGTGAGCGAAAGAAACATACCAGCGCCCGTCAGGAAGCACCAGGATTCCCTCGTCCAGCAGCGCCAAAGCAAAATCGCTGTACAGCGATTTGTCGGCCGCCATCGTTTCCCTGTAATTTCGAGCCGGTCTTTCCATAAACGAAAGCTGAAAAACCGCTCCGTAGCCGGAGGTAACCACCGGATGCCCTTTCGCCCGAAGCAGGGTTTCAAGCCCTGAGCGCAGCCGGTCACTGCGCGTTTTCAACTCCTCATAGCGTCTGTCTCCATCGCTCGACAACGTCTCGAGGGTCGCGTGGACGGCGGCCAGGGCAACGGGGTTCCCATTCAGAGTCCCGGCGTGCACCACCTTTCCCGTCGCAATCAGGTTCATGAACTCAGCCTTGCCCGCGAGA
>CAYWMN010000316.1:0-3886 GCA_964459065.1 uncultured Acidobacteriota bacterium | reverse complement strand
AGAATCACAACGCATGGAAGGCGCATGGGTCAAACCCTTTCCGCTTGGCTGAATAACATCATATCGCTAAAGGTTGTGGGCGCTCGCGGCGTACTCCCGCCGCCCGCGCATGCACTCCTTATGGCTCCAAGAATACCAAAGATCGGGTACGCGCTGCCGCGTCAGATCATCTCCGTACCCTGTGGCTCGTCAGGGAAGGTCCAGAGGCTGCGCGTCGTTACGGCCGACAGGATCCAGGCATCGCCCATTCCGTCCGGAAACAAGCGTGGCCGGTGGCGTTGGGGCGATCCAATATGTTAGTCTTTTTGGCTCAAACTGGGAGGACTCGATCAATGAAACAAGCGGCTCCGATGGCGGAAGAGGTCAAGTCAAAGGTGCGACTGGGTCTATTTAGCGCCGTGCCGGCTTTTTGGGACCTGGAGGGGAATTGGCAAGACTTCGAGCGTATTGTGGCGGCGCACGCTCGGGAGGGCGTGGACATGGTCATCACGCCTGAGTGCTACCTGGACGGCTATGTGGTCACTGCAGAGGATTGGACCCCGCAACGGTTCGATGCCGTGGCGCAAGACGTTAACACCAGCCCGTATATCCAGCGGCTGCAGGCACTGGCGGCAAAGTACAACGTCTGTACCCTGTTTGGATTCACGGAAAAATCGGGCGGCAAACTTTATGATTCGGTTATCATGCTCGATCGGGCCGGCTCGACCCTCGGCATCTATCACAAGACCATGCTGCAAACGCACGATCTGCGTTTCAGCCCGGGTCAGGATTTGCCTGTCTTCGATACGGAGTGGGGCAAGATGGGAATTCTGATCTGCGCTGATCGCCGCTGGCCCGAGTCGGCGCGGGTGGCGCGGTTGAAAGGCGCCCGCATCACATTGATTCCTTCTTATGGAATGTGGGGTTTGGACAACCAGTGGTGGATGCGCACGCGGTCTTACGAAAACGGAAATTTTCTTGCCTTCGTGCACCCGCGGACGGCCATCGTTTCGGGTCCGGACGGCCAGGTTATTGCGCAGCTACAGACGAACCGTCCCGCCATGCTGGTTTGTGACGTGGACCTGTCGCAAATAAACGATACCGACATCGGTGACCGGCGCCCGGAGCTTTACGGCGAGATTACCCGCCCCAAGTGAGTAGGGCAGCGCCGATAACTTCATTCCCTTCCGCACACGGCGCAAAGTCCGCAGACACCTGAACTCATCCATCCAAGCCCGCCATGATGACTTCACCATGACCATCGTCGGCCACCCGAACTTCATGGTTTCAACGTAAGGTGGCTACGGCCGGGACTTCGGCCGTACGATCAACGGTGTATAATTCCACCCACCGTGAACCGAGCGGCTTCAAAGGTGATCTCAAACGAGCGCCGGCAACACTCAGAGGGAGTCCAGAAATGGAAAGATCAAAACAGCCTCATACCCCCGAAGTACCAAAAAAAGGCAACCTGCCCAGGCGTGACGCACTCAAGTCATTGATCGGCGGCTTGACGGCAGCGCCGCTCGTGGCCGGCGAGGTTTTGCGCGCCCGGCAGAGCGCACCCGCGCGCTCCAGGCGTTTCCGCGCCGGCAACCTGCGCAACCAGCTGTTTGACAGCGGCTGGCGCTTTCATCGCGGAGATGCTTCCGGGGCTGAAGATCCGGCGTTCAACGACAACGCCTGGCGGGAACTCGACCTTCCCCACGACTGGAGTGTTGAAGATCTTCCCCCATCCCCGCGATCCGACGGTCAGGGAGCCGTTTGGGGCGGCACCGACGTGCCCCTGCACACCGGCCCGTTTGACGTATACCAAAGCCAGGGAGAGCGCTCCACCGGCTGGTGCGTGGGAGGCATCGGCTGGTATCGAAAGCATTTCACCGCCGATGACGTGCGTGCGACGAGCCACGCCGAGATCATGTTTGAAGGGGTGTATATGAACAGCGATGTCTGGCTGAACGGCCACCACCTGGGCTTTCACCCTTACGGCTATACGAGCTTCGCTTACGATCTCACGCCGCACCTCAACCGCCAGGGTGAAAACGTCATGGCGGTCAGGGTGCGGAATGTGGGAAGGAACAGCCGGTGGTATTCGGGTTCCGGCATCTATCGGCATGTCTGGCTCAATGTGACCGGGCCGGTCCGGGTTCCACTGTGGGGAGTGTGCGTCACGACGCCGGAAGTTTCAGCGCAGGCCGCCAGCGTAAAGGTGGCCGTGAAGGTTGAGAACCACGAAAAGGCAGCGCGAAGTGTGAAAGTCCGGGTTCGACTCCTGGACTCCAACAATCATGTTGTTGGCAACCACGAAGTCTCGCAGCGGGTTGGACCAGGCAGGGATGCGGAGGTGGAGCAGACCCTATCCGTCTTGTCCCCGGCGTTGTGGTCGCTTGATGCGCCGCGCATCCATCGCGCCCAGGTCGAACTTGTTTCGGGCGGCAAAACGCTGGACAGCACCACCGCCTCGTTCGGCATCCGCAAGATTGAGGCGGATGCGCAGAACGGTCTGCGCATCAATGGCAAAGCGGTCAAACTGAGAGGCGGCTGCATGCATCACGCCAACGGGCTGCTGGGGTCAGCGGCCATCGACCGCGCCGAGGAGCGCCGGGTGGAGTTGATGAAGGCCCACGGCTTCAATGCCATCCGCTGCGCCCACAATCCGCCTTCGCCCAGGTTCCTGGAGGCGTGCGACCGGATGGGCATCGCCGTCATTGACGAGGCCTTCGACCAGTGGTCGGTCCAGAAAAACCCTCAGGACTATCATCTTTACTTCAAGCGCTGGTGGCGGCGCGACATCGATTCCATGGTGCTTCGGGACCGCAACCATCCCAGCGTCATCTTCTGGAGCATCGGGAACGAGATTCCGGAGCGCGCCAAGCCCCTGGGAGTGGCCGAAGCAAAGGAAATTGTTAATGAGATCAAGCGGCTCGATGACACTCGGCTCATCACCGCCGCGATTAACCCCATCCATCCGTGGCCGGATGCCGACCCGGCCTTCGAACATCTGGACGTCGGTGGCTACAACTACCAGTGGTTCCATTATGAAAAGGACCACGAGCGCCTTCCCAATCGGGTGATGATGGCGACCGAGTCCTTTCCGTTGCAGGCGTTCGAGAACTGGCAGATGGTTCAGAAACACACTTACGTTATCGGCGACTTTGTGTGGACGGGCATGGACTATCTGGGCGAGGCCGGCATCGGCAATGCTCAACTGACCCCCGCCGGCCACCGGCCGCAGCCGCCGTCATCAAAAGGTAAGGCCCCAATGGCGTCCAGCCACGCTGATTATCCGTGGTTCAATGCGTATTGCGGCGACATCGATCTCGCCGGTGACAAGAAGCCACAGTTGTTCTACAAGCAGGTGCTCTGGGGCGTCAGCAAGCTTGAGATGGCCGTCCAACGGCCCATCCCCGAAGGGCGGGAGCAACTCGTCAGCGCCTGGGGCTGGCCGGACCAGCTGAAGAGCTGGACCTGGCCCGGCTTTGAAGGGAAAGCCCTTGCCGTGCACGTCTACTCGCAGGGCGACGAGGTGCGCCTGCTGCTGAACGGCCGCGAGGTCGGCGCAAAGTCCATCTCAGCCGCAACCAGATTCAAGGCGGAATTCAATGTTCCCTACGCTCCCGGCGAACTGAAAGCCGTTGCCCTCAGCCAGGGCGCACCCATTGCCGAGACCATCCTGAAAACAGCGGGCAGGCCCGCAAGGCTCCGCCTGAAAGCGGACCGGCCGTCGATCCGCAACGATCGCAATGACCTGGCCTACGTTACGCTGGAGGTCCTGGACCGGGCGGGCAATGTGGTCCCGGACGCCACAGTGCCGGTGAGCTTCGACATGGGCGGAGTGGGGGATCTGGCCGCGGTCGGAACGGCAAATCCCAAAGACGTTCGCAGCTTCCGCCAGGCGAATCCCGTCACC
>CAYWMN010000315.1:0-3889 GCA_964459065.1 uncultured Acidobacteriota bacterium | reverse complement strand
ATTGCAGCGCGGTACTAAACATTTTCGGCGAAGGCGGTGGGAAAAAATTAGCAGACAATTACGGTGTTCAATTTCTTGGTTCAATTCCGATTGACATTGATGCCCGCATTCTTGGTGATATAGGAAAGCCAATCGTTCTGGAAAAGCCGGATTGCGAAGTAACGAACGCTTTTAAATCAATTATAAATTTAATTGAAAAAAATTATCAAGATGAGTTACAAGCACAAGAAATAAAAGAATCATAAACAACTTCAATAAACAAAAGAGGTTATCATGCTTTCGAAAATATTTATTGTTCTCTTTCTTTGCAGCATATCATCGCTTGGCCAGTCTCATAAGGAATTGATCCAGGGCCCTTTTGCAACACCGCAAGATGTAACAAATACTTGTTTAACCTGTCACGAAACCGCAGCTAAAGAAGTTATGAATACCAGCCATTGGACATGGTTAGATGAGAAATTCCTAGATGCGAATAATCAAACTGTTCAGAGAGGTAAAATAAATTTTATAAATAATTTTTGTATTGCAGTTCCTTCAAACAATCCCAGATGCACAAGCTGCCATACAGGTTACGGCTGGAAAGATAAAACATTTGATTTCAGTAAAGAAGAAAATGTTGATTGTTTGGTATGTCATGACCAAACGGGAAAATATACAAAAACACCTACCGGGGCGGGAATGCCGGATAAGAATGTTGACTTAGCTGCTTGTGCACAAAGTGTTGGAAAACCAACAAGAGCAAACTGCGGTGCTTGCCATTTTAACGGCGGCGGAGGCACCGGTGTTAAACACGGCGATTTAGACGGCAGCTTGTATAATCCGAAACCTAGCACAGATGTTCACATAGGTAAATTCGGATTTGAATGTTCAGACTGTCATTCTTCTAGAGAACAAAAGCATAAAATATTGGGAGCCAGTCACGGCTCGATGGCAGCTAATGCAAATCATATTTACTGCACGGATTGCCATAAAGGTAAAATCCATGAAAATGCAACAATCAACAGACACTTGAGTGCAGTTGCTTGCGAGACATGCCACATCCCCGATTTTGCCCGTGTTGAGCCTACAAAAGTATGGTGGGATTGGTCAAAAGCAGGTGAAGACAGACCGGAATCCAAAGATAAATTTGGCAATGAAACTTATAATAAAATGAAAGGCGAATTTAAGTGGGCAAAGGATGTAATACCCACATATAAATGGTATAACGGAAGTGCAAAGTATTATTCGTTTGGCGATAAAATTGATCCTTCAAAAGTTGTTGAGCTTAATTCCCTTAACGGGGATATCAAAGATCCGAAAGCAAGGATTGCTCCTTTTAAAGTAATGCGCGGTAAACAAATTTATGATTCTAAAAATGACTATTTAATTATACCCAAACTGTTTGGTAAAGACGGTTATTGGAATACTTATAATTGGGATTCAGCTTCACAGCTTGGAATGAAAGAAGTAAACTTGCCTTATTCGGGAAGTTACTCATTCATCGAAACGGAAATGTACTGGCCTATAAATCACATGGTAGCACCAAAGGATAAAGTACTAAAGTGTACGTCTTGCCATGGTACAAAAGCCGACAGGATAGACTGGAAAGCTTTGGGTTACTCCGGCGATCCGATGAAATCTGGTGGAAGAAAAATTAATACCAATAACTAATTGGCACTTTTAGCAAAAAATGGAGATGACATTTTTTTTCAAAGATGTCATCTCTAAGATAAATAATGTAGAAATATTATGAATGACAAAATAAAAATAGGAATTATTATTTGTGACCGGTATAAAAGCTGCGCAGGCGGAAAATGTTTCAGAGCTGTTAAAGAAAGAGCCGGAGCTTTTGATATTTATAAAGAAAGAGATGTAGAAATTGTCGGGTATACAACATGCGGCGGATGCCCCGGCGGCAATATAGAATACGCACCGGAAGAGTTAAAGAAAAACGGTGCTGAAGTAATTCACTTTGCTACGGGCATGATAGTTGGCTATCCACCATGCCCGTACATTTATCATTTTAAAAAATTTATTGAAACTAAGTACAGTTTAAAAGTAGTTGTTGGAACACATCCAATACCGGAGAAATATTATATCACTCATACAAAACTAGAAACATGGAATACCAAAAATTGGGACGAATTACTAAAACCAGCACTTAAGGATAAAGAAACAAGATTGGCTTATGATTGAATATTTCAATTAGAAGATCTCTGCAATTTTTTTTGTATTAGTTAAGCGAAAGAAAATTATTTTATGAAGAAACCAAAATTACCAATGCCGACTCATCAGTTAGCTTTTCTGCAAGCTTATTTATATGAAATCTTTAGCACAGAAAAGCAATGTGAAAACAACTTCAAATACACTGAGTGGTATTTTGGCGAAAATTATTCTGATAAAGAATTGAAATTAATATTGGAGTTTTTCAAAGATTTAGGAGTAAAGTGCGACTGTGATATATTAAAGAAAATAGATTTAAGAGAAATATCGAATGGAATTATGAATTTTCATGATTAAATAAAAAGTAAGAATGATAAAAGTATGTCAATTGTTTTTGGTCCCATACCGTCACGCAGATTAGGAAGAAGTCTTGGAATAAACAACATACCTCCAAAAGTATGCAGCTATTCGTGTATTTACTGCCAGATTGGCGCTACTGATTCTATGTCTATCAAAAGGAAAGAATACTTTTTACCGGAAGATATCTTCTTTGAGGTTTCTGAAAAAGTTAAGCAGTTGCAAAGTACAGGTGAACGCATTGACTACTTGACTTTTGTACCGGATGGCGAACCGACTCTCGATATAAATCTTGGCGAAACAATTGACTTGCTAAAACTACTTGGAATTAAAATCGCAGTTATAACCAATTCGTCTTTGCTTTGGGACGAAGAGGTTCAAAAAGACTTGTTGAAAGCCGATTGGGTTTCTGTAAAAGTTGATACTGTAGATGAAAAAATATGGCATAAGATTGATAGGCCTAATGGTAAACTTGAACTCGAGGAAATAATATCCGGCATAAAAACTTTTGCCTCTTCTTTCAAAGGAATGCTGGTAACGGAAACAATGCTTGTGAAAGAAATGAATGATAATATAGAATCATTAAGAAAAACCGCTCAAGTAATAAGCGAATTAAATCCGTATAAAGCGTATATCTTGATCCCTACTCGTCCGCCTGCAGAAATATTTGTTGAGCCGCCGTCTGAAAATAATTTGAATCTTGCTTATCAAACATTTCTTGATTTAATAAATAGCGTAGAGCTTTTAGTTTATAGTGAAGGAACAAACTTCAGCTATTCTTCCGATGCTGAAAAAGAATTGCTAAGTATTCTTGCAGTTCATCCGATGCGGAAAGATGCCGTAGAAGAATTTTTATCTCGATCAAAAACATCATGGAGTTTGGTTGATGATTTGATTAGAAATAATCTCTTGAAAAAAGTAAAGTATTCGAACAATACTTTTATTATTAAAAACATTACGAGGTGAGTTATGGCTATTATAAAAAAATATTCGAAGGACAAAAAAGTATGCCAAGTTACTTTTACGTTTTTAAAAAAAATGTGTGAAAACTTTGAAATAATTAATGTTGTCGGAGACTTTAATAATTGGGATCCTGATAAACATAAATTTTCGCATAAGAATTCCGACGGCTCTTCTTCCATTGAAATAGTGCTTGAAACCGGCAAAGAATATCAGTTCAGATATTTATGCGACGGACAAACCTGGTTAAATGAACCAGAAGCAGATAAACAAGTTATAACACATTATGGCGATTCAGAAAATTCAGTGTTAATTATTTAGTCGTTTATTCAAAATCAAGAATCGATTGATCATTTATTTATTAAATAGATAAAGTGAAGGTGGTCGAAATGAAAAAGGATAAAGAATTCATAGTATTTTGTCATTTTAG
>CAYWMN010000314.1:0-3909 GCA_964459065.1 uncultured Acidobacteriota bacterium | reverse complement strand
GGGAGCGTTGGCGTTTCACTGGTCGATGCTGATCATCCTGCTCCGCCATCTACGGTTCTTTGTTGTGCCGGCGCCGCGATTCATTCCTGCGATGGATGCGCTGGACGCCTTCTTTCAGATTGGCGCCCCACAATTATTGATGACCGATATCGTCATTGTGGCTGCACTTCTGTTCCTGATCTTCCGACGTTTGAGAAATCCCCAGGTGCGGTACATCTCTCTATTTTCAGATTACCTGGCTCTGTTCCTGCTCCTGGGCATTGCCATCTCCGGGATTCTCATGCGGTACTTCGCCAAAGTGGATCTTGAAGGGGTCAAGCAGCTTGCCCTCGGGCTGGTTACCTTTGCCCCCGTCGTCCCTGCCGATGTGGGAGCGCTCTTCTTTGTCCACCTGACGCTGGTCTGTTTGCTTATGGCTTATTTCCCCTTCAGCAAATTGGTCCACATGGGCGGGGTCTTCCTGAGCCCAACCCGCAACCTGGCCAATAACAGCCGCAGGGTCAGGCACGTGAACCCGTGGAACTACCCTGTCAAGGTTCACACCTACGAGGAGTGGGAGGAAGAGTTCCACGACAAGATCAAAGCGGCAGGACTGCCGTTGGTGAGGGAGTAGAAAATGCCTGAAGCCCCTCCAAAACCGGAAGAACTCGTCCAGATCAGCTATGCGCCATCGGGTGGTGACTGGCGTAAAACGCGGGCAGAGTTTCGCAAAGGGACTTATTCCTACAGTGCCGGAGCCAAAAGCGTTCGCTACCTTGACCTTCCGAACCCGAGAGACTGGCAGCCTTACGAAGAGGACTGGAAGCTTCCGCCGAACTGGAAGGAAATCATTCTCGAAGGCATGAAGGACCGGCTGGAGAAATTCCGTTCCTTCCGCCTTTTTATGGATATCTGCGTCCGTTGCGGAGCCTGCGCGGACAAGTGCCACTTCTTCCTGGGCTCGGCTGATCCCAAGAACATGCCGGTCTTGCGCGCTGAACTGATTCGTTCGGTTTACCGGCGCTACTTCACGCTCGGCGGCCGGATCTTCCGCGGCCTGGCCGGCGCCAGAGATTTGACCGAAGACGTGCTCAAGGAGTGGTTCTATTACTTCTACCAGTGCACCGAGTGCCGGCGTTGTTCCGTTTTCTGTCCCTTTGGCGTGGATACGGCGGAAATCACCATGATAGTGCGCGAGCTTTTGAATCTGGTCGGCGTCAATACCAACTGGGTCCTGGAACCGGCGGCCAACTGCTTCAGGACGGGAAACCATCTGGGCATTCAGCCTCACGGCTTCAAAGACAGCATCGATTTTGCTGTCGATGAGTTGGAAGAAATCACCGGCGTTCGCGTGGAAGCACCCATCAACAAAAAAGGTGCTGAAATTCTCTTTATCGTTCCTTCCGCCGATTACTTCGGAACTCCGCACTATTACACGCTGTTGGGCTACCTGATGCTCTTCCACGAAATTGGGCTGGACTATACCTTCAGCGCCTTTGCGGCCGAGGGAGGCAATTTCGGGCTCTTCAGTTCGCACGAAATGATGAAGCGGCTGAACGCTAAGATTTATGCTGAGGCCAAGCGCCTGGGCGTGAAATGGATTCTGGGCGGTGAATGCGGACACATGTGGCGGGTGGTCCACCAGTACATGGACACTCTGAACGGTCCGGCCGACTTTCTCGAAAAACCGGTTTCGCCAATTACCGGAACGCGTTTTGAAAACGCCCGGTCCACCAAGATGGTTCACATCTGCGAGTTCACCGCAGACCTGATTCACAACCACAAGCTGAAGCTTGATCCCAGCCGCAATAACCACTGGAAGGTGACTTTCCATGACTCCTGCAATCCGGCTCGGGGAATGGGCATCCTGGAGGAACCGCGCTACATCCTGAGAAACGTTGCCAACCATTTTTACGAGATGCCCGAAAACACCATTCGTGAGCAGACTTTCTGCTGCGGCAGCGGTGCCGGCCTGGGCAATGACGAAAACATTGAGATGAGGTTGCGGGGCGGCTTGCCACGCGCTAACGCCGCCAGGTACGTCCAGGACAAATACGGCGTGAACCTGCTGACCTGCATCTGCGCTATCGACAAAGCAACCCTTCCCACCATGCTCGAATATTGGGCTCCCGGCATCGAGGTCGGCGGAGTTCACGAACTTGTCGGCAACGCCCTCGTGATGAAGGACGAGAAGGAGAGAACCACCGACGTGCGGGGTGAACCCTTCCAGAACCAGAAGGAGGGGACCGTCAATGCGTGACAAGCTCTGGATCATTGCCGGACTCTTTCTATTTCTTGGATTCTTCAGTTACCCGGCGTGGCGAGGTCTGGCCGAACGCACAACCCCGAAGCCGCCCGACCTCGTCATGCCTGCGCACGCCAAGCAATGTGTGGCGCCGCTCAAATATATGCAGAGTTCCCATATGAAGCTGTTGATGCAGTGGCGCCGCGACGTTGTGCTCCATAACCAATATAAGTACGTGTCGTACACCGGCAAGGTTTACAACATCAGTCTCACGGGGACCTGCCTGAGTTGTCATCAACGAAAGACGTTTTGTGCGCGCTGCCACAATTATGTCGGCATCCGCACTCCCAACTGCTGGTCCTGTCACGTGGACCCTGCGCTGGCAAACAGGAGCGCACAATGAAAATGACGCGAAAGGGATTTCTTAAACTGGCCGCCGGTTCGCTTCTGGCAACGGCCGGCTCGACCGTCCTGGCTGAACGCTCCGCGAGCAGCACTTCATCGCGGCAGGCCGCGTCCTCGACCGTTCGCAAGCAGTACGGCATGGTGGTTGACACCCGGAAGTGCCTTCAATATCCCGGCTGCACCAAGTGCATGGACGCCTGCCACCGCACTCATAACATTCCTTACATTTCCAATCCTGACCACGAAATCAACTGGATTTGGAAGGAACCGTTTGAAAAGGTCTTTGCGTCGCAAGACAGCCCCTACGTTCAGATCACGCTGAAGAAAAAGCCGGTGATGGTCCTGTGCAACCACTGTGATAGTCCTCCCTGTGTCCATGTGTGCCCTACGGGAGCAACGTGGAAACGAAAGGAAGACGGGATCGTCATGATGAACTGGCACCGTTGCATCGGCTGCAAGTACTGCGTCGTGGCCTGTCCCTACGGAGCCCGGAGTTTCAATTTCACCGACCCCCGCCCGTACATCAAGCATCTGAACCCGGATTTCCCGACGCGGCATGAGGGGGTGGTCGAGAAGTGCGTATTCTGCCCTGAGCGCCTCGCGGAAGGCAAACCGCCGGCGTGCGTTGAGGCGTGTCCCGCCAAAGCTCTCGTTTTTGGAGACGTGAACGACCCAAAGTCCGACGTGCGCAAGCTCCTGGGTTCAGGTTTGACGCTTCGGCGGGAGCCGGAACTTGGGACCGGGCCGAACATTTATTACATCATTTGAGGCCGTAGTTATGTTCATGTTCGAAAAAGCCCTCGTGGGAAGCCGCAGGTACTGGATTGCGGTTGGCATCTTTGCGGCCATTTTCCTGTTTGGGCTGCACGAATATATCCGTCAGGAGGAAGTCGGACTGGCCATCACTGGGCTGAGCCGATTCGTTCCCTGGGGCCTCTATATCGGGCAATTTGCCTTTTTTGTTGGCATTGCGGCCTCGGCGGTTGTAGTCGTCTTGCCTTATTACCTTCATGACTGGAAGGCATTTGGCAAGATTACCTTGATGGGCGAGATCCTGGGCATGGTCGCCGTGCTGTGCGCGATGCTCTCCATCTTTGTCAGCATGGGCCAGCCGATGCGGGTCTTCAACGTTCTCCTTGACCCGCATCCCAATTCTCTTATCTTCTGGGACCTGAACTCGCTAGGCGGCTATCTTACGCTCAATGCCGTGATCACGGTGGTTCTACTGTCCGCGGAGCACGAAGAGAAGGGACCTCCCAAGTGGATTAAGCCGATCATCT
>CAYWMN010000313.1:0-3926 GCA_964459065.1 uncultured Acidobacteriota bacterium | reverse complement strand
ATGCGGTCAAGTTTGTTCGCCCAAAGCTGCGCCGGGCCGTCTTATGTTATTCTGATTGGAGTGGACCGTGGCGAACAGCCCGCCCGCGTCCCGCTCGCGCCCTTGTGGTTCCGGGGCCGAGGCCCTAAAATCATTCGGTCAGGACCGTGTTCCCAAAAGTCCGCCAGAGACTTTGCCGGGCGCCTGGCCTGAATGCCAACGCGGAGAGGTGTCCGAGCGGCTGAAGGAGCACGCTTGGAAAGCGTGTTCACGAGTAATCGTGACGTGGGTTCGAATCCCACCCTCTCCGCCACGTACCGCCTGGTACGTGGCTTTGTCTTTTTCCCCATTCAAAATGAACCGCCAAGACCGGTTTCTATCCTTGTTGCACCTGGTAGCACGGAGCCTCGTTGTCCAGAGACTCCGCGGCTTTTGTCTTTGTCGAAAACCCGCAGACTCTCTAGGAGCCGGGGGTTTGCGTGGCTTTGCGGCTTGGCGTCTTTGCGTGAGTTTGCTTTTCGTTTCTTCCCACTAGAATCGCCCAAAACCCACAAATTACCTGCAAGAAAAGAGCCTTCATTTCCTGCTTGAAAAAATATTAGATTAGATTTAATCTAAACTCCTAATGGACGCCAAAGTGATCAAGAAATCCCTGGAGGGCAGCGGGTTGCGGTGCACGCCGCAGCGCTACGCCGTGATGGCCTTCCTGATGGAGAACGCCAGCCATCCCACGGCGGCGGAAATCTTTGAAGCCGTGAACCATGCGGATCCACGCTGTTCACGGGCCACCACTTACAACAATCTGCGAGACCTGGTGCAGGCGGGCCTGGTGCGTGAAGTGGCCGTCGAAGGCCGCGCGGCGCGCTTTGATGCCACGGGCGTGCAGCATCACCACTTTATCTGCGACCGCTGCGGCAAGGTTGAAGACATGGAGTGGTACGACGTGCCGCTGCCTGCTTCCGATTCTCTCGGCAAGCGAATTCTTCTGCAATGCGAGGTCAATTTCCGGGGGCTTTGCGCCCAGTGCGCTTCGCGCAACGCCTCCCGTCAAGTGTCGTAGTGGTTTCCACGGGAACTTAAAGGCGTATCCCGCCCGGCACGGATGGCGGCGGCAGCGCTAAAGAAAAATAGAGGAGGGGTGTTTTATGGATAAGGAAGTCACCACCAATTCGGGAACGCCTGTTCCCGCCGGAGGTAAGCAAACCACGTCAACCGAAGCGAAGTGCCCCGTCGTCCACGGCGCCACGAATGTCGGAATGAGGTCGAATACCGACTGGTGGCCGAACCAACTGAATCTCAGAATCCTTCGCCAGAACTCGCCCCAATCCGATCCGATGGGCGAGTCCTTCAACTATGCCGAGGAGTTCAAGAAGCTCGACTTGAAAGCGGTGAAGAAGGATCTTCAGGCGCTGATGACGGACAGCCAGGACTGGTGGCCGGCCGATTTCGGCCACTACGGGGGCCTCTTCATTCGCATGGCCTGGCACGCCGCGGGCACCTACCGCATCGGCGATGGGCGCGGCGGCGCAGGGACGGCCCAACAGCGCTTTGCGCCGCTCAATTCCTGGCCCGACAACGCAAATCTTGACAAGGCGCGCCGGCTGCTGTGGCCGGTCAAACAGAAATACGGCCGAAAAATTTCCTGGGGTGACCTGATGATTCTGGCCGGCAACGTGGCGCTGGAATCAATGGGCTTCAAGACCTTCGGCTTTGGCGGCGGCCGCCCTGATGTCTGGGAACCGGACGAAGCCGCGTACTGGGGCAGGGAGAAGGCCTGGTTCCCTGATCCTGCCAGCGACGAGCGCTACACCGGAGAGCGCGATCTTGAAAATCCTCTCGCGGCCGTGCAGATGGGTCTCATCTATGTGAATCCGGAAGGGCCGAACGGCAAGCCGGACCCCAAGGCCGCAGCCATCGACATTCGCGAGACCTTCAAGCGCATGGCCATGAACGACGAAGAAACGGTGGCGCTGATTGCAGGCGGGCACTCCTTTGGCAAAACCCACGGCGCCGGCGATCCAAGTCTGATTGGCCCCGAGCCCGAGGCGGCTCCCATTGAGCAGATGGGTCTGGGCTGGAAAAGCAGTTACGGCACCGGCAAAGGGAAAGACGCGATTACCGGCGGCCCGGAAGTTGTCTGGACCGTGACACCCACCAAGTGGAGCAATAGCTTCTTCGAGAACCTGTTTGGCAACGAATGGGAGCTGACCAAGAGCCCGGCCGGGGCCTATCAGTTCAAGGCGAAAAACGGTGCCAAGCCCGTTCCGGACGCCTTCGACCCGTCCAAAACTCACCCGCCGACCATGCTCGTCACCGACGTCGCTTTGCGAGTTGATCCGGCTTACGAGAAGATCTCCCGGCGTTTCCTCGAGCATCCGGACCAGTTCGCCGACGCGTTTGCCCGCGCCTGGTTCAAGCTGACGCATCGTGACATGGGCCCGCGTTCGCGCTACCTTGGCCCGGAGGTTCCAAAAGAAGAACTGATCTGGCAAGACCCGGTCCCCGCTGTCGATCATCCGCTGATCGATGAGAAGGACATTGCGGCGCTGAAGGCAAAAATCCTGGCGTCCGGGCTTTCCGTTTCGCAGCTCGTCTCGACGGCTTGGGCGGCGGCGTCAACTTTCCGAGGCTCCGACAAGCGCGGCGGGGCCAACGGCGCGCGCATCCGTCTTGAACCCCAGAAGGGCTGGGAGGTCAATCAGCCTGCCGAGCTTGCAAAGGAGCTGCAGAAGCTCGAAGCGATCCAAAAGGAGTTCAACAGCTCCGCGTCCGGCGGCAAGAAGGTATCGCTTGCCGACCTGATTGTTCTCGGCGGCTGCGCGGCCGTTGAGAAAGCCGCCAAAGACGCCGGGTTCAGCGTGAAAGTCCCCTTCGCGCCGGGGCGCACGGACGCTTCGCAGGAGCAGACCGATGTGGAGTCGTTCGGCTATCTGGAACCTGCGGCGGACGGCTTCCGCAACTACTCCAGGGCCAAGTTCACCATACCAGCCGAAGAACTGCTGGTTGACAAGGCGCAACTGTTGACTCTGACACCGCCCGAGATGACGGTTCTGGTCGGCGGCCTGCGCGCCCTCGACGCCAACTTCGGCCAGTCCAAACACGGCGTGTTTACCCGGAAGCCGGGAACGCTCACCAACGACTTCTTCGCGAACCTGCTCGACATGGACACTGAATGGCAGCCGGCCAATGGCTCCGACGGCGTCTATGAGGGGCGCGACCGCAAGACCAACAAGGTCAAGTGGACCGGCACCCGCGTCGACCTGGTCTTCGGCTCAAACTCCGAACTCCGCGCCGTCGCGGAAGTCTATGGCTCGGACGACGCCAGGGAGAAATTTGTGAATGACTTCGTGGCGGCGTGGGACAAGGTGATGAATCTTGACCGCTTCGACCTTGCCTAAGGTCGAGGGCTGTCAGGCTGGAAATTAATTTCCGTTCCTGTTGTTGGGATCGGAATACCGATGTTCGGGGCCGGTTGGGTCGCGGCAAGCCGTGGCCTGCCGGCCCGTTTATTTTGTCGCCAGCGTCCGGTTTGGTCGTGGTAGCGCGGAGTCTCGTTGTCGAGAGACTCCGCGGCCTTTGTCTTTGTCAACAACCCGCAGACTCTCTACGAGGCGAGAGTCTGCGCTACCTTCTACCTTCTGCTGTTCGTCTGGCCTTTCGCGCCATCGGCCTGAAAAACCCGCGGACCTCAAAACCGGAGGACCGCGCTACTTGCCTTTAGCCCACCGCAGCAAGCCGTGGGTTCCCAATCGAGACAATGATTCTCAGCCCTCTACCTTGGGGAGAGGGTGGCGGCGCAGCCGCCGGGTGAGGGGTCTAGTAGGCACGGTGTCTTCACCGCGCGTCCGGCCGGTGCAGAGCTTTGGCTCTGCGCTCCGAAGGCGCTGTTCCTTCCTGGCGAAAACCACCCTTGTGTGTCATTCCGAGGAGCCCGTTCGCCCTTCCCC
>CAYWMN010000312.1:0-3930 GCA_964459065.1 uncultured Acidobacteriota bacterium | reverse complement strand
ATAAGCGATGCGGTCCAGCATCTTCTTTTGATCGGCCGGGGGGCATTCAATGAACCGGTGGCCATAATGATGCTGGCATTGCAAATCCATCCAGAGCAGGCCGCCGCGAATTTCGGCCAGCAGGTTTCCACGCTTAAAGTTGAGCCAGTCGTCGATGAATTGCGGAACGCCCGCCTGGGTGGCGCTGCCGCTGCGGTCATCGGCGGGGATGATCAGGTCACTCAAAACCCTGACGGTTCGATACTCATGCTCGGTTAACGCTTGCAGGTGATAGCCGTCAACGACGGGCCCGGCTTTGGCGGCGGCCTTCGGCGTTTGCGCAGCCTGCCTGGGCGTTTTCCCCTCGGCGTTGGTTGCCGATCCCAGCGGGATCAAGGCTGCTGCGGGCACCGCCGTTATCGCTTTCAGCATGTCGCGGCGCCTGAATTTGCCTCCGCGGTTTGCGTCCTGGTTATTCCCCATGGTTCAGCTCCCTGTGCAAAAACTCATTCAGAGTTCCTATACGTTTCTCTTGTTCACCTGATCGTGGATGTATTCCGACGTTCGCCAGGCGAGCGCCATGATGGTGAGCGTGGGGTTCTTGTCGGCGTTGCTGACAAAGGGTCCTCCGTCGGTGACAAAAACGTTTTTGCAATCCCACGCCTGGCAGTGGGAATTCAGCGGGGAAGTGCTGCGGCTTGCGCCCATCCTGACCGTGCCCACTTCGTGGATGATGGCGCCGCCCGGCGCGATGCCCCAGTTGGTGTCAGCGCCCGCGGTCCGAACCACTTCTCCACCCGCTGTCTCAATAATTTCCCGGAAGGTTTCCCGGGCGTGGCGGGCCTGAAGGATTTCGTCCTCGGACCATTTGAAGTGGAACTTCAACACCGGAATGCCCCATTGGTCCACAACGTTCCGGTCAATTTCGCAATAGCTGTCCTTGTTGGGAATCATCTCACCGCGGCTTGAAAAGCCGATGAAGGCGCCGTACAGCTTTCGGCAGCCGCGCTTGAGTTCGGCGCCGTAACCGCCGCCCAGGTAACTCTGGGAATCCGAAAAAATTCCCAGGCCCGGCATGTGGCGCCCGCCGCCCATCTCGATGTGATACCCGCGCGAGAAAGGCAACTTGTGGTGGAACTGTTTTTGATAATTCCACCACGGCATGTAGAGGTGAAAGCCGCCGGTACCGTCGCCGTTATGGGGCGGAAGATCCATCAGGATGGGGAAGAAGCCCTCCGTGCCATCCGCACCCACGGTATCCATCAGCCAGCGGCCCACGTGGCCGCTTCCGTTGGCCAGCCCGTCGGGATGATGGGTGCTTCGGGAATTGAGCAGCAGCCGCGCGCTTTCGCAGCTGCTGGCCGCCACAACCACAACTTTGCCTCGTACCTGCACTTCCCGGCGGGTTTTCTTGTCGATGTAGGAGACGCCCGTCGCCAGGCCGTCGGGCCCTACCAGAATTTCCCGCGCCATGGCCCCGGTGCGGATTTCCAGGTTTCCGGTTTTCAACGCCGGAGGCAGCAGGACCGTGGGCGATGAGAAGTTCGACGACGTTGCACACGACCGGCCGCACTGCGAACAATAATGACAAGCCGGGCGGCCGTTGAGCGGCTGGGTCAGGATTGAAAGCCGGGACGGAATGCAGGTGATGCCCAGCTTGTGACAGGCCTGTTGAACCAGCAACTCGTAGCAACGCGGTTTGGGGGCCGGTTGAAACTTTCCGTCGGGCGCGTTCTCCACGTGTTCGATGGACCCGTACACTCCGATCAATTCTTCTGTCTTGTCGTAATAGGGAGCGAGATCTTCGTAGGTGATCGGCCAGTCGAATCCTTTGCCGTCGCGGCTGTAAGGCTTAAAGTCATAAGGACCCATGCGGAGCGAGATGCGTCCCCAGTGGTTGGTGCGGCCGCCTAACATCCGCGAGCGGAACCACTCCCAGTTCGTTCCGGGAGCGTTCAGATAAGGCTCGCCGGGAACCGTCCAGCCGTCCACCGCGGCATCGAAGTACCCAAAGGTGGTGTGCGGTTTAATGGCGCCACGGTGCGGCGCCTGATAGTTCCATTCAAACATCTTGGACTGCTTGGCGGTGTCATACCACCCGCCGGCTTCAAGCATCAGGCATTTTGCGCCGGCGTGGGTCAGGACGTAGGCCGCCATGCCGCCGCCCGCTCCTGAACCAATAATGATTGCGTCATACGTCTTCGGACTTTTTCTGATTTGTGCCATTGCCCCTGGGCCCCAATCTGAAGTTTCCGGGGGAGTTTATCACAAAATCCGGCTGCAGGTGACCCTTCCCCCCAAAATAAAACGAATGGAAAAGGGTTTCCACATGGATAAGTTCCAGGCTGATTGCGGCGTTAGGAGCCGGGCTGCGCGTCGCCGGGTGAAGACGGATAAGGAGACCTTTGCGGGCGGCCGGAAGGCGGGCTGTTGCTGGGGCGCGGGACGGGCTCCGCGGCCGCTGGGTTTCGGGCAATCCGCCATGCTAAGATTCAACTTTGGGATCTTGGAAATGCCGGGGGCATCATGAGGAACCGATGGTTGCGTAGACTTGGCGGCGTGCTGCTGGCGCTCGCGGGAATTCTTGCGGTGCAGCCTTCGAGCCTTTGGGGGGCAGACCTCAAGCCGGCCACGGTGAAGGCTTTTCAGGTTTACGTCAAGGCCGCTGAGGCGCGAATGGCCCGCGAAGGCCGCCAGCGCGGCGACTTCCTTTATATTGATCAGCTGCCGAAAGCGCAATACGGCCAGGTGATGACGATGCTCCGGCAGGGCCAGGTTTATGTTGCTCGGATTCAAACGCTTGATGACGCGGGTAAACAGATTAACGTGCCCGGAGGCATGGTCCATCATTGGGTCGGGGACGCTTTTGTCCCTGGAACCTCCATCGCTTCAGCGTTTGAGGCGCTGAGAAATTACAATAACTACAAGGAAATCTACAAGCCCCAGATCATCCGGTCCCGCCTGATCAGCCATCACGGCAACAATTACAAAATCTATCTCCGCATGCAGAAAAGCTCCATCGTCTCCGTCACCCTGGATACCTGGTACAGCATCCACATTTCCGAGATTGATTCCGCCCGCGGACTGACCCGGAGCTATTCCACGCGCATCCAGCAGGTGGAAGACGCTGGAACGCCCCAGGAGCATCTGGACCCTGTCGGTCATGACAGTGGCTACCTCTGGCGCATCGATTCCTACTGGCGGTACGAACAGGTGAAGGGCGGCATGATTGTGGAGTGGGAATCCATTGCGTTGTCGCGGCCGATTCCGTTCTTGCTGGCCTGGTTTGTGAAACCTCTGGTCCGCAGCATTGCCCGCGATACGGTGACGGATATGCTGAAGGCTACCCGTAAGGCGGTGCTGGCCGAGAAAGCCAAGCAGGCACCTGTGAGGGAATCCCGCCAAGGGGCAAAATCCGGAACTTCGAACAAGAGTAAACGAGACAAGTTAGCAGGGATATCGTCCCGCAGCGAGTTTTACCCGCTCTTTTTGCGAACCCAATGATCCAGGCTGGCGGGACCGGGACCGGCCACAAATAAATAAAGAAATATAAAGCAGTAAAGAACGGCGAGTTCGCCGCCATTCTGGATGGGAAAGAACCCTTTGGGAAGATGATGCATAAAATAGGCCACGGCCATTTCACCGGAAAGGATAAAGGCTGTCGGCACGGTGAAAAGTCCCAGGACGATCAACGCCCCGCCCACGGTTTCCAGGATTCCTGCCAGACACATCAAGGAAAAGAAGGGAACGCTTACGCCATGTCCTCCGAGGCCTCCGAACAGGCCGAAAAGTTTCTGCAGACCATGCAGTGAAAAGGTGAATCCCGCGACGATTCTCAGGAGGGATCGTATCCAGGGTTCGATGGAAGCAATTGCGGTTGAACGAGCCATCGGTTTTTCCTCTCCTTCCGAGAGTTCCAAACTCATTCCCGTCCCCAGGCGCCATGGCATG
>CAYWMN010000311.1:0-3943 GCA_964459065.1 uncultured Acidobacteriota bacterium | reverse complement strand
TGATGTTCCAGAACGCGAATTTCTCGGTTCGTGTTACTGACGACTTCATGCAGGCAGCGCTGGATGATCAGGAGTGGGTAACACGAAACGTTGTGGATGGCGAACCGAATGTGACGTACAAAGCCCAGGAGCTTTTGCGCGGCAGGGATCAGGCCGAGTTCGCCCTTCATCGACCGCTTCATCAGCATATCGGTGATCAGCAGGCGGTTGATTTCGTTGGTGCCTTCAAAAATCCGGTTCACGCGCTGGTCGCGATAAGTCCGCTCAACCTCGTAGCCGGAGGAAAAACCATAGCCGCCGAAAATCTGGACGGCTTCGTCGGTAACCCAGTCGAGCATTTCGGTTCCCACAACCTTCAGGATGGAGCACTCGACGGCGTATTCCCGCAGGGCGGCGAGGATTTGCTCTCCCGCCGAGGCCGCGCCCAAATCCACGCCTTCGAGCCACTGATCGATCATCCCCGCCGTGCGGTACGAAACGCTCTCGGCCGCATAAGTCCGCGCCACCATCCCGCCCAGCTTCTCCTTGATTAATCCGAAGTCGGCGATCTTCCTGCCGAAAGCTTCGCGCTCCTGGGCCCACTTGAGCGCCTCCGCAAGCATGAACTTTGCGCCACCCACGCACCCGGCTCCCAGCTTCAGCCGGCCGACATTCAAAATGTTGAAGGCGATCAGGTGTCCTTTGCCCACTTCGCCAAGAACGTTTTCCACGGGAACCGCGGCGTTTTCAAAATTCAGCGGCGTGGTGGAAGAACCGCGGATTCCCATCTTGTGTTCCTCGACGCCGGGCGAAACGCCGGGAAAATTCCGCTCCACGATAAAAGCCGTAAACTTTTCGCCGTCGACTTTGGCGAACACGATGAAGACGTCGGCCAGGCCGCCGTTGGTAATCCACATCTTGCTGCCGTTCAGGATGTAACGCTTGCCGTCGGGGCTGAGTGTTGCCTGGGTTTTACAGTTGAGGGCGTCCGAGCCCGAGGTCGCCTCGCTCAGCGCATAGGCTCCGACCCATTCGGCGCTCGCGAGCTTGGGAACGTATTTGGCCTTTTGCGCTTCGGTGCCGAAAAAGGCGATGGGCAGGATGGCGATGCCGGCCTGGGCGCCGATGGTCGCCGTCCACGAACCGTTGCGGGCCATCTTTTCCGCGACAATCACCGAGGAGATTTTATCGAGTTCCAGGCCGCCGTATTTCTGCGGAATATCGGTGGCCGGAAGCCCGATCTCGCCGGCTTTCCGGAGCAGCTCCCGCAAAAGCGGCAGGTTCTTCTCTTCGATTTCCCGAGCGCGCGGAACGATTTCCCGGGTGATAAATTCTTCCGCCGTCTGCGCGATCAGCTGGTGTTGGTCCGTCAAGTCTTCGGGCGTGAAGATTTCCTCGGGCTTTCGCTGCTCAATCAGAAAGCTGCCGCCTTTAATCCTGGTTCTGGCCGTGGGGGTTGCCATCGCTTCCTTTCCCGGTGTTGGCCGTGCGCTTCCGGCGTTGGGGGCCGGCTAAAAGAAAACGGCGCTCGGCCTATTGAAGATTTTCAAAAATTCCTGCCGCGCCCATGCCGCCGCCAATGCACATGGTCACCATGCCGTAGCGGGATTTCCGCCGCTTCATTTCACCGAGCAAAGTGGCCGTGAGCTTGGCGCCCGTCGCGCCCAGGGGATGCCCCAGGGCGATGGCGCCGCCGTTGACGTTGGTCCTGTCAATCTCAAGATTCGCCTGCCGGATAACGGCCAGCGCCTGCGCCGCAAAAGCCTCGTTGAGTTCGATGAGGTCAATCTCCTGAAGCTTGAGCCCGGCGCGTTTGAGGGCCTTGGGAATGGCGAAGACGGGGCCCAGGCCCATCTCTTCTGGCAGCGTTCCCGCCGTCGCGTAACTTACCAGGCGGGCGAGCGGTTTGGCCCCCAGCGCCTTGGCCTTGCTCTGCGACATCACAACCGCCGCGGCCGCGCCATCGCTCATCTGCGACGCGTTGCCGGCCGTCACTGTTCCTTGCACATGGAAAGCCGGCTTCAGTTTGCCCAGCGCTTCGGCGGAAGTGTCGCGCCGCGGACCCTCGTCGGTGTCAAAAACCAACTTGCGCGTTTGGGGTTTGTTGTTCCCGTTCAAGCTGACTTCAACAATTTCAAAAGGCGCGATCTCTTCCTTAAAGCGGCCTGCGTCGATCGCCGCTAGAGCCCGCTGGTGGCTGCGAAGCGCAAAGGCGTCCTGCTGTTCGCGGCTGAGCTGATATTTCCGCGCCAGATTTTCCGCCGTGAGCCCCATGCTGAGATAGGCGTCCGGATAATGTTCCACCAGGTAGGGGTTGGGGGAGAAATGGAAACCTCCCATCGGAATCAGGCTCATGCTCTCCGTCCCTCCGGCCACCATCAGATCGCCGAACCCGGCCATGATGCGTTCGGCAGCGAGCGCAATCGCCTCGAGGCCGGAAGAGCAGAAGCGGTTTACGGTCATCGCCGAACACGTCACCGGCAGGCCGGCGCGAAGCGATGCGATGCGGGCCACGTTGTTGCCTTGCTGGGCTTCGGGCATGGCGCAGCCCAGAATGACGTCTTCAATTTCCGCCGGATCAAGCCCCCGAACGCGGTTCACCGCCTCCCGGATCACGGCCGCGCCCAGATCATCGGGACGTGTGTTTCTCAGAGCGCCGCGCGGAGCTTTGCCCACCGGGGTGCGCGCAATAGAAACGATAAGGGCTTCTTCCATAGCTAACTCCTGTCCGCCGCGGGCGGCAAAGCTTCCTTTGAGTTCGATGCGTTCTTTGGGCGTGCGGAGCGCTGATTGATGATCAGCGGATCGTCAGCCGGGCTGGTCCAGGAAAAAACGTTCAATTTCTCAGCGGCTTTCCTGTTTTCAGCATGTGCTGAATGCGCTCCTGGGTGCCCTTGCGGCCCGCGAGGCTCACAAAGGATTCGCGCTCAAGGTCCAGAAGGTACTGCTCGGAAACCTGCTGGGGGGAAGTGAATTCCCCTCCGCCCGAAAGGATCCTGGCAAGCTCGGTTGCCACCACAACGTCGTAGTCGGAAATGCGCTCCGAGCGGCGCATTAAATGCAGGCCCAGTTTCATCTTGGAAAACGCTTCCCGGCCCGGCACACGGATATCTTCGCGGGGTTTCGAGGGCCTCCAGCCCAGCCGGGCCAGATCGAGAGCCACTTGCTTGGCGTCGGCAATCTGCCGGTCGCGGTTCATGCTGATGGAGTCTCGCGCGGAAAGGTAGCCGAGCCGCCGGGCTTCTGCGGCGCTCGAAGAAACCTTGGCCATCCCGATGTTGAGAAAGACCTGCTTGAGGTACAGCAGCGGGTCGGCTTCCGGATCAGCCGGCACCCCGTCCAGGGCGCGCACCAGCATTTCCTTGGTTCCTCCGCCGGCTGGAACGAGTCCCACTCCCGCTTCCACCAGACCCATATAGGTTTCCGCCGCCGCCCGCACGCGCGCCGCGTGCAGCGCCATCTCCACCCCGCCGCCGAGCGCAAGCCCGAAGGGAGCGCACACCACCGGCTTGGGAGCATACTTGAGAGCCATGTTGACGTTCTGGAATTCCCGCACCATTTGGTGAATCTCGTCCCACTCGCCTTCCTGAATGGCCATCAGGATCAGCAGCAGGTTGGCTCCCACAGAAAAGTTGGCGCCCTGGTTGCCGATCACCAGCGCCTCAAATTCAGCTTTCAGAGCTTTGAGCGCGAAGCGGACCATTTGAAACGTGTCGGGCCCGATCGTGTTCATTTTGGAGTGAAACTCGAGGCACGCAACGCCATCACCCAGGTCCACCAGGCTTGCGCCGGCGTTTCGCTTAATTTCCTTTTTGCGATCCTTCAGTGCGGCAAGCAGCAGGATGCCTTTGGGGCTTTCGACCGGCGAGTAGTTTCCACTCGCAAGATCGAAGGCAAGCTTTGAGCCATTCTCGGAAGCGTAAAATGTCTTGGCGCCGGAGGCGAGCAGCTTCTCGACGAGCGG
>CAYWMN010000310.1:0-3945 GCA_964459065.1 uncultured Acidobacteriota bacterium | reverse complement strand
CAACGCGCGCTCCACGCCTCAGTTCTCCAAGCTGGCCATTCCCTTTATCCCAAACAATCCGCCGCGCTGGCCGGAGGTTGTGGACGCCGTCGTGAATATCGTGGACGTCTACGCCCGTAACGCCCGGAAGTACGAGCGCATGGGTGAATGGATCGACCGGATCGGCTGGCCCAAGTTCTTTGAACTCACCGGTATCGAGTTTACTCGCTACCACATCGACGACTTCAAGAATGCCGGGTTGACTTACGCCCGGTCAGCCCACTTGAGGTTTTAGGAGGCGACGATGGCTGTCCAAATTGAAACACTTGCCGAGGAAATGTACCAGATGGTTGCCGAATGTCAGGGGAAGAAAAACCTGAAAGCGACCGACCTGACCAAAGCCATGATTGCCAAACACGGAGCTGCGGAATGCAGCAAGGGTGACTGCAAGCTAGCCATCCGGCAACTGATTGACTCCGGACGCTGCGTTTACAGCTATTTCGGCGGCAGCTTTATCACGCTTCCGCACAAGGAAGGCGCAGCTCCCGATTAGAGGGAATCGATAAGAGCAGCGGAACGGGCGTGGAAAAGAAACTTACGGAGAGGGAGTCGTCATGAGTAAACCTGTTCAAAAGAAAGCGCAGTCCTCGGCAAACCTTGCGGAACTTGCCTCGACACTTCGCAAGTGGCAGGAAATTGAAGACGGCAGTGTTGCCGCCTGCACGGCGATCATCGATAAGACAGAAAACCCGCTGATCCAGCTTGTCATGGAAATCATCCGGCATGATTCGGTGATGCATAAGAAGGTCCAGCAGGTGATGATCGACAGCCTGGAAAAACAGGCGATCAGCCTCACTCCTGAGGAACTGGGCGCCATCTGGGAAAGCGTCGAGCGGCACGCGGAGATGGAAAAGGAAACACTCGTTCTGGCGGAAAAGGCGCGGGACAATTGCCGCCTCTTTGTGTTGAGCCACCTCCTGACCTACCTCCTCGAGGATGAGAAGAAGCACGACCTTCTGCTGGCGCAGTTGGAAAGCTTTAAGCGTGGAATCTATCCGTATGCGTAAGACAGGACGAAGCCATGGTGCTTTTTAAAGCTGTAAAAAAACCGGCCCTCAAGGGAGCTTCCCAGGCGGGAGCGGAAGTCAGCCATCTGCGTCCTCGCTACATTGCCAAGACGCCCCCCTGCGCAGAAGGCTGCCCTTGCGGCACGGACATTCGTACGTGGATTAACACGATTTCCCAGGCCAAGGAGTATGGGCGGACCAACGAGCAGGCCTATGAATCCGCCTGGAACACCATTACCGACCGCAATCCCTTTCCCGCCGTTTGCGGCCGGGTTTGCCCCCACCCTTGCGAGGACGCCTGCAACCGGACGGAGAAGGACGGCGCGGTGGCCATCAATGCCCTCGAAAGGTTTGTCGGTGACTTCGGCATATCCAAAGGCCTGAAGCTGGCGAAGCTGAGCGAAGAAAAGCACGAAGAGAAAGTGGCCATCGTCGGAGCCGGGCCGGCGGGGCTCTCCTGTGCCTATCAGCTTGCCCGGCGTGGTTACCCGGTGGCGATTTTTGAGGCCTTCAGCAAACCCGGTGGAATGCTGCGCTACGGCATCCCGGAATACCGTCTGCCACGCAACGTGCTGGAGGTGGAGATTCAGAAGATCCTCGACCTCGGCGTTGAGCTGAAGTGCAACCAGGTGGTGGGCGACGGGCTTTCGCTCGAAGCCCTCAGAAACGAATATCAAGCCGTCTTTGTAGGCATCGGCGCACACAAAGGCCGCAACCTGGGCGTTCCTGGCGAAGAGGCTCCGAACGTGTTCACCGGAACCCAGTTTCTGAACCACGCCAACAGCGGTGAAGCGGTGACTGTAGGGAACAAGGTGGTCGTGATTGGCGGCGGCGATACGGCCATCGATGCGGCACGCGTCAGCAAGCGCCTGGGCGCATCGGTCACCATCCTTTACCGCCGGTCGCGGAAGGAAATGCCGGCCATCAAAGGAGAGATTGAGGGCGCGATCGAAGAAGGGATCGACATTCACTTCCTGGCCGCCCCGGTTGAGATTCTTACGAGCGAGGGCCAGGCGGTCGGCATGCGTTGCATCCGGATGGAGTTGGGTGAGCCGGACGCTTCCGGGCGTCGCCGGCCGGTTCCACAGGCCGGGTCGGAGTTTGACCTCGAAGCCACCGCCATTATCGCCGCGATCAGCCAGGAACCGGAGTTTGAGGGCTTCGACGGCCTTCACGAGGGTAAGGATTGGATCAAGGCGGACCCGTGGGGGACGACGGGTGTCGAGGGTGTTTACGCCGGCGGCGACGACCTGGCGCTCGGACTGGTCACCATCGCGATCTCCCAGGGCCGCTTTGCTGCCGAAGCCATCGACGCCCGCTTGCGAGGCAAGACGGTGGAGAAGCCCATCCTTCCGGAAGTCATCAAGACGGACCGGATGAAGCTGGGACATTACGAGAGCAGCAACCCCCATGAACGATCGCGAGTTCCGGTCGACGATCGCGACATGGAAACCGAGATCGAGCAAAGTCTTTCGGAAGCCGACGCCCTGGCGGAAGCCAAGCGCTGCATGTCCTGTGGCCTGTGCATGGACTGCGAAACGTGCTGGATGTTCTGCACCAACAACTGCTTTGTCAAGCTTCCCAAAGGTGAACATTACAAGATCAAGTTAGAGCTCTGTAACGGGTGCCAAAAGTGTGCGCAAGAGTGCCCGTGCGGGTATATCAACATGGTCTAAAGGAGAAAGAGAGTATGCCTAGCTATGAAACAGGAGAAAAGGTCTATGAGGTCGACGAGGATGGTTTCCTCCAGGATCCCGCGTTGTGGAATGACGATGTGGCCAAAGATTTCATGTCCACCGAGGGAATTACCGAATTAACCGAAGACCACTGGAAAGTCATCCACTACATTCGCAACTACTACCTGCAGTTCGGCATTGCGCCGATGGTCCGCAAGGTGTGCAAGCAGACGGGCTTTACCCTGAAGGAAATTTACAACTTGTTCCCGTCCGGACCGGCCAAGGGCGCCTGCAAGCTTGCCGGACTTCCCAAGCCCACCGGATGCGTTTAGGAGGGTGAGATGCTGAACACTTTGTCAGCGCAGAGGCGTGCCATCGCACAGGACTGGCTGGACCTTACGCTCAGGAGCTACCCAACCCAGAGCATGCAATTCCTTCTTCACGAAACTGACGTTTTTCGAAATCCCATAGGAAAGACTCTGAAGGACGGAATTCCACTGCTGGTTGACGAACTGTTTGGCGAAATGAACTCTGACAAAGTTCGGCAGACCCTGGAAAGTATTGTGCGCATTCGCGCTGTGCAGAGTTTCTCTGCCAGAGAGGCTGTCGGGTTTGTCTTTTCGCTGAAGGGAATCCTTCAGAAGCAATTGTCCGATGACTGGGCGCGCTGTTACGAGCTGTGCAATCGGGTTGATGAGATGGCTCTGGCGGCATTCGATCTCTACGTGCAATGCCGCGCGAAAATCTGTGACGTCCAGGTTAACGAGGCCCGACGAGGGGTAGCGTTGCTGAACAGGATTTATTCAGAAGTTGGGGGACGGTGATGCGTTTTTGACTGCGCTTACTTCATTTATCTTGATCATGGTAGTCGCCGGACTTGGATTTGCCGGTGGAGAAACAAACAGTTCCCGGGTGTTTTTGGGCGTCGTCCTTCCCTATGGAGCCCTCGTCGTTTTTCTGACCGGAATTGTTTATCGTGTTGTCAAATGGGCGAACTCGCCTGTTCCTTTTCGTATCCCCACGACCTGCGGCCAGCAGAAAACACTGCCCTGGATCAAGTCGAACTGGATCGAGAGCCCTCACAACAAGTTTGGCGTTGTGGTTCGAATGGCTCTGGAAATTCTGCTTTTCCGGTCGCTTTTCCGAAACAGCAAGGCTGAGATCCATCGCGAGGGACCGAGGCTTCTCTATGCTGAAAACAAGTGGCTCTGGCTGGGAGCGTT
>CAYWMN010000309.1:0-4035 GCA_964459065.1 uncultured Acidobacteriota bacterium | reverse complement strand
TTTTGCCGCGGATGTTGCCGGCCAGCATCAGCGTGGCGCCGAATTCGCCCAGCGCGCGGGCAAAGCTGAGCACCACGCCGGCCAGGATGCCGCGCGAGGCCAGCGGCAGCGTGACGCGAAAGAACGTCTCCAGCCGGCCCTTGCCCAGGCTGAACGAGACCAGCTCGTAGCGAGGGTCGATGGTTTCCAGCGCCGCGCGCGCCGACTTCACCATCAGCGGCAGCGCCATCACGCCGGCGGCAATCATGGCGGCTTCCCAGGTGAAGGCCACCGTCCAGCCCGTGAGGCTAAAGATGTAGCGGCCCAGAAAACCGCGGCGGCCCAGCAGCAGAATCAGATAGTAGCCGGTGACGGTGGGCGGCAGGACCATGGGCAGCGTGATCAGGGAATCGCACAACTCCTTGCCGCGAAACTCGTGCCGCGCCAGCAGAAAGCCCAGGGCGGTGCCCGTGATGCTGACAACGACGGTGGCCAGGCTGACCACCAGAAGGGATATTTTGAAGGCGGACCAGATCATCGCTTCACTTGAGGGAACCGAAGCCGTACTTTTTGAGAATGCCTTGGCCCTGCCGGCTCCCCACCAGGCGGATGAAGCCGCGCGCGGCCGCCGGATGCGACGAGCCCTTGATCGCGGCGATGGGATACAGAACCGGCCCGTAGCTTCCCTCGGGAGCCTTCGCCACAATGCGGGCTTTGCCGTGAGCGATGGGAACGTCGGTGGAATAGACAATGCCCGCGTTCACTTCATCGCGCATCACGTAATCGAGCACCTGGCGAACGTCCTCGGCAAAGATCAGCCGGGGATGCAGGCGCGACCAAAGATGAAGATGGCGTAGCGACTGCTGCGCGTAGAGCCCCGCGGGAACCGTCTTGGGATTGCCCACCGCGATCCGCTTGACGGCGGGCGAGGTGAGTTGCCCGAAAGAAGCGAGCCGAAGCCTGGAATCCGCCGGAACCACCAGCACCAGGCTGTTGCCGGTAAAGTCGGCGCGGGTGGAAGTCTCGATCAGTTGCTGCGCCTGAAGCTGGTTCATTTCCTTTTCGCCGGCGCTCGCAAAAACGTCCACGGGCGCGCCCGCCTCAATCTGCTTTTCCAGCTCGCCGGAGCCGCCGAAGCTGAAATCGACTTTGGTTCCGGTCTGGGCCGTATAAATGTGGGCGATCTCGGTGAAAGCGTTTTCCAGGCTCACGGCCGCCGAGACCACGATGCTGCTGGGATGGGAAGAAGCGGCGCCCGAAGGCTCATGGCTCCGGCATGCCGGGGTTCCCACGAGGAGGGCGCAGAGGGCCAGGACCATCGCGGCGCGTCGCGCGGCGTGCGGAGTTCGGCCGGAGCGGAAGAACCGCCGCGGGGTGGAATCGGGTCTGCCGGCTGCCGAATGGGGCATGGTCAGGAAGCCTTCCAGTTGGGCCGGATGATCATCACCTCGGTCGCCTTGATCAGGGCCGCGGCGGTTTCTCCCACCGCGAGTTTCAAGTCGCGGGCGGCGTCGCTGGTGATGACGGAGGTGACGGTCTGCCCGCCGACATCGAGCGAGACCTTGGTGAGAAGGCCCACGGTTTTGAGGCCGACGATGCGGCCTACGAGCTGGTTGCGGCCGCTGATGAATTCGTGGAGTCCGGTGCCGGCGGCCGGCTTGGACCTGGACGATTTCCGTGAGGGCGAAGCCTTGCGGCGCTGCGGGCCCCGGCTGCCGCGGCCGCGCTGGAAGAGCAGGCGGTCAATTTCCGACTGCGCGATGCGGTGATGCCCGCCGACCGTCTTGACGGTGCGAACCTTGCCGCGATAGATCCATTGCTTCAGCGTCGGATAGCTGACGCCCAGCCGCCCCGCAGCCTCGCGAACGCCCAACAGGTCCATGGATGCCCCATCCGTCTTAATATGATTTTAAGCAGTTAATATAGGTGATTTTATCCTTTTGGTCAAGCCAGTCAACAAGCTGCGCCGATCGAGCGCCAACGGGACGAGGTGTATAATGCGCGCGAGTGTGGACGCGCGTCATCCGCACTTTGCAAGGGAGGGCTTGTCAACACCAGGAGGGTGCTTCGATGTCATCACTCGACCGCAGGAAATTTATCTCGAAGGCTTCAGCAGCAGGGTTTGCGGCCATCACGGAAGCGGCAAGGTTGCGCGCCGGGACGCCGGCGCTGGACGTGCTTTCACCGGTCCCGAACGCGAAGGCTGCAAAAGCTGCGGCCGGCGTCGGGTACCGGTACAGCGGGAATATGCGGTTTAATACGGCCAAGGTGCCTTTCAGCCGCTACGGCTCGTACCTGGGGTTCTCACACCTTTCGGAGTCTGAAGGCATGCCGGAAGGCCTCTACCTGCGCACGCTTCACGGAGACGTCCGCTGCCGTGAAATTTTCCGCCTTCAGCTGCTGGAGGGCAAGAAGCCCGTTCCGTTTAAAGAAATCGCAACTCCCACGCTCCTGAAGCTCCAGGGGGCCGGTGGAGAAGTGGAGATATGTATCGCTGAGCCAAAGATCGTTCGAGTGCGCGGGCGCGGAGCCGGCCTGCGCCTGACGGTTCCTCATGCTTCGGCGGGAAATGGTTACCAGCGAGGGTTCGCCATTCCAGTTGGTCCAACTCACTGGGAAATCAATAACTCCTCACAGAAGATAACGTTGATGCTGGGGCCGACGAGAGGCCATCTCGATATGGACGCTCCGTGGGAAGGGGTAAAGTCCACGCACATCACGGCTGATTTCGTGCCGGACTCCGCCTCAGGAACTTTTGAGGGGGCGATTGAAGAGTTTTCGAACGCCTGGATTCCGCACGATTATTCGAAGAGCTTTAGCGCCGCGCATGAAAACCTGAAGAACGAGTATCGGTCCTGGCTTGACCGGATGCCGGAGGTGCCCGAGGAATTCGGCGCGGGGGCCGAGCTTGCCGCTTATGTGAACTGGGAGAGCGTCGTGGCCCCGGAAGGGCATTTGACGCGGCCGGCCATGCTGATGTCCAAGAACTGGATGACCATGGTGTGGAGTTGGGACCATTGCTTCAACGCCATGGCGCTTATCTTGAAGGACCCGCAGCTTGCCTGGGACCAATATAGGTTGTTCATTGACAACCAGAACCGGTACGGCGCATTTCCCGACTGGATTACGGACGTTGCTGCCGGGTGGACTATTTCCAAGCCTCCCATCCACGGCTGGGCGATTGAGTGGATGATGAAACGGAGCCGCTGGATTGACTCGAAGCGCCTGTCGGAAATCTACGAACCCTTGGCGCGATGGACCGACTGGTACTTCAAATACCGGGACAGCGACCACGACGGGCTGCCGGAATACAACAATGGAATGGATTCGGGGTGGGATAACTCGACCGTTTTCCTGACGAGGCCGCCGCTCGAAACGCCTGACCTTGCGGCATATCTGGTTCTTCAGATGAACGCTTTGTCTGATATTGCTCACCGCCTCGGCAAATTTTCGGCGGCTGAAAAATGGAAAAAACGGGCAGACCTGCTGTTGCAGAGAATGCTGGCCAGGTTCTGGCGCGGGGACCATTTTGTGGCGCTCCAGGCAGGGACTCACAAGGCCATCGAAGCTGAAAGCCTGCAGCTCTACCTTCCCATTGTTTTAGGCAGACTGCTGCCGCGGCCGGTGCGCACCAAACTGATTGCCGGTTTATTTCGGAAGGGCCGGTTCCTGACGGCACACGGCCTGGCAACCGAGAGCGTGCAGAGCCCGCACTATAAGCCCAACGGATACTGGCGAGGTCCTATCTGGGCGCCCAGCAGCATGATCATTGCCAACGGCCTGGACGCTGCGGGTGAAAGCAGGCTTGCTCATGAACTTCGTCGAAAATTCTGCCGAATGGCTTCAAGAAGCGGCATGTCGGAGAATTTCGATGCGATCTCGGGCCGGGGTCTGCGCGACCCCGCTTACACGTGGACGGCAAGCGTCTTTCTGATCTTCGCGCATCAGTTGCTTGGGCGGGCAGCCGTTTAACAAGAGCGACCCAAGCAAAGTGGTTTGATGAACGGCCCACAATACGGTGCGCAAAACACCTCGAACCACGCACAGGAATCGCCA
>CAYWMN010000308.1:0-4053 GCA_964459065.1 uncultured Acidobacteriota bacterium | reverse complement strand
TCACGGTCCTGGAGCTTCGGGTGCACTCGTCAGACCTTGGAAAGGTCATCGGCAAGCAGGGTCGAACGGCACGTTCGATTCGGACGATTCTTGGGGCTGCCGGCATGAAGCTCAAGAAGCGTTTTACGCTGGAAATCCTGGAGTAGGGAAGCCCGGGCTTTTCCGAACCTTGGCAAGGCGAGCGTGGGATGGTTGATCAACCAGGGAGCGGAGTGATGGATGGCTTCCTGGCCATCGCCTGCATTGTGCGCCCGCAAGGGCGGCGTGGGGAGGTGTCGGCCACCATCCTGAGCGATTTTCCTTCTCGCTTTGAAACCCTTCGGCGGGCGTTCGTCGAGCAGTCCGGCCAGGCGCCGGTTGAGATGGCTGTTGAGGATGCCTGGTTTCACAAGGGCAGGGTGGTGCTGAAGTTTTCCGGCGTGGATACGATCAGCGACGCCGAAAGTTTGAAAGGACGGTTGGTCCTGATTCCCAAGGAAGAAAGAGTCGCTCTTCCCGCGGGACATTTTTATTGGTGGGAGCTGGAAGGCTGCCGGGTGGTGGTCACCAAAAACGGGCAGCCGACAACGATCGGCACGGTGAAGGAGGTCGAGCGCACCGGCGGCGTTGACCTGCTCCATGTGGGCGAGGAGCCTCACGAAATCCTGATTCCGCTGGCCCGGTCAATTTGCAAGCGGATCGATCCGGAGAAGAAATTGATCGAGGTTGACCCTCCGGAGGATTTGCTTGAGTTGAACGTGAAGTGAGGCCCCCAAACAGATTTCTGAGATGAGGCCGGGAACCTGTTATTCTGCTCGCAACCGAGAGCCTGGCTGGTTTGGCATTGCCCTGAAAGCCGCTTTCTCTGTTTGCCCGGAATGATCCGAAGTCATGCAATTTGACGTTGTCACGATTTTCCCGGACTATTTCCAGGGGTTTTTGGGCTGCGGCCTGGTGACGCGCGCCCTGGCCGGCGGGCAGTTGCGGGTTCGATTGCATGACCTTCGCAACTTTACGCAAGACCGGCACCGAACCGTGGATGACCGTCCGTTTGGCGGCGGGCCCGGTATGGTCTTTAAGCCTGGGCCGGTTTTCGAGGCCGTGGAGGCGATTCGTTCGGAGGTGCCGGAGACGCCGATTCCGGTTATTCTGCTCTCGCCGCAAGGGCGCCTGCTGCGGCAGCCGGTTGTGGAGGAACTTGCGCAGCAGCAGCGCGTGATCCTGATCTGCGGGCGCTACGAAGGCGTGGACGAGCGGGTGGCCGAGCACTTGGCAACCGACGAGCTTTCGATCGGAGATTACGTTTTGAGTGGCGGCGAGACGGCCGCTGCGGTGGTGATGGAGGCCGTCGCGCGATTGCTCCCGGGAGTGCTGGGCAATGAAGAATCGGCCACCCAGGATTCGTTTGGTGTTTATGGCGATTCCGGGCCGGAAGCCTCGAGCGGGCTGCTCGACTGCCCTCATTACACGCGGCCGGCGGATTTTCGGGGGATGAAAGTCCCGGAGGTGTTGCTTTCGGGAGATCATGAAGAGGTTCGGCGGTGGCGAAGGCGCCGGGCGCTTGAAAAGACGTGGCGGCAGCGGCCCGGATTGCTCGCCGGCCTGGAACTTAGCCCGGAGGACCTGCGGTGGATCGAGGAACTGAAACAGGTTTCGACTCCGGCGTTTTCAGGCGAGGGTTGACGGCAGCCGCCCGGCCAGAAAGATAAAGATTAGGATTAAACTTTTGAGGATGGAGTGTTACGACGATGAGTCTGATGGAAAAAATCGAAGAGCAGCAAATGAAGAAGGACATTCCGCACTTCCATGCGGGCGATACCGTCCGGGTGCACGTGAAGATCAAGGAAGGGGAAAAGGAACGGATTCAGGTTTTTGAAGGGACCGTGATGGGACAGCGGCGGGCCCAGAATCATTCCACCTTCACGGGTCGAACAATTTCCTTTGGCCAGGGTGTTGAGAGGATCTTCCCCTTGCACTCTCCGGTGATCGATAAAATTGAGAGAGTGCGGCAGGGCGGCGTTCGGCGCGCCAAGCTCAACTACCTGCGCTCGCGGCGGGGCAAGGCTGCCCGGATTCGCGAAGCGAAAAAGGAACGAGCCTAGAGGCCTGCGCGCGGGTTGCTCCCGCGCGGGGTTGCAAAGAATCCATCTTTTCCGCTGCACTTTGACCGAAGGGGTGAGAAGCCGTTCCATGCCGCGCTTATGCAAACCCAAAGACCTGCGATGCTCCTCAAGGCTGGAGGAAAGCGTTCTGGGGCGCGGCGTGAACTTTGTGGCGGGAACCGATGAGGCCGGCAGGGGCTGCCTGCTGGGTCCTTTGTACGCTGCGGCGGTGATTCTGGACCCGGCGCGGCCGATTCCAGGCCTGGACGATTCCAAGAAGCTTTCCCCTCAAAAGCGGTCGAATCTGGCGAGCGAAATCCGTGGAAAGGCTCTGGCCTGGAAGGTGATTGCGGTGCCCGCGCGCCAAGTAGACGTCTTGAATGTGTACGAGGCCACGCGCCGGGCCATGATTGAAGCCTTGCTGTCTTTAGACCCTCAGCCGGATTTTGCACTGACGGATGCGATGCGCCTGCAAAGCCCCGGGCGAAAGCCGGGTTTCCCGATTCCGTATTGGGCGCTGATTCATGGTGACGCCCGCTCGGTATCGATTGCGGCGGCCTCCATCCTTGCCAAGGTCGATCGCGACGCCCATCTTGAACGCCTCGACCGCCAGTATCCTCAATATAATTTGGCGCGCAACAAAGGCTACGGGACGCGGGAGCACCTGGAAGCCCTGGCGCGATGCGGGCCCTGCGGCGAGCACCGGCGGAGCTACCAGCCGGTCAAGGACTCGCTGGTTCCACGCTTGCCGTTTGCTTCCGCGTGATTCAAGATTGAACCGCCGGGAGCGTCCCGGCTGAAGGTTAACTTCATTAAGCTCAATTTGACCGAGGTGCGCTTGCTACCTTCATTGCTCATTAAGGGCGGCCGGCTTCTTTCGCCCGAAGACGGTCTGGACCAGGAATCGGATATTTTGGTGGAAAACGGCGAGATTCGCGCGATCGATCGAAACATCGCGGCTTCCGCCGATCAGGTTCTGGAGGCGCAGGGCGAGGTGGTCGCGCCCGGCTTCATTGATGTTCACGTGCACTTGCGGGAGCCCGGAGGTGAAGCTTCTGAAACCATCGAGAGCGGACTTCGCGCCGCTGTGGCCGGCGGGTTTACGAGCGTTTGTCCCATGCCCAATACCCGGCCGGTCAATGACAGTCCGGAACTGACCCGGCGTCTGATTGAGCAGGCGGAGAGCCTGCAATTAGCCCGCGTGTTTCCCATTGCGGCCGTCACGGTGGGGAGCAACGGGCAGACGCTCACAGACTTTCGCAAGCTGGTGGAGGCCGGGGCCGTGGCATTTTCCGACGATGGCCGGCCGGTGAAAACGCCGGAACTGTTGAGGGAGGCCCTTGAGCTGGCTAAAGAGCTTCATGTTCCGGTGATCGATCATTGCGAGGTGCCGGATCTGAGCTCGGGCGGTGTGATGAACGAGGGAGCGTCTGCCCAGCGCCTTGGCCTGAAAGGGATTCCCCCCGCCGCCGAAGAGCAGTGCGTCGAGCGGGATGCGAAAATCGCCGAGGCGACGGGAGGTCACCTTCACGTCGCGCATCTTTCCACAGCCCGAGCCGTCGAGATGGTTCGGGCGGCCAAGCGCCGGGGAGTCTGCGTGACCGGGGAAGTTACGCCGCACCACTTTACGCTGACCGACCAGGCCGTGGAACAATACGGCACCCACGCCAAGATGAATCCTCCCCTGCGGACCGCCAAAGACGTTGAGGCCATGCTGAGCGCCATCGAAGACGGCGCCGTGGACGTAATTGCCACCGACCATGCTCCGCACGCCCCGGAACTGAAGGCCCAACCGATGGCCCAGGCACCCTTTGGCATCACGGGACTCGAGACCTGCCTGGCACTGGCTTTAAAGCAACTGGTTCATCCTGGCAGGATTTCACTGGGGGAGTTGATCCTGCGTCTCAGTTCAAATCCCGCGCGCGCTGCCGATGGCGATCTGGCGGACTCGTGCACGCTCAAACGCATCTTC
>CAYWMN010000307.1:0-4080 GCA_964459065.1 uncultured Acidobacteriota bacterium | reverse complement strand
TATGCCACTTCAAAACGGTATGCGCGGGAATCATGATCTTAAGGACACTGAGCTGCGGCTGGCCGGCGGGATAGTGTGTATAGGCTGTGCCATCCCACGCGGAGGTGGCCTGGACGAGCGTGCGAAATGTTGCGGAATTTCGAGAGCCGTTGTTCGGAACGGCAAGAGCAAGGACAAACAGCAACGGAAAAGCCAGCGCCTTGAGTTTCATAATCTCCTCCTCATTCTGCAACTAGCAGCGCAGACCGCCCAAAATGCGGTCTGCCGCTTCTCTGGGAACACGAACAGCGAACACCCGCGGACCTCAACCCCAGAGGACCGCGCCACCCACTCTGCTACAATCCGCGGATGTGAACATCCGCGCTACCACTAACGGGGTGCTGAAAACCATCATAGGCGATCTGTGACGAGTTGCAAGATCACCCCCGCACATTGACTAGACGCCCTTGCGCCGGCGCGCCCTTTAACTTGCCTGAGGCGGCCAATCTGTGTTATTAGTGCGGGCTCCGGCTGGCTGGGCGGAATGGCGCACAACATCAGCGTGCATCAGCGCATTCCCTGCTGCAAGGCGCTTCCCTGCCCGGACCGCCGCCGATCCCGGCGTTAAAGGTTGATCTGCATGTCGAAATCACCGGACTCCCGTTTCATGCTTATTTTGACCGCAAGCGTTGCGGCATTGGGCGGCTTGCTGTTCGGCTATGACACCAGCGTCATCTCCGGCGCCATGCTGTTTCTGAAAACCGATTTCCACCTATCCGACAATCAACTGGAATTTGCCGTCGCCATCGCGCTCGCCGGAGCGCTGGCGGGCGCCGCCGTGGCCGGCTACGCCGCCGACCGCTGGGGACGCCGCAAGGTGCTGATCGCCACCGGTGTTGCGTTTGGCGTCTTTGCCATTCTCAGCGGAATGGCGACGGGGCTGGTCTCGTTTTGCGTTGCGCGCTTTTTTGTGGGCTTTTCGATCGGCGTCGCCTCGCTGGTCTCGCCGCTTTACATCGCGGAGGTATCGCCCGCGCGCACGCGCGGAGCCCTGGTCACGCTCAATCAGCTCGCCATCACCGTGGGAATCGCCGCGGCCTATTTTGTGGATCACGCGCTGGCCAGCTCGCGCAACTGGCGCTGGATGTTTATCACCGCCGTCTTCCCTTCCATCATGCTGCTGGCCGGAATGATCTTTTTGCCCGAAAGCCCTCGCTGGTGGGTGCGCATGGGAGAGCGCGCACGGGCCCTCGCCACGTTTCACAAACTTGGGCGCGGCTCCGAAGCCGAGGCCGAAATCCAGGACGTGGAACAGACCCTGCGCGAAGAAACCGGAGGCTTCGGATTGCTGTTCAAGCCCGGCTTCCGCATGGCCGTGCTGATCGGTGTGGGCGTCGCCATCTTTTCGCAGATTACCGGAATCAACACCATTATTTACTATTCGCCCATGATCTTCCGCATGGCCGGGTACCCGTCGGACAAGGCGGCCATCCTGGCGGCGGCCATCATTGGCGTGGCCGATATCCTGATCACGATCGTCTCCATCATGCTGATTGACCGGCTGGGCCGCAGGATGCTGCTGCTGATCGGCACGGCCGGGATGGCGGTCTCGCTGGTGCTGGTGGGCAGTTCGTTCTACTCGCACAACACCCGCTTCATGCTTTATGAGGTGATCGGTTACACCACCTGCTTTGGCGTCAGCCTCGGCCCCATCAGCTGGGTGCTGCTCTCGGAAATTTATCCCACCAAGATTCGCGGCAAGGCCATGTCGCTCGGCACGCTCTCCATCTGGGGAGCCAACTGGTTCGTCGCGGAAACCTTCCTCTCGCTGATCCATGCCGCCGGACCCGCCGGAACCTTCTGGATTTTTGCCGTCGTCTGCGTCGCCGCCTTCGTCTTCTGCTATGCTTTAGTTCCCGAAACCAAGGGAAAAAGCCTGGAGGAAATCGAACGGCATTGGCGCCACCTCGAGGAAAAAGCCGCTCACTAGCCGGCCGCCGGGTCGTGATCCCGGCAACGGCCCGCCAGCCCCTCCCGAGCGCCCTCGTTACCTGTTGAAGGCAACCGGACCCGGATCATAAATAATGATTGAATAGCTTATTTCATGCCAACAAAGCGATTTATATTGCCAGTTACAATCAAAACAGGTATTGACGAAATAGGAATTTAGCTTTATTCTGAGCACTGTGTAGAAATTACCACCCGCGCGCCAGGCTTCGGTCTGGCCGCCGTTTCGGCCGCTTCATTCCATATGCCTAACACAATGATTGCAGTCAACTTGAGCACCGGGGAAATGTCGGGAAACTCCGTCCAGAATACGGTTCGCACCTTGCGGGCGCTGGAAGGCGTCTTCCGCGATGAAGCCGCCCGGCTTGCCATGGACCTCGACCAGACCGTCTATAGCTATCAAGTCCTCGAGCCCGTTCCGGCGGGTACCGCAGGCGCGCTGTTCTGGGGGAACACTTTCATCCAGCCGGGAATGGTCGGCGACGAATACTTCATGACCAAAGGGCACTTCCACGCCGACCGAAGCCGAACCGAATTCTATCTGGGGATGGCCGGCGAGGGCGCGCTGATCCTGATGGATGAAGACCGCAAGACGCGGTTTGAGCCGATCGCGCCCGGCAGCCTCCACCACATCCCTCCGCATACGGCGCATCGAGTGGCCAACACGGGCGCGAGCGTGCTCAGCTTCATGGCCTGCTGGCCAAGCGACGCCGGACACGACTATCAAACCATCGCCACCGAAGGCTTCAGCGCCCGGCTGCGAAAGATCAACGGCGTTCCCACCCTGATTGAGGAAGCATGAAGGCCCTGGCAATTGATCTTGGCGGAATGCACGCCACCTGCGCGCTGGTCGATAACCGCACCATCATCGCCCGTGAGTCTCTGGTAACGGACCGAACCTTGGGACTGGCCGGGCTGCTTCCCCAACTGGCCGAGGCGTGCCATCGCATTCTCAATCAGTCCAACGTGGCGGCCCGCGAATGCTCGGGGCTGGCCTTAAGCTTTTGCGGCCTGGTCGATCACGCCAAGGGCCGGATCCTGTCAACCAACAGCAAGTACGATGATGGGCCAAAGCTGGACCTGCCGGCATGGTCGCGCACGTCGTTCGGCCTTCCCCTGCAGATTGAAAACGACGCGCGCATGGCTCTGCTGGGCGAGCGGTTCTGCGGCGCGGCAGCAGGCTTTGACGACGTCGTCATGGTGACACTGGGCACGGGCATCGGAGCCGCGGCCATGATCGAAGGGCGGCTCATGCGAGGCAAGCACGCCCAGGCGGGATGTCTTGGCGGACACCTGCCGGTGCTTTTCAACGGCCGCACGTGCACCTGCGGAGCCGTGGGCTGCGCCGAAGCTGAAGCTTCCACCTGGCCGCTTGAAGAGATTTGCCGCTCGTCGCCGGGCTTTGCCGCAAGCACGCTGAGCCGGGAAAAATCAATCGAGTTTAAAGAGATCTTCTCTCATGCCGAAGCAGGCGACGTGGTGGCCGTGGCGGTTCGCGATCGCTGCATCGAGGTATGGAGCACGCTGGCCGTCGCTCTGGTGCACGCCTACGATCCTGAGGTAATTGTGATCGGCGGCGGTGTGATGCGGCGCGCGGCCGAAATCCTGCCGCCCATCCAGGAATACGTGCACCGCCATGCCTGGACTCCGTGGGGCAAGGTGGAAGTCCGAGCCGCGCAACTTGGAAACGAGGCGGCGCTCTATGGCTCCGTGCCGCTGCTGGAGGGCCCGACCCGCTGATGAAATCGAACTACGACAAGTACCCAGTTGTTCAGGTGAGCACCTCTCAAACCGACTGCGCCGTTGGATGGGCGCAAGTCCTTGAGCGCATCGCAAACGCCAAGGCTCGCGTCGTGTGCATTGAATGCTACCCCGGCGCGTTTGTTGAGCAGCTTGAGCTTGAGCTTGCAAGGGCGCTCAAACCCTCTCGGATTTTCCGGGCGAGCGATTCGATGAAGTGCCCGCAGGAAATTCAAGGGCTGCTCGATCCTTATCTCACCGACGACCCCGTCTTCGGGCGGATGAACGGCATCGAAATCGCCGACTTCTTTGACGTGGACAAGCTCGCCGGCGCGCAGCGCGATATCGAAAATC
>CAYWMN010000306.1:0-4084 GCA_964459065.1 uncultured Acidobacteriota bacterium | reverse complement strand
ATTTAAAACAAAATTTACTTTTTATTTTCAAGAAATTATTTTGGTAAAAACATTTTATCAACTCTGACTTAGTTGTCAAAAAGTGACAATTTTCGCATTTCACTTAGGTCAACTAATACATGTTAGTTGTAAAATTATATTTAAATTCTGATGAAAATTCTACAAAAGGGTACCTGTCCAAAATGTGGCTATGAAGTAAAATATAAGGATATGTTTTCCTGGGGAGTTTGGTGGGACTTAAGCTGTCCGTCGTGTAAAGTACAATTGAAAATTGATTTTACATGGGAATTTCTAAAGGCAGGTGTTTTATTATCGCTATTAGTCATTGTTGTTATTTTAAACTTTCTGGGTTTGTCTATTTATATTCTTGGACCTTGCTATTTGCTATCGGGGATACTTTTATTGCCCTACTTAACGAGGTTGAGAATCAAAACAAAAAAATAGATTGCAACTAACATTTGCCTGGAGCAGACGGCGTGAAAATCGAGCTTTTTCGTAAAAGAATGAGGTTGTCCGACCTATAGAATGGCCGCTGCTCAGGCGAGGCGTTAAACAAAATGTGCCTAACACATGGGAAGGCGGATATGACAGAAACAACTATACATAATCCTGACAGATATATGGTTGATCTACGACAAATCTTGTCGCAGGGGCGCAAACGTATAGGCTTACTTATTGGAGCGGGTGCGCCTGTATCTCTGAAGGTGAATGCTGATGGGAAACTGGATGATGCAGGAGAGCCTTTGATACCAGATGTAGCAAGGCTTACCGACGCCGTCATAAACTGTTTGGAGCAAGGGGATAAAACAGTAATTGATGCATTGTTACCAGAGCTTGGCGACAAGCCGAATATTGAAACAATACTGACTCGTGTCCGGCGTCTATCTCAAGCGATTGGCAGTGCAGAAGTGTACGGCCTAAACGGTGACGGGTATGATGGACTGGCGGAAAAGATATGTAACAAGATCGGAGAGATCGTCGCACCGAAACTACCTGCAGAGCCTAATGCATATACCGAACTCATATCATGGATTGGTGGTACACATAGAGAACACCCAATTGAAATTTTTACACCAAATTATGACTTGTTAATTGAGGAAGCATTTGAACGAGCGAGACTTCCTTATTTCGATGGATTTTCCGGTGCACATCGGCCTTTTTTTGATGCGGCCAGCATATCAGACGATTCCCTTCCAGCTCGTTGGTCACGTTTGTGGAAAATTCACGGCTCACTTGGTTGGCAAATCGAGGAAGACTCCATTATCAGAACAGGTAGCCGTGAAGCAACTAAACTGATCTATCCAGACCACCTGAAATACGATCAGATAACAAGGCAGCCCTATTCGTCGCTCTTTGAGAGGCTTCGTAAATTTTTGACAACGCCTGACAGCTTATTGTTGTGTACAGGCTTCTCCTTTTCCGATGCGCATATAACTTCAGTCCTGGATGAGGCGTTAGCAGCTAACGCACACACTGCGATCCTATCATTTCAATTCGGTCAGCTAAGTGAAGCACAAGCGGCTATTAGGATTGCTCAGCGCCGCCCAAATCTGAGTGTCTATACAAGAGATGGTGCTGTGATATCCGGTGTCCAGGGAAAATGGCAACCTGGACAACCACCAACTGAGGAGTGGGCAAGTATTCGAAAAACCTTCTGGAAATATGGTTCCGAAGGGAATGAGGGATTCCTGCTTGGAGATTTTGCAAAACTCACACGTTTTTTCGCCCAGGCTCCAGCGATAGAATTTAGAGACGATACATGCGTGATTAACATTGCAGGAGACAATGAGGAGGGTAGCTCGGAGGATGATATTGAAACAGACAGCGTGACCGGAGTTGATGATGCATAGACATGATCCTACATATCTTGGGACGGTGGCATCAGTGTCAGGTTCTAACGTCAGTGTCCAATTGGCGCAATCAGTTGCATCAGGCCTATCAATCATCGATGGTCGGAGCTATAGAATTGGCCAGGTAGGCAGTTTTGTCCGTATTCCTCAAGGGTATCAGGACTTATTTGGTATCGTCTCTGAAGTTGGCGCTAAAGCCGCTCCCGCCACTGCAGACCCAAAGCTTTCAGAAACAGGCCGTTGGATGCAAATTCAGTTGGTCGGTGAATCAATTGGCGGGGATTTCGAGCGGGGTATCAGCCAGTATCCTAATATAGGCGATACTGTTCATATAACTACGGAAAGCAACCTTGCAAGGATATATGGCGCTGCAGACTTTGGAAACATCACGATTGGTACTCTTTCCAGTGCGGAATGCATTCCGGCAAAATTGGCAGTTAACGAGTTGGTGACCCGGCATTCTGCTGTTTTAGGGTCTACAGGGTCTGGTAAGTCAACGACTATCGCGAGTCTTGTTCGCTCGATCACGTCGGACAATAGCGGCAGTACGAGTTACCCAAGTGCTCGGATATTAATGATAGATATTCATGGAGAGTATCCGAGCGCACTATCGGATGTAGCAACAATCTTTTCTGTAGACCCGCAACCTGGTGAAGAGAGACTATTAATACCCTATTGGGCCTTAGATTCCTCTGATCTTCTCGACTTTTTGACGGGTGGTGTGGACGGTGCCAGAGAGACAGGATTTACTGACAAAATATTTGAGCTTAAGGTAGCGTCGCATTCTGACGCAAATTTTGCTGGTGTTGAAGAAAGCTCAATTACAGTCGATACGCCCCTTCCATTTAGTCTTAAGAAGCTCTGGTATGACCTAATCGATTTCGAGATTGCAACGTTTGAGGGCCAAAACCGAGACCAACCAACAAAACAAGATGATGGTGATGCGGACAAGCTAGTGCCTCCCAAATACAAGCCGCATGCCATGGGAGCACAGGGACCATTTTTAAACCAGCAAGCATTAGGGATACGGCGTCAACTAAATTTGCTGCGCTCTAGATTGCTTGATCGACGTTATGATTTTCTCCTTCATCCTGGTCCGTGGGAGCCAAATCTCGATGGTGCTGTAGACCAGGATTTAGATACTTTACTTTCAGGATGGATTGGTGGAGAGAAGCCTATAACGATCTTGGACCTTTCCGGCGTTCCTAGCTCAGTATTGGAGAGACTTGTCGGATCAATTCTAAAGATTGTTTATGAGTCTTTGTTTTGGAGCCGTGAAAAATCCGAAGGTGGTATCGCACGTCCGCTACTTGTTGTCATGGAGGAGGCTCATCGGTATTTATCAAGTGATGCAAAAAGCCTAGCTGCTGAGACTGTAAAGAAAATTGCGAAAGAGGGACGCAAATATGGCGTGGGTGCTATGGTGATAAGCCAGAGGCCTTCAGAGGTTGATGAAACGATCCTTTCCCAGTGTGGAACCTATTTTGCACTTCGTCTTTCCAACCCGGTTGATCGTGCCCGCGTTCAAGGAACACTCCCGGATGGACTTGTTAGCCTGCTTGATGTTCTCCCCGTCCTGCGTACTGGAGAGGCCATCATAATGGGCGAGTCAGCTAAACTCCCCATGCGCTGCCGTATCACACTGCCGGCTGAAAAACATAGGCCGAAAAGCACTGATCCAAGGGTTAGCCAACAATGGGGACTTTCACGTCGGCAAGAAGAATATAAACGTGTCGTAGCATCATGGAGAGCCCAAAGGCCACGTGCAGTAGTAATTGAAGGAGGCGATATGGAACGAAAATATGTATCATCCACAAACCTATCATCTATTGGATATGATGAAGCCACAGATACGCTGGAGGTTGAATTCCTAAATGGTTCAGTTTATCAGTATTATAACGTCCCACAGAATATATACGAACAATTCATGCAAGCAGGTTCTAAAGGGAAATTTCTGAATACTTATATTAAAAACGCTTATCCATATTCTCGCGTTGGCTAACTCTTTGAACAGTTATAGAACGATATATAGAGGGCAGCGATGCAGCTTACAAAAACAGATTTTATTCATTATCTGAATTGCCCAAAGTCTCTTTGGCTATTGAAACATGACCCAGAAAATTACCCGCGAGGCGAGTTTTCCGCATTCATAGAGAAACTATTCCGCGAAGGTTATATGGTTGAGCGATATGTACAACAATATTTTCAAAACTCTGAAGGTCGGACTGTAGATT
>CAYWMN010000305.1:0-4122 GCA_964459065.1 uncultured Acidobacteriota bacterium | reverse complement strand
ACCTGCGGCCGCGGAGGAAGTCCCGGCCCGGACCGAACCTTGCCCGGCCCGAAGCCAAGTTGCGCGCTGCGGGGTTAGGCGGCGGCCGGAGGCTGGGAGCAATGGGCATCGGCGAACTGAAGTTTCACGTCGCCATTGAGGCTCCGCAAATGGAGCGCGTCTACAGGCTGGCGGAGGAATGCCGCGCTCCCGTGCTGCTCCATTTCGAGTACCAGCATTACAACCTGGGAATCGAGAATCTGGAGAAAGTGTTGAAGCGCCACCCCAGGGTCAACTTCGTCGGCCACGCGCAGAACTGGTGGGGACACATCAGCGCGGATTTCCATCCGGGCCACGAATATCCCTCGGGACCCGTCAAGCCCGGCGGGCTCATCGACCGGCTATTGAGCGATTACCCCAATCTCTATGGCGACCTTTCGGCCAATTCCGGCCTGAACGCTCTCACACGCGACCCGGAATTTACCCGCGGCTTCCTGCGGCGGCACAGCCGAAAACTCATCTGGGGAAGCGACTGTTCCTGCCGCGACGCCAAAGGCTCGGGCAGCATCTTTGACTATTGCATCTCCGGCCGCTGTCTTGCCGCCTTGCGAAAGCTCGTTACCAGCCGCCAGGACCTGCGCCGCATTTTGTACGAGAATGGCGCCGAACTGCTGCGGCTCAAGCAGGCTTAACCGCCGCTCGTAAAAACCGCGTCATGGGCTTGCGGACGCTCCCTTCGCCCGCAGGCTTGTCTACGAACTAGATCGGACGTATGATTCAGAAGGTTTGAGCCGCAGACGGCGAACGGACAGGCGCTCTGGCATTTTGGGCCTTAAGTCATACTCAATTCAAGGAGACAGGAATGCACGGAAGCAGACGGGATTTCCTTCGCAATACTCTTGTTGGAGCTGGACTCGCTTCAACCGGAACGGTCTGGGCGGCTGAGGCTGCAACGCCCCGCATGGATCCGGCCCCAAAGGCGCCCTACCATGTGGAGCATGGATGGCCGGCGACTCCGGAGGGGTTCTTTTTCGGCCAGATATCAGGCGTGGGCATCGACTCCAACAACCAGGTCGTGGTCTTTAACCGCGCGGACCATTCCTTCGGCCAGTCCCTGAGCCCGATCAGCGTTCCCGCAATCCTGAGCTATGACGGCAAGACGGGAAAGCAGACTGGTGCCTGGGGCGCGAATACGTTTGTGAAGCCGCACGGGCTGCGGGTGGACCACGAAGACAACGTCTGGGTCACCGATATCGCGCTGCAGCAGGTCTTCAAATTCACGCGGCGCGGAAAGCGGCTGATGACCCTGGGCGTGAAGGGCGTCGAAGGCTGCGACGCCACACACTTTAACCAGCCGACCGACATCGCCGTCGAGCCCGACGGCTCCTTCTACGTTTCCGACGGCTACGGCAACAGCCGCGTGGCCAAGTTCTCGCCCAGCGGCAAGTTCCTTTTCGATTGGGGACGCAAAGGCAATAAGCCGGGAGAATTTAATATCCCACACAACGTGACGCTCGACGCTTCGGGCCGAGTCTATGTGGCCGACCGGTCCAACTCTCGCATTCAGGTATTCGACTCCAACGGCAAGTTTCTGCATTTGTGGAAAAGCAAGGAACTGGGAAGCCCGTGGGCGCTGGACATCGGCCCGGACAACTACCTTTACATGGTGGATGTCACTCACGCCAAACCTCTGCCGCCAAATAGCAGCCACGTGAAGAGACTTGATTTGAAAGGCAACATCCTGGAAAAATGGTCGCGCTTCGGCAAGTACGACGGCGAGATCTATTTGGGCCACTGCATTGCCGTGGGCAAAGACCTTGCCGTGTACGTCGGGGACGTGGGCTACGGGATGAGGGTGCAGAAGTTCGCCCGAAGCTCCAGGAAATGCAACTGCCTGAGATCGTAACCGGCGGCCCGGCAACCGGGCCGGCAGCCTCCGTTCGATCAGGGCTCAGGCGGGCTGGCCAGGCCGGGCGAGGCCATCTTCAATTTGCGGAAATTCTTGATCCGGTAAAAGGTCATATAGTTGACGTTGCTCGCGCTCTTCGGACCTCCCTGCCCGTCGTCGTAAGCCGTGCGGGAGACGGCGACGATGTCCTTGCCGTCGAATTGCCAGTCGACATATTGAAAACCGTGGTAGCTGGCGTCCGGGTGATGCAGAATGATGGCGCGCACCTGCCAGTGGCGCAGGTCGCGGCCGTAAACCAGCGCCAGGGTGTTGCGAAGGCCGCCCGGCCGGATGGAAAAAATCGACTTGCCGCCGGCGAGCGAGCTGTAACGCGTCGCAATGTTGGCGAGCGTCCAGTAACCGCCGGTTTCCGGATCCTCGCGGATGGTGAACTTGGTTGAGCCGCCGCGGAATTTGATGAATCCGGTGGCGGGATTGAAAGAAGCCTTCCGGCCATTGGCGCTGATGTGAACGATGGCCGCCCATTCCGGCAGGTGCCAGCGGGCCACGCGCAGAAAATCCACCATGCTGCCATCCGGCGCCACCACGGCGTTACCTTCCAGCCAGCCGCGGAAGCCACCGTTCAACCATCCGGAGCTATGCCCAAGAAAATTGCTGAAGGTCCAGTTGGAAGCCACCAGCAAGTCGGCATTCGCAGGCACGGACAACATGCAGGGCCTGAAATGCGGCCCCCAGGGCAAATGGATGTCGACATTTTCAAAGGCGCGCCACAATCGGCCGTCATGCTGAACAATGGGCACTGGAGCCGTGTGCCAATGGCCTTGGGGAGTGAGCAGGCCGGTGTGAGTTGTGTCCGGGTGCGTCCAGGTCTTGCCATCGTCGCGCGAGCGGCGGATAACAATCCGTCCGTTCTTGCCCGTCGTGCCCATCAGGTAAACGGCGCCGTGGTGGACGAACAGGTTCGACCAGAACGCGCATTTCACCGTCGCGCGCTTGTGCCAGCTCTCGCCGCGGTTGGTGGAAATAAAAACGCCCGTCGTAGCGCACGTATTGGAAGTCGTGTTGGGACCATAGAAATCATGCGCGGCGAGATAGTTGCCATCGGGCAGAATCACGATGGTCGGCGAGCCGAAATAACGCTTGGCCGAGGCCGGGCTGTGGTCAATCACCACGCCGGGAACTTTCCTGGGCGGAGCGGCGGTGAGGCTGGCGGACCTGGTGATGATCCAATTCCTCGGGTGATGAACAAAGGGGAAGCGCGGCGCGGCCGGTGCGGCCACGGCAAAGCAAACCAGCAGGCCCGCGAGCGCCAGTCGTCCCAGCGGGTTCCGGCCTCCTGGAAATTGTGCCATTCCTGACTTCCCTCCTGACCGGGTAGCAGCGGGATTTAGCCCGGTGCCGTTCAAACCTGTTGAACTACGCCAACTCTTCTACAAAGACGGGGCTTTCAGAGAGCTTGAGTTTTGCCGCGTCCGTTTCGGTTTGCCGATTCTTTACGTTTGTCACGCGAAGCCTGCCGTGGAGAAAACAGGGCGTTTCGGAATTTGCGCCCTCGGCCCACAAAATGTAAACGGGTTCGGCGAAAGGCCGGAGGACCTTGTAACGCCCCGGGCCGAGAAACTCGACAGCACGGTTGCGGCCGATGCGGCTGACTAGCGCTCGAAACGCAAAAAACGACGGCTTGCGAACCGGAACTTCGCCGGTAGGCGTATTCTCCAGCACGCCCCAAAACTCCGGCGGGTAGAAATCCCACAGGCCGTGCAGGTTGATGCGTTCAAAACCGAGCGAGGCGGCATGGGCAAGGTATTTGACCACGCGCTCAGCCTGCAAATTAAAATCTTTGGAACTGTCCCCCGTCTCATCCAGCCAGAGGGGAACGTCAATGTGATGTCGCCGGAGAGACTTTGCCACGTAACTGTGCGCCGCGTTGAGCGTGTACACACTCGGGCGGATTCCATAAAACTGCGGATAATTATGAAAATCCATCACGTCAAAATAAGGATAGTGAGGCCCTTTCAACTCCGCAGATCCGAGAACCTGATCCAGAAAAATCGGCTTGAGCCTGGTATTCCCAGCAAGATTCACTCCCGGACTGGCCAAAGCCGGAGCGACAACCCGGGCAGAGGGGTCGGCCGATTTCACTTCCTCATAAAAGACCTTTAGCCACGAAGCGTAGTCGCGCGCATCGACACGGCAAATGTCCGGCTCATTGAAAAAAATCCAGTGGCGGATGG
>CAYWMN010000304.1:0-4170 GCA_964459065.1 uncultured Acidobacteriota bacterium | reverse complement strand
GCGGCTGAAAGGTGCCGTCGCCTTTTCCCAAAAGGACGGAGACATAGTTCGTCGAGAAATTATTGCTGGTGCAGGCCACAGCCAGGTCTGGGTTCCCGTCGCCGTTGAAGTCCGCCACGATCACCGATCCCGCGCCCAGCGCCGTGGCATACTCTGTCATCGGCTGGAAAGTACCGTCACCGTTGCCCAGAAGGACTGAAACACCCCCGCTGTCCGCGACAGCCAAATCGAGTTTGCCGTCCCCATTCAAATCCCCGACCGCGAGGTAAAACGGGGATGGGCCCGTCGCGTAAGAGACGGGACCTTGAAATGTCCCGTCGCCTTTTCCTAAGAGGATCGAGACCTCGCTGACCGAGAAGGAGTCTACGACAGCCAGGTCGATTTTTCCATCTCCATTAAAATCTCCGGCTACGATCCACGTCGGTTGGTCCCCCGCCGGGAAATCGGTTTTTGCTCCAAAAGTCCCGTCTGGCTTGCTTAGCAGAATCGAAACGGTGTTGTCATTCCGGTTGGTAATGGCGAGATCGTTGCGCCCATTGCCATTAAAGTCAGCCATTGCGATTCCATTCGGGAGATTCCCGGTGGCAAAGTTCGCGCGATTATAAAAGTACGATTGCGCTGCAGCAAGGCTATTCGACACAGTAAGCAGAAAAATGATGAGTCCTATTCGGCGCATAGGCTCCTTTTCTCGGCTCTGGTTCCATTTCGGCTGTCGGCTAGATATGATTGCGGAGTGTCGAAGCCGCAGGCCAGTGCCGGCAATAGATTATTGGGCCCGAATTAACGTACTAGCCTTCAGACGGTTGGAAGTATACACCCGCCTAGGCAAAAGGGAGCGCCTTTTTCCAGCCGGCAGTAACCCCCGCCGGTAGCGCATGTATTGCCTCATGGATGGTCGCCGCAACCGGCGTCGTTAGGACGGGTTGATTCACTCGCTGCGGGCGAGCAGAAGATCTCGGGCGTCAAGCAAGGCTCGAAACCGCGCAGGGTCGCCGCCGACGTCCGGGTGGTGGCGGCGAGCGGCTTTGCGAAAAGCGGATTCGATCTGCGCGTCGGAAGCTCCGGGCTCAAGGCCGAGCGCCCGCCATGCGCTGGCGTAGGGTTCCGGTGGGGACGGCTGCTGCTTGCGCCCAGCACCCGAAAACCCCCGCCTCGGATTCCGGGCCGCTTCCCGAAGCCCGGACAATAAATCAGAAGAGAGCTTGTGGTCTCGAACGTACTTCTCAAACAATTGCAGAACGGCCTCGATGGGCACCGACCGGAAGTCAGGTGAGGCTTTAAGAATCTCAACCCATTCGCCGCTGCTGAGATTCAGCCTCTCACCCACCCGAACCGAGTACTCAATCGTCTTCCAGCCGCCCTCATCGTTGCCGCCTCGCTCCGGGATGCACAGATAAAACTCTGTTCGCCCCGCGCGTTTCTTCGTCTTGATGAACATGCGTCAACCGAATTCAGCGTTTTGGCCCCGGCCATCCCGCGCGGACCGCAATCAATTCGCCATGGCGGGCAACTCCTCGTCGACAGCCTCTTTCTTCTTCAGGCGCTTTCCCAGCAGCACCAGCAACAAGCTGGCGGAGATCATGCTGGCCAGGCCGTCGGTAAGCAGCATTCCGCGCGTGCCGAAGTGTTTGAAGCCCAGGCCGTCGGCCCAGGTCATATAGACGATGGCGAAGTTGGTGGCGGCGGCAAAAAGTCCCAGTTGGGTGCTCGCCACGGGACTTTCCTGCCCCACCAGTTGAAAGCCCAGCGCGTTGAAGGCCGAATAGGCGACGCCAGCGATGCCGTTATAAGCCAGGACGCCCAGGATAAAAACGATCGGCGTGTGGGGCGTCAGAGCCATGGTGACGGAGACAAAGCTGGTGGCAAGGCCCGCGCTAAGATAGAGGTATCCGCGCGAAAGGTGGTTGGCGGCGTATCCGCCCAAAAGCGCTCCCACCGAGGCGGTGATGGCGCACCCCGCCCCCGTCACCCAGATCACCGTCGACGAGCTGGCATGGAAATTGTCGCCCATGCCGGAAAACAGGTTGATGGCCGCCTCGGCGCTGGCCGGAACCAGAAAGAGGCAAAAACCGGTGAGAACCTCTTTCGTCTTGCAGGCTCGCCACGTGGTTTTCAGTGCATCGGTAAAAATCTGCCGGAAGTGGAAACGGGACTGCACAGGTTCGGGAAACAGCAACGTGGGCACGGCGCCCAGGATGATGCAAACCGCCAGGCCCAGGCCCAGCCAGTGCAGAGCGATGTGCGGCACCAGCGACATCACGGCCATGGAGCCGAGCGCGCCGCCGCCCAGATTGGCGACGTTGGTCCAGCCGCTGACCGAACCACGCAGCGGGTCGGGTGTAAATTGCGCCGTCCATCCGCCCACCGCGCCCGCATAGAGCACGACGGCAAGTTCGGCCAATAACAGTAGCACCGTCGCCGGTCCCAGGTGGGTGGGCGAAAGCACGAACAGCGCCGCCGCAATGCAGATGGCCGCGGCCACCGCCGTGAGCCACGCGTAGGCGCGCCGCGTGAGCCCTGTATCCACCACCGGCTGCAGCAGAAATCCCCAGACGGTCGGCAACATCACCGTGCCGCTCATGGCCGCCACCCGATCCAGCTTCACACCAAGATGCGTCAGTAAAAACGGCAAGGCGGTAATCGTGAATCCCGCCACCAGGCCAAAAGGAAAGACGGCCAGGCCAACGATCCACGCTCCCGGCATTGGGCGCCGGGCGCCCTCAGAACCTTGAATGTCTGCCAATGATTCCCCCAAAAATTCCCATTGTAGAGTGACCAGGGCGAAAACGCCTATTTTTTCTTAGTGCCGAAACATTTTGAAAGGCAGCGTCAGCGCCTGCCACCGGCGCTTTCCGTCCGACTGCCCGGCGTCTGGCCTGCCAGCTGCAACAGTGCTATATTGAGCGTTGCAGGAGCGCAAGGAGCCTTCGAGCGCCTGTCACCCGCTGCAAAACAATGATCCAGAGTCCGGCGCTTTACCGGTCGCCGGCCTGTCTGCAACTCGAAGTCGCGAGTGCGACCGCTCTGGAACGGCCCACACCGAAAGAGAGAAAAATGCAAACCTCGAATGGAGTTTCCGGTGATGCCACGCTGGAAGCTCCCTACTCAACTGTTGAAGGAGAATTGACGCCGGCTGTGCGCGTTGTGAAGTTGCTGATCGCCGCCATGGTGGCAGCGGCCATCGCCGTGGGCGTCTGGAAGGCAACCGGCGGCGCGCAACACGGTACAGCTGCCCTGGTGCAGGGCCTGTTGGTCACGCAGGTGGGCCTTGCCGCCATCCTGATTCTTCTGGGAAGCTTTGTGGAAGGATTTGGCTACGGACTATCCCTTGGCACGCGCTGGCCCTACACGCGCAACATTCTGGTGATGATGATCCAGGGCGACCCTGAGGCGGCGCACCGCGTGGTCGCCACGCTGGTGGGGCTGATCGCGGTTGCGCTGGTCATTCTTACGCCGGACTCGGCCACCATCAGCGGTTTGGTTCTGGTGGTCATCACCGCGCTGCTGGGCATCGGAACACTGCACGTGCTCTCGGGCCGCGTTCCCTCCGTCATCCACGGAACCCACGGGCTTCTGGCCTACGGAGTTTTTCTGATCTACCTCACTCACCTGGCTTATCCGGGTATTTCATTCTGGTATTACCTGGGCGCCATGGCGGCGCTCCACCCGCTTCTGCTGACCGTATTTCTGGGCGGCACCACCACCGGCCAGCGCGGTTTTGGCACGCCGATCGGGGCTTTCTACAAGCCCCAGCGCGCCGCCCATTGGATCACCGCCCTGCACATCCTGTCTGCGCTTGCCGTCGTAGGAACGCTCGGGTGGCTGATGCCCGCCTATCCGGTAGCCTTTTACCTGGCCGTCGCGCAGATTGCGGTGGGCATCCTGCTGTTCCAGGCCGTCAATCTGAAGCCCAAAAATCCGGGCATCATCGTGGCTTTCCACCAAGGCATGGTGCTGGCGATTACCGTGGCGATCGTCGCGGGCATCCGGTGAAGATCTCGTCACCCGGCGGACGGCTCATGACAATATCCCCCACGCCTTCCAGCGCCCATGGGAATGGAATCCGGTATTCGGTAAGCCCAAAAGCTATTAAACTGTGAATTGATATGATCCACGAAATTCTTCCAGTCGGCATGCTCGAGTGTAACTGTTCGGTGGTGGGCGATGACG
>CAYWMN010000303.1:0-4212 GCA_964459065.1 uncultured Acidobacteriota bacterium | reverse complement strand
AAGATTTCGTCCTTCTTGGGGTCATCCCCGGCCATTGCGGCCGCCTGGGAATTTTCCGCAGCGTTTGCGCCCAGCAGGGTCTTCGCAGGCCCTGAAACCGCCAGGCTCGCCGTTCCAAGGCTCGCCAGTTTCATGAAATCCCTTCGGTCGAGTTCTTCTTTCATGTCAGCCGTTCCTCCTCAGCAGTCGGTTGCAGAACGGGCACCCGGCGGAGTCGCGTACCTCCGCGCATCACTCGCAGCTTCTCCGCCAGTGCCTGGTCCGTTTCTTCACAGCTTTTGTGATCAGCACAATGATGCCGTCAACGTTTTTTGAACTTCAAACCGGAGAGTCCTGGTGCAACTCTGCCTGCGCTATCTGATACAAGTCCTTTTACAGGGGATTATACACCCCGCCGGGCGCCGTCCCGGCATTCGTTCGCACCGCCGCCAAGCAAGTCCAGCCAGCCTGAAGGTTGGCTGGGCAAAGTCCCGCGAGGCGGCTAGATGGGCAAGAAAAACGAATGTGGCTCGAGAGCACGGGAAAGAGAGAAAGAAGAATCCTCTTTTCAAAACGAATCGGGCCGGGAGCCTGGGTTCTACCCTCCGATCGGTCTAAGGGTCACTGCCGTTCGATGGCCTTTTTGGCAAGGCGCAGACTATTGGCTTCCATCGCCACATCTTCTTCCGCCATGCCGTTGGTTTGCAGGAAGGTTCCCGTCCCCTGGCCGGCCAGGCAGCCGGTTAGGAGCGCCGGGCGGACGTTATCAAGATGCACCACGGGTCCATCGTCGCAGCCCGGCCGCCGCTCCAGCGTCTTCAGGATGGCGCCTTCCGCGTTGAAGACGCTCAGCGCGCTGCGCGGATAGGTTTGGAAAATATCGGCAGTCGATTCCACCTGCAGGTTGTCCACCAGCAGGTTCCGCAGGTTGGCCAGCGTGCAATAGGAAGGTTTGCGCGCGTAGAGCGTGATGCGGCTGTCATGCGGATTGCTTTGGCCGCCGGCAGCCTTTTCCCGGTGGCTGTAATCAAACGCCTGGGTCACCTGGAGCGAAATGTTGTGGAGCACCAGATTGTCAATCAGGCTGCGGCGCATGCCCTGCATCAGGATGCCATTGTTGCTGCGAATCTCGATGTTGCTGAAAATCACGTTGCGCACAGCGCCAATGGGCGAGCTTTTGGTGCGCTTTTCAATGTCAATATACAACGGATAGCTCATGTCGCGGAGGCGTTCGGCGTTCACGAGGCTGGGATTGCGAAGCGTCTCAATCGCCAGGTTGGAAACCACCACTGAATCAATCGTGCCGCCGTCTTTGACGTAAAAGCCCACGCCCAGCGTAGAGTTGCGAACCGTGCAGTTGGAGATGGTGATATTCCGGAAGTCGCCGCTCGATGCCGTCCCCAGCTTGATGGCGGTGGCGATGCTCTCCGTGGTGCAATTGGTCACCACAATGTCCTCGCACGGAATGCCGTCGTGCGTCTTCAGGCAAATCGCGTCGTCGCCGGCGATGATCGTGCAATTCGAAATGCGCACGTCGCGGCAGGAATCCGGATCGATGCCGTCGCTGTTGGTGCGGAAATAGTTGTTGAGAATCGTGATGCCGTCCACCACAACCTTTTCACAGGTTCGCAGGTGAATGGTCCAGGCGTCGCTAAAACGCACCGTGAAATCCCGAAGGGTCACGTGGCGGCATTCGTCGATCATCATGACACCGGTGCGAAACTTGGGGCGCGGTTCATAGGCATGGCCGGGGCGGCGGCCCAGATCTTGGGTTCCCTGCCCGTCCAGCACTCCCGGCCCCAGAATCGAGATGTACTCCGCGTTGCGGGCTGTGATCAGATGCCGGGAGCCTTTCGGATAATCTTTCTGTTGGGTGCTGGCGTAGAGGGTGGACCCGGCTTCAAGATAGAGGCTCACGTGGCTGGGAACAAACAGGGCGCCGCTCAAGTATTCGCCCGGCGGCACGTAAACCGTTCCCCCGCCCGCTTTGGAACAGGCATCGAGCGCCGCCTGGAAGTGCGAGGTCGCAATCACGTGGCGGCCACCGCGCACGCCGAAGCGCCGCACGTCAAAAACATCGGCGCCAGCCGTTGCGGCCGCACCTGCAGTGGCCACCGTCGCCAGAAAGGATCGCCGTCCCACAAGATTCTTATGCTTCTCCGCCATGCCTTCACCCTCCCCAAAAAGGTGCGCAACTTCTTATCATAACTTTTTCTTCAACGAATGATCTGTCAAAAATTATCCGCCCCAAGACGAACTGATCGCCGGGGACTCTCATCCGGCGGCGAAACCATTCTGTGGAGAGGCAAAGCAGGGCGTCAAGTCTATTGACCGGGGTCGGGGCAGGGTTGCCCCCTGGCGATGGACAAAGAAATCAACTCGCCCCTCGCCCTAAGGGGCAGGCCAAATCGTTTCGGGCGGCAGGGCGCACGAAGGGCGTGCGGCACCGCCCAGGCGGGCGCCTGGCCGGTACCCTCCAGCGTACCCTGCAAAGGATACGTTAACGGGTTATACCGCCCGCAACGGCGAATCACCGGCGGGATTGAAGCAACGTGAAACAGCCGCCCTACCCGGCGCTAACCAGCATTCGCCGCTTTTTTGGCATGCTTCCGAGGAGGCGGCATTCCTCCCGGCGCGATCTTCAGTTGGTTATCTACTTTTTTCACGCCGGAAACAACTCTGGCCTCGCGAGTGGCCAAGCCTTTTTGCCACCACTTCGGAACGGTCCCGCTAAGCGTCACCACACCTTGGTTAGCCTGGACATGGATCGTCAGTTCCTTGAGTGAGCGCGTTCTTGCAAAACGCGCCTGCACATTCCTGGCAAGTGTTGCGTTGTCCACCTTGGCCGTGGAAGCCGCCACGTGCCTAACCCGAGCCTTTTTCGGAGCCGCCATGGCAGGATTGTAAGAAAGCAGCATCGCCGCGAACACACCGATTCCCAAGGCAACTATTCTCTTCCTCATCTTGTCCCCTCCTTAACCCAGGATGATTGAATCGACTCAAAGCTGGGCGGGATTATACACCATTATCGACCCACAAGAGAAGCCTAGGACTTTGGGCAAGAGAGGCTAGAATCGTTCGCAGGAACCGGCAAAGCGGCTGGCGGATTTTGCGCAGGCGCCGCGCCTCGGCCCGCTCTGACGGCGATCGAAACAGCCTTACGTCTGCTTCCGCAATTCCACCCGGTGCTCTCCCGCCGGAACCTTGAAAACGGCCTTGCCGTTTTCAACCGCAATCCGGCCGGAGGGTTTGCCGTCGATCTTCAACAGGAGGTTTCCGGAGGCGAATTCCCCGGTGGCCACCCGCGTCAGCTTGCCGGCGTGAATGGTAAAAGACAGTTCGGAAGGTTTTGGATGGTAATCGCGCACCACGACGCCGCTGTTGGCTTCGAACCGCGTTCGGCCGTCGCGGACCAGCCTGGTAATTCCCGGCCCGATGGCGACAGCGTACGTGTGGCCTTCAAGTTTGACGCCGTGGAACTCGCCGCGCGCAGGAGGGTTGAGCGCGCCAAAACGCAGGTTGTCCCACGGGTTGGCATCGAGATATTGCTCCAGGCCCGCCAGGCACAGGAGCGCGCCCCAGGTGTAGTGCTTGTCGCCGCCCGCGCTGCCGCCCCAGGCAAAATATTGCTCGTTGTCGTGCTGGTTCTTTCTCCAGTCGTCCATGTACAGGTTGTAGTTTTTCTCGGCGAATTCGAGCGCCACCTTGTCAAAGTGGTACCGGTTCAAGCCCTCATACACCATGTAATCCGTCGGGCCCCAGATATCTCCCCGCCAATAGAATTGGTCCTGAAAAGCCGGATCGTCCCGCGCGATGGTGGGAATCACATACTTTCCCCAGAATTCCCTGGGATTCAGCAGATGATCCTTCACCATCCGTTCCGCCTGCCGGGGCGTGGCAATGCCGGCAAACAGCGGATAGAAGTTGGTCGGCGACAGACGTTTGGAAAAACGGCCGTCCCAGTAACGGTTTTCATAGATGCCGGCGGCCGGATTCCACAATTTCTCCTGAACCCGTTGCTTGACCTGGGCGTATTCGGCTGCGTAGCGGCGAGCGTCGTCTTGTTTTCCCAGGATTGCCGCGATCCTGGACAAGCACTCCGCATCGAGCGCGTAGAGGGAATTCAAACCCACGTCATCAAGATTCATGGTGTAGGTCTGAGGGTCGTAGGTCGCGTGATCCCACATGGGGCTGTCGTCCATGCCGCTCTCCCATTTGGCGGCCTGCAAGTAT
>CAYWMN010000302.1:0-4223 GCA_964459065.1 uncultured Acidobacteriota bacterium | reverse complement strand
CAGTGGCCGGGGACGGCCTTCTGGGGACAATGGCCCGGCAGCAGGGCTCCTGCGCAGGCCGGAGGGGACCTTGTTGTGCATCTCAGTGGCGACGGCGCTGTTGCGGTGGGCTTTGTGGGCGCAACGTCGGTGGCCGCTCCTTCGGCCGCCGCGGCTCTTGAGCGTGCGGAACGCGGCCAGTCCGGCGGCAAGGCAGACGCTAGCGCGCTCTACTGCAACGTGGAACTTGAGGCGGGTGAATCCCGAACTTTCTATGTTGTCCTGGTGGTTGCTAACTCTTCCGGCGAAGCTCTCGATGGTGCGCGCCGCCTGATGAGCGATCCCGCCGCGGCCGGCGCGGCGGCCCAGAAGTTGATGGAACAGGAAATTCAATCCTGGCTCAGCCGTCTGCCCGCGCTGAGCCATCCGGACCCGCGCGTGGTGCGCTTTTACCGGCACGCGGCGATGCAACTGCTTTATGCGCGCTGGAAGGTCGGCAAAACTTTCATTCTCGATCCCTGGTATTCGACCGCCGGGTTAAACTCGGGCGGCATGAATTGTTATGCGTGGGACTTCGGTTACTGCGCGATTCCTTTTACGTTGCTTGACCCGGCGGGCATGCGGGCCATGCTGGTTGCGCTGCTTGACGCGCCGCTGACCGAACATTACGCCATCGAGCCACTGCACGGCAAAGGAAACGGCCCTTTCTACGCCTACAACCCGTATGCGTTTACATGGTCCGTTGACCAGTATCTGCGCTCGACGGGCGACCGGGGCATCCTGCGGGAGAAGATGCGAGGCAAAACCGTCCTCGAATGGCTCGTCGCGATGGCCCGGTTTGGTGAAAATGACCGCGACCCGGATCACAATCACCTGCTGGACTATGGCAACGATCATCATCTTCTGGAAATCAAGACGACGGGGAACGGGCCGGGCTACATTCACGAGGTACCCAGTCCCAACGGCGAGCGATCCTATGTTTACCAGACCGTGGCGGATATTCTGGAAGAAGAACGCGACTCCGGTCACGCGGCGCTTATCCCGAAATTCCGCGAAAGCGCCCGCGAAGTTCGCCAGGCGGTCAACGATATCCTTTGGGTGGAAAGTGCCGGGTGGTATGGAACCCGGCAGGGTGACGGCAAAGTTGTTCCGATCTACTCCATCCAGGTTTTCGACCTGCTGCGCGTTCCCGGTCTGGTTCCTCCGGATCGTGCCCGGCGGCTGGCGGCGCATTTGAACGAGAGCGAATTCCTGGGCCCCTGGGGGCCGCGATCGCTTTCCAGAAAGGACCGCCTGTGGGATTGGCACGATCACGATTGGTCCGGCCCGATGAGCTACATCGGTGATGGTCCGCAACTTGTCGCCGACCTCTATCAGGCGGGGCTCGCTGCCGATGCGTGGAAGGTCCTGGAGCGAATGCTCTGGTGGCCGGATTACCTGGCCGTGTACCCGCAAGGCATCTCGAACGACGACTACAGCTCCCGCTTTGTCGAATCCGAGCCTTTTGGCGGGCGGATTTCCGCCGGCCTTACCAATGTGATCAGCGGTTGTGTGGGGGTGGAGACGATGATTCGCGGGCTGTTTGGAGTGAGCCCGGGACGGGACGGCTCAATCGGGTTTTCCGCTGGACGCCTTCCTGAAGACGGCCCGATGGCGCTCGCGTATCCCTTTCGCGGCCGGACCTGGACGGTCACCCAGCGTCGCGAGGGGCTCGACGTTTTGCGAGACGACGGATTCAGCGCGACGCTGTTCCGGCCTGACGGGTCGCTGTGGTTCCGGACGACGCCGCAAAAAGTGACTATCCGGGCCGCTGCGCGATCGGGCGGAGGCGGACGGCTGATGGTGGGCGGTATCGGCAAGCAGCGCTACGCCGTGCGAGTCGATGGCAAGCCCGTTCTGCCGAGGAGAATTCAGGGCGGCTTTGTCCTGAATCTGCCGAGCCTTGCAGGGTCCGGTGTTCAGATTGAACTGGAAAAGCTGTGATCCTGCCGAGCGGGCAATGGTGTGTCCCTTTTTAAGGGACGACTCGTTAGTCTGCGATTAGCCGCCTGCTTTTTTGGGCCACATGGTGTCCACGGAGAGCCACTCACCACAACTTAGGGGCTGAGGAGCGAACGTGTCCCTGCAGCGTAACGTGCCAGTGGTCGGTGCGGAAAGGCGGCGCGGGCAGACCCGCACGGTTGTAGAGATTGCCTTCAGGGAAGTCGGCCCATGCATACCGCGCGGCTACAGGTGAGGGCACGCGCGGACTCGAAAGAACAATTTGATGGCCTTCAATTCTGGCCTCGGCCGGAACGAACTTCCGGTCGGTTCCGGCGATCTCGAATCCTTTCAGCGTCCCGCCGCGCGCAACCAGCCCTCCGTCAACATGGGTGAAGCTCAATCGCAGTGTGGCGTTCACGGATTGCAGGGATTTGAAAGTCGGTCCCTGGTAGGCCACCTTGCGCCCGTAAGCGACGCCTTCCGCCACAAGCGCCAGGCGGCGGCCGACTTCCTGCTTGTTCAGGGGATGAATGCGCACGGGATCTCCGATGTCGATTGCGACCGCCATCCCGGTTTTCGGCAATGCCAGCGCCTTGGCTTGAGATGCTCTGAGCACGGCCCAGGAGTCAGGGTACTCGCCGCCGGGCTTGAACGCGGCCAGCTGGACAAACAGGAAGGGGAAATCGCCCTCGTTCCAGGCGCGCCGCCAGGATCGGATCAGGCGCTTGAAAACGTCGCGATATTGATAAGGCGCGTCAGCGTTTGATTCGCCCTGGTACCAGATGACTCCTTTGATGCGATAGGGTGTGAGCGGCGCGATCATGCCGTTCCACAGGCCGGCGTCCCTCCAGCGATGGCTGCGGGGATCGGTCGGGAATTTCGGCGGCGCAGGCGCAACGGCACCTTCCTTCTGCGCTTCGGCGGCAGACTTTTCCCATCGGCTTAACTTCTGTTCGTATTGGCTGAGAACCTCAGGGTAGGCGGCAATCAGCCGCCGCCAGCCGTCCAGGACTGTTTTCAGCGCCGGGTCGGCTTCGAGCGTGGGAACGCTCATCCAGGCTTCCGCCGGCGTTCCGCCCTTGGTGCTGTCGATCAATCCCACGGGCACGTGCAATGCCTTGTATAAATCCCGGCCGAAAAAGTAACCGGCGGCCGAAAAATACCGCACGGACTGGGGAGTGGTGACTTCCCATCTGCCCTCAACGTCGCTTTGCGGCTTGCCCGCCACGGCGACTTTCACTTTGAACAGCCGGATCTGCGGGTAGTGAGCCGCCGCAACTTCCTTGCCGGCGTTCATTACGCCCCCGATTGTTCCGGGCCCGTGCTCCATGGCGTACTCCATGTTCGATTGCCCGGAGCAAACCCACACTGCGCCAACGAGGACGTTGTGGATGGTTACGGTGTTTTTCCCCGCGACTGTCAAATCATAAGGGCCGCCTGGCCGGAATGGTCCCAGTTCCACTTTCCACTTTCCCGCCGGTGAGGCTGTCGCCGTCCGTTTCTCGCCGTGCATTGTTACCGTAATCTCTTCGCCCGGGTCCGCCGTTCCCCAAATTGCTGCCGGACGCCCCTGCTGCAACACCATGTTGTTGCTGATCAACGCCGGGAGTTTTATTCGCGCGAACGCCGGCACTGCCACCGGCAGAAAGGAAAATGCCGCTGCAAGAATGAGCGTCCTAAGACCTCTAAAAAGGCGAGTTAAGGATTGAGCTTCAACTTGCGAGGAGGCCTGGTCCTGACTTCGATGGATTCGCATAACAGGCGCTTGGGCGGCCGGATGTTTCGATGGCACCAATACCGCAAACACGGCGCATCCTATCACGCCGGACCCGCCGCTGCAAGGAACGCTCCTGCCTGCGAAGTTGCAATGCGCCGCCGCGGCAGCGTTCACAGTCTCGCCAAATTCTTCGGGATAGGTTAAACTTGAAAATCAGTCATGATTCGGCCGGGGGGAGTTTGCTTCAGGCTCTGCCGCTCGCCGGAACGCCCTGGCTGTAGAACCCGAACAATCAGTATTGGACGCGGGTCAAAGAGAGCCAGGGCAGCATGCGCTGATAAGTTGGGAGGTCGTCTAATGGTAGGACTGCAGATTCTGGATCTGCCTATCGGGGTTCGAATCCCTGCCTCCCAGCCAACCCACGCCGTCTCACTGCACTCAACCGCTTTCGCAATTTAAGCCAGCGTCGAACCCAAGGCGGGAACGTTGTCTCTGCAAGCCTGAACCTGTATTTTTCGGAGGCGCGAAATGAAGCAACCGATCG
>CAYWMN010000301.1:0-4241 GCA_964459065.1 uncultured Acidobacteriota bacterium | reverse complement strand
CCAAAACGAACCTAAAACGAAGCTAAACGAAGCTAGCGAAGTGATTGAAAACACAAGAGGCGACATCAAAACAAAGCTAAAACGGAGCGATGTAACTTTATGATCGTAAGTTACTGAACAAACAAGACTTGAAACCCATTTGCTACTTTGAAGACTTGCGCGGCCTGAACAAGTGGACAAATACCCCGCCGATCACAATCAGCAGCGCTCCCCACCACACATTGGAGTGCAGGTTCGCCAGGACAGTATGGGGAAGATGATTCCAATTAATAATGCCGTCAGCCAGAATCAGGACGCCATAAACCAGCAGCAGCACGCCCACAAAGAACCAGACCGGAATCATCCGGCGCTCGTTACCCATTCGCTTGCTCTCCCCTCGTTAAGACTGCACAGCCCGCCACCGTTCACGCTCCTACCAGAAGACCCATTGCAGCGCCAGCAGAATCACCGCCGCCACGCCCGCCCAGAAGATGGGGCGTTTCATGAGCGGCAGATGCCCCTCGCTGGGAAGGTCGGTTTCTCCGTAAACCAGCCCGGCCAGTTCCGTGGCGGGCTTTGGCTTTGTCATCAGGCTGACGCCCACCGTCACGCCCACGCAAATCAGCCACGACCACAAGGCGCGGTACATATCTTCAGCCATCATCTTGGCGTGGCTCGAAAGCGCCACAATGCTGATGGTGGACGGATAGAACTTCACCACCAGAAACATCGCCACCGAAGACAGGGTGCCGGCCAGCAATCCCCAGAAAGCTCCTTTGCCCGTAATGCGCTTCCAGAGCATGCCCAGAATCACCGTGCCGAACAGCGGCGCGATAAAGAAGCTGAACAGCGCCTGCACGTAATCCATGATGCTGGCAAAGCCCATCACGGCGTAAGCCGCTCCGATGCTGACCACCAGCCCGATCAGCGTGCACCAGCGGCCCATCCTGACGTAGTGCGCGTCGCTGGCGTCTTTGCGGAAAAACACCCGGTAGATATCGTAGGTCCACACGGTGGCAAAGGCGCTGACGTTGCCCGCCATTCCCGACATGAATCCGGCCACCAGCGCCGTGATGCCCAGTCCCAGCAGGCCCGGCCCGCAGTAGCGCGCCAGCATCAGGGGCAAAACCTCATTGTAACTGTGCTGCCCGGGCCGCATGAGGTCTTGCGGCACCAGGTGATAAGGCAGCACCGACAACGCCAGCAATCCCGGCAGAATCACGATGAACGGCACCGCCATCTTGAAGAACGCCCCGATGATGGGCGCCATCTTGGCCGAGCGCAGGTCCTTGGCGGCAATCACCCTCTGTACCACCAGAAAGTCGGTGGTCCAGTAGCCCATGCCCATCACCGCCATCAACCCGAAGATGATCCCCGTCCAGTGAATGCCCATCGGGTTGGTGGAGAAGTGTCCCAAGCCGCGCCAGAGGTGGGTGAGATCTTCACCGGGGAAATTCTTGTGGATTCGCGCCACCATGCCGGACCAGCCGCCGGTTTCCATCAGTCCCAGGATGGGAATCAGCAGCGCCCCCAGCCAGATCAGGAAGAACTGCAGCACTTCATTAAAAATCGCGGAGTACAGGCCGCCCAGCGCCACGTAGACGCCCACCGTCAGGGAAGAGACCCAGATGCTGAAGTGGATGTTCCAGCCGAGCACCACCTTCATCACCACGGCCATGGCGTACATGTTGACGCCCGACATCAGAATCGTCATCACGGCAAAAGTGATGGCGCTCAGGCCGCTGGTGGCGTTGTCAAACCGCAACTGCAGATATCCCGGGACCGAGTGCGTCCGCGAGATGTAATAGAACGGCATCATGATGATGGCCAGGAAAAGCATGGCGGGAATCGCGCCCAGCCAGTACCAGTGCGCGGCCAGGATGCCGTATTGGTAGGCCGCTCCGGCCCAGCCCAGCAGTTCCAGCGAACCGAGGTTGGCAGAAAGGAAGCTCAGCCCGGCTACCCAGGCCGTCATCTCGCGGCCGGCGACAAAGAAGTCCTCGCCGCTCTTGGCAAAGTTTTTGAGGTAAAACCCGATGCCCAGAACCGCAATAAAGTAGATCACGATGATGGCGAGATCGAGAGGGCGTAAGGATATGATTCTTCCCGCCGCCGCGGCAGGCACAAGCGCCAATTGCGTCATAAGTGGTTCCTGTAAAAGATTCCGCAGGTCCCCAAGCTCCCGGAAGGCGATGTTGCCTTACTCGACGGGAAGGTTCCTACAGTTTCTGTGCAGTTTGATTCTTCCTTTGTCCCGGCTTCAAGCCCCGGAAGCCGCTCGAAGCGAAACAGCAAAATGGCACGTTCCGCCATTTTGTTCAAGTGGGAATTTAAAAATCGCTGATTTGGGGGCAAAAAAATCCTGACCGCAATGCCGGAAAAAACACGGATCGTCCGGCCCGACGCCAAGGTGATGGGGGCAAAAATCAATTTGTGCCCGGCCGCCGGATTCTGTATGATCTCGGTGTCCGCTGGCAGCCCAAACGGCAAGAACCTCGCTTCCGCATCTGGGGCTTTCGGGGCCAAACCGCAGCTGAATTGACAGGAAACGGAGCAATCCTCCAGGGGGGAACCATGAATCGACGTACTTTTAACCGGATGATGACAGGAGCGGGCCTTGGCGCGGGCCTCGCCGCCGCAAGCCCTTTTGCGCTTGCGGCACCGGCCAAGTCTGCGCCCGAGGGCGGGGCCGTTCCCTACAAAGTCTCCATCATGCTGTGGACGGTTTTTCACGGTTTGCCATTCGAACAGCGGCTGGAAAAGGTTGCTGAAGCCGGTTATCACGCCGTGGAGCTGGTGGGAGAATTCCGGAAATGGTCAGCCCAGGACTTCCGCACCTATAACCGGAAAAAGCGGGCGCTCGGCATCACCTTTGATACCACCGCGGGGCTCCGGCACGGCATCGCCGATCCCGCCCAGCGCCCCATCTTCCTGGCGGAATTTCGCAAGCTGATGACGATTGCCGACAAGCTGGAATGTCCGCGGATTATTGTGTTGTCGGGCAACCGGGTTCCCGGACTTACCCGGCAACAGATGCACGCGAGCTGCATCGAAGGGCTCAAGCGCGCCGCGGACCTGGTGCAGGGGAAAAACATCGAAATCCTGGTCGAGAACATCGACCCGGAAGAAAACCCGCGATACTTCCTGACTTCGGTAGCGGAAGGATTCGAGATCCTGCGGGCCGTCAACAACCCGCAAGTCCGGTTTCTTTACGACTTCTATCACGAACAGATTGCGGAAGGAAACCTGATCGAAAAACTCGAGAAGAACATCGACCTGGTGGGCGTCTGCCACATTGCCGATGTGCCCGGCCGCCACCAGCCCGGCACCGGAGAAATCAACTACACGAACATCTACAAAAAGCTTGTGGAGCTCAACTACAACCGCTACATCGCCATGGAATTCCATCCCACGGGCGATCCCCTCGCGACGCTCCGCACGGCGCGCCGGTGGGCTCAAAACCCCGGCAAAGTCGCCTGCCGGCTCGGTTGAACCGGCCGCACCCCGCCGCTCTCAAAGCGCGGGATTCTTGAACCGCACGGGGGGCGGGACCCGATCGGCGCCGCCGGCCGCCCGCAGAAAGTCAAAGTCGCAACCTTCGTGCGCCTGCAAAATATGGTCGAGAAACATTCTGCCGTAGCCGCGAATATAATGCGGCTTGGAAGCCTGCCAGCTCTTCAGCCGGCGGCGGATTTCAGCCTTGGGCACGCAGAGTTCCAGCCGCCGCCCGGCAACGTCCAGCTCGATCCAGTCACCGTTCCTGACCGCCGCCAGCGGGCCTCCCACAGCCGACTCGGGCGCAATGTGCACCACCATCGTGCCGTAACTTGTGCCGCTGATGCGCGCGTCGCTCAGCCGCACGAGGTCTCGGACGCCGGCCTTCAGAAGCCTGGCGGGAATCGGCAGGTGGCCCCATTCGGGCATTCCCGGCGCGCCCTTCGGCCCGGCGTTTTTGAGCACCAGAACACTCGACTCATCGACCTTCAGTTTGGGATCGTCGATGCGGTTCAACAGGTCGAGGTTGTTTTCAAATACCACGGCCCGGCCGCGATGCCTGGCAAAGTGTGGAGAGATGGCCGATTGCTTGATCACGGCTCCGGCCGGAGCCAGATTGCCCCGCAGGATTGCCGTGCCGCCCTCGGCTCCGAGCGGCTGATTGAGCGGCTTGATCACGTCCGAATTAAAGCATGCAGCCGAAGCCAGATTCTCCCGCACTGTTTTGCCTGTCGAGGTCAGGGCCTTGGAGTGCAGCAGCGGAAGGA
>CAYWMN010000300.1:0-4268 GCA_964459065.1 uncultured Acidobacteriota bacterium | reverse complement strand
TCTGGACCTGCAACACGCAGCAGGTGAGGCCGCAGATCGATCCTGATTGCCGCGTCTGCGGGCGGAAGATTTTCAGCCACCTTGAAGAAGGCGGCGCGACGCATGTCACGATGTGCGGAAGGAATTCCGTGCAGATTCACCGGCGGGAATCGCGCGGGCTGGATTTGAAGTTGCTGAAGGCGCGCCTGGAACGGTTCGGGCCCGTCAAGGCCAATGACTTTCTGCTGAAGTGCTCGCTCGACCCTTACGAGCTGACCGTCTTCCCGGACGGCCGCGCCATCATCAAAGGCACCCAGGACCCTGCCGTCGCCCGCGGCATCTATGCCAAGTACGTGGGCGCGTAGAGCCGCGATCGTGGAGCAGACTGTGAGCCGCTTGAGCTTCCAGTTACCGCGAGCTCAGGTTATATTCCATGACGCCCGAATGCGCCACGACAAGCTGGTGCGTCAGTTGGAACTTGAGTTCGGTCCCCGTGGGCAACGCCAGGTTGGGTCCGCGCCGCCGAATGCGGTCAACCAGCGCCGCGCCGCCGCCAATCAGACCTCCCCAGAGCGTCCCGCCAAAGCCTCCCACCAGCGTCCCTATGAAAGCGCCGCCGCCTGCTCCGATGCCGATCTCCTCCAGGTCGCCCCGGCGGGCGCTGGGACCTTTGACGAGGCCTTCGGAATCGACGACGCGCGCTCCCGGAGCGCCGTAGGCGTGGATGAGGACGGCGCCCAGCGTGAAGGTCTGGCCGTTCGGCATGGCGAGCGTCTCGGGCGAAAGAACCATCTTGCCCACGCCCCGGATGTGGCCCGGCCTCGAAAGGCTTGTGATGCGGCCTTGAACCGTGGCGCCCGTCGGAATCACCGTTTGCCCGCTGATCTGCACAGGCTCCGCCACGGTGGCGGTGAACGCCTGGCCCTGGTTGCTGATTTGGGTTGTGATCGTTCGGGGCAGCCGGCAATTGAGGATCGTGCCGGCCGGAATGGTGTAAGTGGCTCCCCACAGGACCGACCCGCAGGAAGCGAGAAATAGAAGACCCAGCAAAGCGCGCTTAGCCACGATGAACCCTCCTTCGGCCATTGCATGGCTGGACCCTGGCGCTTTGTCCAGTTGATTCAGGAAGTGATACTCGAGGTGTGCGCCGGACGCCAACCCGGACCCTCCATCCTGGAAGCCATCGGTGCGACACCCTTCTCACTAATATATCCAGCAGTCTTGCCGTTGTCCACCGGGTTTGTCTCGGGCACCGGGAAGCTTCGCGCGCCTTTCACGATGGAGGAAATGGTTTCCGGACGATTTGGGCGAAACGCTTTAAAGGGGTCCGAGGCGCGATGCCGCCGGCCTCGGGCGTGGGGATACGGCCTTGCATTGCGAAGTGCTTAGGAGGTATGTTACCGAGCGGACATAATCTTTAAACGGAATGGTAATTTAGGAGGTGTTTGGACCATGGCAAAGGATCATGAAGATGCTCACCGGCCGTTGAGTCGGCGTGGTTTCCTGGCCAGGACCACGGGTGGTGCGGCGCTGGCGATGGCGGGTTGGCCGGCCGGCAAAGGAATGGCTGCGGAGGCGGCTCAGCCCCGTCCTCAGCCGCAAGAGGCGCAACAGTTGGATACGGGCGGCATCGCAATGGAACATTTTGTGGCGGCTCGCAAACGGGCCAAGGCGATGGTCGCGAAGTTGACGCTGGATGAAAAGATCTCGCAGTTTGGCGCTGGTGCTGCGGCGGTGCCCAGAATTAACCTGCCCGCTTTCAGCTACTATGCCAGCGAAGGATTGCACGGGCTGATCCACGACGGGCCGATTACTTCGTTTCCGCTTCCGCTGGCGATGGGGTGCTCCTGGAACCGCTCCCTGATTCAACGGGTTTTCACGGCCGTCTCGGATGAGGTCTGGGCGTGGCACAAAAAGAATGGGCAAGGTCTGGCGCTGTTTTCTCCGCCGACGGTCAACATGGGCACGCGCGATCCGCGCTGGGGACGCATCGGCGAGAATTACAGCGAGGATCCTTATCTGGTCAGCCAGATGGCGATTTACACCATCCGCGGAATGCAGGGCGACCATCCGAAATATCTGAAGACGATTGCCTGCGCCAAGCATTTTATTGCCAATGATACCGATACGGACCGGCATATTACTTCGGCCACGGTTGACGATCGCAGTTTTTGGGAGTACTACAGCCGGGGGTTTGAGGCCTGCGTGCGGGAAGGCCATGTGTTCAGCGTGATGAGTTCCTACAATGAGATGAACGGGATTCCCACCACGGCCAACCGTTTTCTGCTGACCGAACTGCTGCGCAAGCGTTGGGGATTTCGAGGTTACGTCGTTTCCGATTGCGGCGCGATTTCCAACATCTGCCACACCCACAAGTTTGTTCCCACCGACGCCGAGGCGGCGGCTCTGGCGGTCAACGCCGGCTGTGATGTCAACTGCGGCAGCGTGCTCGAGAAATACCTGGGAGAGGCTGTCAGCAAAATGCTCATCGGTGAAGATACGCTCGACGAATCGCTGATCCGAGCGTTCACCGGCCGGATTTTGTTGGGAACCTACGATCCGCCTGAGCAGAATCCTTACCACAACATTCCCATCTCCTGCATCGAGAGTCCGGAGCACCGGGAGTTGGCGCGCGAGGTGGCCCGGCAGTCGATTGTTCTCTTTAAGAATAAGAACAACACGCTGCCGCTCGATAAGAAAAAGCTCAAAAAGATCGCGGTGATCGGGCCCATGGCGCCCGTCTGCAACCTGGGCAATTACAGCGGCGCACCCCAACACCTGGTTTCGCCGCTGCAGGGAATCTGCGAGTCCCTGGGTGTGCCGATCGGCCCCACTTACTTTAAATCCGGGGACGCTGCCACGCAGCTTTCGAGTGGTTTGGCGTTGCAGGCAAGCCGGGAAGGCGGTGAAGAACTCCGCAACACCAGCGATGGTTCCTGGGCCCGTTTCGACAACGTGCTGTTTACCGGCGCTACGGAATTTCATGCGCGCGTTTACAGCGACACGGGCGGCCCGGCCATTGAAGTGCACCTCGACAGCCTTAACGGACCCGTGGTTTCAAGGGCTGTGGTTGCGAACGCGGCTGGAGGCCCTCCTGGCTGGACAGCGGTCCGCGCTCCAATTAAGCCGGTCAGCGGCGAGCATACAGTTTACCTCCGCTTCGTTGGCCAGCCGGAAAAGCGGTTTATCCTCAAGTCGTTCTATCTGACGCCGGCAAAGCCTATTGAGGCCTCGGCGCCCGGCAAGCCCACCATCGCTTACGAGTTGGGCTGCACCGTGATGGGTCCCAAAGACCCCGCGAGGATTGCCGCAGCGGTGAAAGTCGCCCGTGAAGCGGACGCTGCTTTGGTGTTTGTCGGGGCTGACCAGCAATTGGACGCCGAAGGCCACGACCGCACATACCTTCACCTGCCCGGCGCCCAGCATGACCTGGTCGAGGCTGTTTTCGGGGCCAATCCCCGGACCATTCTGGTGATTTCTTCGAATTGCCCGGTGGCCCTCAACTGGTGGGAACAAGCCAACCTGCCCGCCATCATGGGAGGACTATTTCTCGGTGAGCAGCAAGGTCTGGCGCTTGCCGACGTGCTGTTCGGCGACTACAACCCGGGCGGAAAGCTGAGCACCACCTGGTACCAGCACGCTACGGACCTGCCCCCGCTGGACGATTACAATCTCCGGCACGGCAGGACTTACATGTATTTCCGCAGCAGGCCGATGTTTCCCTTTGGTCATGGCCTCAGCTACACGACGTTTGAGTACAAGAATCTCCGGCTCAGCGGCAAGACGCTCGGGCCCGGGGGCAAGATTACTCTTTCCGCGGAGATTACCAACTCCGGCGCCCGCGAGGGCGACGAAGTCGTGCAGGTGTATATCCACGTAGGCGGCAGCAAGGTGGAGCGGCCCATCAAGCAGCTAGTGAATTTTGACCGCATTCACCTGAAGGCCGGTGAAACCCGCACGGTGCACTTTGACTTGATGCATGATGACCGTGCCTTGCGATACTGGGACGGAACCCGCTACGAATTTGTTGCGGAGGCCGGTCCGGTGGACGTGATGGTCGGCGCTTCGTCGGCTGACATCCGGCTGAAGGGACAGGTCCAATTTACGGTCTGATGGGGCGTGGGAGCCGTCATCGGGAGCTGAGGCGGTTTTAGAGCCACGAGCGAGCAAAGTCTGTAGCGGCACTGGCTGTGTTCCCGATTGTGGGTTCACTTGCAGTGCCGCTGCTGAACTCAAATCTGCCGGTTCTGCAATCCTCATCAAGGGATGCGGCGCCGCGTAAACTTCTG
>CAYWMN010000299.1:0-4345 GCA_964459065.1 uncultured Acidobacteriota bacterium | reverse complement strand
GACACTCGCCTTGGAGTGTCTGCGATCTCGCAAAGCGAGACGTTCTGGTTATGATGAAAATATCACGCGGCCCATTGTGATGACCGGGCACCGCCTCCGCCAACGCACCTCGCCATATAAGCCGCAGCTTCGCTGAACGCAGACATCAAATATCAATGTCTGCGCCACCCGCCAGGCCCCGTTTGCGGCATATCAATTGGGAGTCGGCCGTTCGATGTGTTCAATGACGATGACATCCACGGGAGATTTTCCCGATACGACTTTTAGCCCGAGCTGCTCCCGTAGCGCGGTGAACAACGACGGGCCTGAAGGCTTTGGCGTTCCGGGAGGCCTGTATCTGTGCCGCGTCCAATGGAGCTTGAAGCTGTAACGGCCCTGAAGGCCGGTTTTGTCCACGAGCACCCGGCCCCGAAACTCCGGCAAAATTGAAAGGGTCTTAACGAACTTGCTGAAATCACAGGACACGTTCATCCCGTGCCCCTTCAAACCAACATCGCCCATTCGGCAAGGCCGGTTGTCGGTTTTGTCTTCCGTGATCTTTGGGCCATTCCTGGCCAAAACCAGCTCATAGACGGGAAGCACCTTCTTCTCATGCCTGACTCTCAGCTTGAACCGATTGATCAGCAGGGAGCGAAACATCAGCATCGCCTCGTTCCACCGTTGCGCAAATGAAAGCTTCTTCCATTGGCCGTTCGCGACGGAATCTTTCACCTTGGCGTTGATTTGGTAGAAATCAGTCCTTATCCACGCCGGACCTCCCAAAACCTGGTTGGCGCTCAGCCATCTCATATATTGGCCGTACGCATCCATAATCATCGCCGTCACGATAGTGGTCGCGGCGAAATTGCCGCCAGATAGACGAACGCCCGCCAGCGGCATGCCTGATAGAAGACGCCCCGCCACTAGCGGCCTTTGGAATTTGTACGGCTTGATCGACGCGGTCTCAAATCGAGGCAGCCGGCCGTTGCCCTCTTCTGCACCAGGGGTTCCGCTTCTTGATGCACAACCCGTAATGCCCACGGCAAGCGGTATCGCAATCGCCACGGCGAGCAGCGCACTCCTCCGGCGTTGAGCTTCACGGTTTTTCTGAGGATATGCGCCCACGGTTTTGTATTCTACCGCCGGGTGGAGCTTGCGGCGGCTTTTTCTCCAGATTGATATTTTCTGGCGAAGCCGCGCCGGCATTGCAGAGGCGGTGTCCTCACCGCCCGCCTTTGTAATGGGCGGGCGGCTTGCGCCGGAGGCTAAAGTCCACTGCTTTCCCGGAGCTTTCGAGCCTGGCGGGTTCGCTGTGTTCAAACGCTTATGGCTGCCATTCGCATTTTCAATTTGACCAGGATGGCTGCTCCAACTAGAATGTCCTCCGGGATGACTGAGACTTTGAACGTTGCGGAAACGAGCTATGTCCTTACGCTTGACGAAATTGCCAACCTTGCCTCTGAGGGGCGAAAACCCGCTGAAACACTGCTGAACGTGGTGGCGCTGATTGCGCGCCGATTCCAGACGGATGTGTGTTCGGCTTATTTGCTGGAGCCGGACCGTGCGACTCTTATTCTCGCCGCCACCCTGGGACTTCAGCCGCAGTGTATCGGCACGTTGCGGATGGGGCTCCACGAAGGCCTTGCCGGGCTGGTTGCCGAGCAGGTGCGGCCGGTGGCGGTGCGGGAGGTCAAAAGCCATCCGCGTTTCAAATACTTTAAAGAAGCGGGCGAGGACAATTACCAGTCGTTTCTGGGCGTTCCGCTGATTGACCGGCGGGTTCTGCAGGGAGTGCTGGTGGTTCAGACGGTTGAGCCGCGGCACTTCCTCGATGAAGAAATCCGGATGTTGATGGGCGCGGCGGCGCAAGTGGCGCCCGTGGTCAGCGAGGCGCGCGCGCTCGACCGCTTTGTTGCTCCGGTGCAGGAACGCCTTTGGGCGCTGGCGCGGAACCTGTGGTGGAGTTGGGATTCCAACACCGCGGGCTTATTCCGCGACCTGGACCCGGGCCGCTGGAGCGAGCTGCAGCACAATCCCATTTCACTGCTCACAGAAATTCCCCTGGAGCGCATCAAGCGGCGCTCCCGGGAACTGGTGCTGCACGGGCGCATCAACTACGCCTATCGGCGCCTGCAGGAATACCTGGAGGAGGACCGAACCTGGGGCAGCCGCCACGCGGGCATTCTGCGGCCCCGGCCGGTGGCCTATTTTTCAGCGGAATTCGGGCTGCACGAATCGGTCCCGGAATACTCCGGCGGCCTGGGCGTGCTGGCCGGCGACCACATCAAGAGCGCTTCCGACCTGGATATCCCGCTCACCGGCATTGGGCTGTTTTACGGGAAGGGCTATTTCCGCCAGCGGCTTGATGCCGCAGGCTGGCAGCAGGAAGAGTATCTCGAGACCGATGCGAACCATCTCCCGATGGAGGCGGCAATCGGGAAGAACGGCGAGCCGGCCAGGGTGCAGGTTGAGACGCGCAGCGGATCCATCCGGGCCAAGGTGTGGCGGATGCGAGTAGGGCGGCGCGACCTGTTTCTGCTGGACTCCAACGTGGAAGGCAACGCTCCCGAAGACCGCGAACTGACTTCGACGCTTTATGGCGGCGACAAAAGAATCCGGGTGCGCCAGGAACTGCTGCTGGGAGTGGGCGGTTTTCGCGCGCTCAAGACCATCGGTTTGACGCCCGGCGTGCTGCACCTCAACGAAGGCCACAGCGCCTTTGCCGTTTTGGAGGCGGTGCGCGAACGGATGCAGGAAGAAGGGCTGAGTTTTGAGGAAGCGCTCCGCCGCGTTTCCCGCGAAGTTGTCTTTACGACTCACACGCCCGTGCCCGCAGGGCACGACCGGTTTGACGCCAGCCTGATTGAAGAACATCTGGGCCCGGTTGGCGACCAGCTCGGCCTGTCGCACGAGCAGCTCATGGCGCTGGGGCAGGAAGACCCCTCGCGGCCCGGCGAACCGTTTTGCATGACCGTGCTGGGACTGAAAGCTTCCCGGCACGCTAACGCCGTTTCAGCCTTGCACGGCGTGGTCTCGCGCGCCATGTGGACCGGGCTCTACCCGGGCCGGCCCGAGGACAAGGTCCCGATCGGGCACATCACCAACGGCGTCCACGTCCCAACGTGGCTGGCGCCCCAGATGTTCCGGCTCTATGACCGCCATCTGGGAACGGGATGGCACGAGCACAGCGGCGAAGCTCGCACCTGGGAAGGAATTGAAAACATCGACGACGGCGAGCTGTGGGAAACGCACCTCAGCTTGAAGATGCAGATGCTTGATTTCGTTCGTTCCCGCGCCGTGGGGCAGGCGGTCCGGCGTGGCGAGTCCGACGAACCAGCGCTGCGGCGCCTGGCCCGCGTCCTCAGCCCGGACGCCCTGACCATCGGCTTTGCGCGGCGCTTTGCCACCTACAAGCGGGCCAACCTGCTGCTCTCTGACCTTGAGGCCCTGGCGGGCATGATGAACGATCCCAAGCGTCCCGTGCAGTTCGTTTTTGCCGGCAAGGCCCACCCGCTCGACGAGCCCGGCAAGAGGGTCCTGCAGGAAGTCGCCGAACTGATGCGCCATCACGAATTCGCCGACAAGCTGGTTTTTGTGGAGGACTACGACATTAATGTGGGGCGGCACCTCGTCCAGGGCGTCGATGTGTGGCTGAACACCCCGCGCCGCCCGCTTGAAGCTTCCGGCACCAGCGGCCAGAAGGTGGTGCTCAACGGCGGCCTGAACCTTTCCATCCTCGACGGCTGGTGGGCCGAAGCCTACGATGGCCTGAACGGGTTTGCCGTCGGCGCGGGAAGAACCCACACGCGCACCGAACTCCACGACGGCCGTGACGCCGACGATTTGTTCCGGGTTCTGCGCGAAGAAGTCATTCCCCTCTACTACCAGCGCGACGCCGACGGACTGCCCCGCGGCTGGATCAAACGGATGAAGCGGACCATTCGCACGCTCGGCTGGCGCTTCAACGCCAACCGCATGGTGATGGATTACGCCCTGCAGTGCTACGTTCCCGCGGCAGGCGGCACCTCCAGCGATATCAAACCCGGAGAATGAGCGCGGCGCCTTCTGCCGCCACGGTTTCCCCGTCCCACCGCGTCGCAAGCCATGGGAATGCTCCACCCTCGCCCAGAGGAGCCGGTGGCCGCGCAATACGGCCGGGCGAGGGGTCTTTTCGCATCACCATCCCGAACGTGGCGCCGGCCCCAATGTAAGCCCTTAATACTAGGCTACATTCGATGCCAACGGCCCGAAATGGGACGTTTGGGACTTTGAGGTTGGAAAACGTACATCTGTAAGTTAATGATTATCAACAGCTTATATTTCAACAATGACGCCCACTCCAAAATGTGTTTCATTCCGCCACACC
>CAYWMN010000298.1:0-4354 GCA_964459065.1 uncultured Acidobacteriota bacterium | reverse complement strand
CGGTCGGGGTCAACGCTGCACTTTTCTTCCAATGGCACGTTCATCAAGGGCGGCCGTCCCGGCCCGTGGACCGTCGACGCATACTTCCAGGTGAAGACGGTCGAACTTAAGCGAAAGGCTCTGCGATTAAGAGGACGGCGTGTTCTCTTCGCGTATGCCAAGACCGCCCACAGGCTTCAGCCGGTTTTGGGACGTAAATTGACCCTGAAGATTCGTACAAATCCAAACTCGCTGAACCTCACGTCTCTCAAGCAGGCCCTGGGTAGAGTCTTCGCCCCGCCTAGCGAAAAGCTGGCTGATCTAGTGCCTCGCTACTGGAAATACTCCGTATTGCATCCCATCAACTCTTGTGCAGAGAACTCATCGTGCAAGGCAAGAGACAAAGTATTTGCCCTGATATTAGGCCATCCCTATGACGCCAAGAAGCTGTGCGGGAACATCACCGCACCGAAGCCCCTGTCTATGCCCACGCCGCCTTACACGACGGAGGCTCGCGCAGCGCGGCTTCAGGGCGATACAGTTTCAGGAATTGTAGTCGGCACGAACGGGCGAGTCGAGAATCCGATGCTGATCCAGCCACTGGGGATGGGGCTGGACGAGCAGGCTCTCCGGACGCTCCGGACTTGGACCTTCAAGCCTGCTACGTGCGCAGGTAAGCCGGTTGCCGTTCCGGTCATGGTGGACATTACGTTTAAGCTGGTCGGTTAGACGCCTCCTCAACATGCCGGCCGCGGGCAAACTGAGGCTCCTTGCTTGCTGCGGCCATTCCACGCGAACGGCCTTGCTACTGATTTCCCTTGAAAATCGCAACTTCTATGATAGGCTAGTTATGTGGAGTTTTCGGCCGCGTTGCCAGGCTCTGCAAAAGGGGCTTGGGATTGAGCTAACGGATTGATCCATAGGGCCTTAGATCTAAAACGCCAGGGAGCGAGAAAACGCGGCAGAAAAAAAGAATTCTTTTTTACGCAAACGAAGCTAGGAAGTTGTTGAAAACAAAAGATCGCTGTTGAAAAAACGGCCAAAACGAACCTAAAACGAAGCTAAAACGAAGCGGGCAAGTTGTTGAAAATACGTAAGGGATTTAAAAACGAAGCGAATAAAGCCCGGAACAACCGCTCCCGCCGCAATCGCCCGCCCCAGCCCGGCCGCCGGGCCAAGATTCCCACCCGGCCTCCCGCGTTCTGAAACGCTCCCGCTCATCCCAAGCCAAAGCCCCGATCAACCTTTGATAGAATGGCCGAGCCACCAACATCCAGTTTCCTGGGGAGAGAGCTATGAAAGTCGCCGCCGTGCAGATGGACATCAAGCTGCTTGAGAAAGAGCACAACCTGGCCGAGGTTGTACGCCGCCTGGAGGCCGCAGCCGATGCTGGCGCCAAAGTCATCGTCTTCCCGGAGTGCGCGCTCACGGGCTATTGCTTCACCAGCCGCGATGAGGCGCTGCCCATGGCCGAGCCTGTGCCGGGTCCCGCCACGGACAAGATCGCAGCGGCCGCCAGGCGCCTGGGTGTGACGGCGGTGGTAGGCATGCTTGAGGGTGCCGGTAGCGACCTCTTCAACGCGGCTGCGGTGATTGGCCCGGAAGGCGTGCTGGGAACGCACCGCAAAATCCACCGCGTCTTTCTGGGCATCGACCGCTTTGACGCGGTGGGCGACATTCCTTTCCCGGTGTTCCGGAACTCCCACGCCGCGATCGGCGTCAACATCTGCTACGACTGCAGCTTCCCGGAATCGGGCCGCGTGCTCAAGCTGAAGGGCGCGCAGATTCTGGCCATCCCCACCAACTGGCCCGTTGGCTCCGACACCTGGCAGCACATTCCCAAAGTCCGCGCCATTGAGAACCACATGTTCGTGATTGCGGCGGACCGCGTGGGTGAAGAGCGCGGCTTCCGCTTCGCGGGCCACTCGCAGATCATCGGCCCCGGCGGCGAGGTGCTGGCCGAAGCGGGCGATACGGAAGAGACCATCCTCTACGCAGAAATTAACCCTGCCGCGGCGGACCGCAACCGGGTGGTGCGCCTGCCCGGCGAATGGGAATTCGACCGCATCGCAGGGCGCCGGCCGGAAATGTATGAGCCCATCACGCGCTCGAAATAGCGGCAGCCTGCTTCGCGCTCACACGTTGAAGAAGTGGGGCGCGGGTTCGCGCCGTGCTTCACGAAGCACCAGCAGGGCAAGCTCCCGCGCATGGTAGTCGCCCCACATGGAGGATTCCCCGCAGGCAACCTTGCGCCCCGGCGGCACGTAATCCCAGCCACGCGGCCAATGGTAGAGCGAATGCAGGATCAGGCCCTGGTGGGCGGAATCGGCGGAAAGGTAGGGTTCTTCAGTGAGCGTGCGCGTGATGGTGAGCGCCGCCTGGCGGTAGCGCCGGGCGCTTTCAGCATCGGTTGCGGCAAGATGGCTTCCCAGCCGCCAGAGGCCCTGCGCGGCAATCGCTGCGGCGGAGCTATCCACGGGCTCAATGTCGTTGAAGGGATCGCTTGGCCGCGAAAGATAATCGCCCAGTTTTTCAAGCCCCGGCGCGCCGGTATCCCAATAGGGAACTCCGTCGGTGGGCGTCTGGCTCAGGTAGTAATCTGCGGTGGCCTGGGCGGCTTTGAGCATCACGGCTTCAAGGCCGGCGCCGCCGGCCGCGGCGAGTTCTTCTGCAGGCACGGTGGCGAGAAACTCCAGTTGCTCGGCAAAGCCCAGAATGGCCCACCCAAGCCCCCGCGTCCAGGTGGTGAAGGGTGCATAGCCCTGCTGCGTCGCAGGCGAGCGGTAGGTGCCGTCCTGCGCGTTAAACAGCGACTCGTGCGCCACGCGCCCGCGCACGTCGTAGCGGTCGCGTCCTTCGCCGTAATAGACGGCAAACTCCGCCGTGGTGAGGGCGTGCTGGGTGAGCCGCGCGAGCAGGGAAACGGTGCGGCCCGATTCCGCCTGCAGCGACTGCCCGAGCCGGTGCGCAACCGCCAGCGACCGCAGCGACCGCAGCGTATCAATGAACAGCGAGTGCGGCCCGTTGAACGAGTAGATGTAGCCGCGCGCGCCCGTAAGCTGCCGCCAGCGCGCGGCCTGCACGGCTCCGCTGGCCTTGAGCGCAAGCCGGTAATATTGCCGCTCCCAGTCGCCGGCTTCGATCTTGCCTTCGCGCGCGAGCCGGGCCAGGTTTCCAAAGGTGCTGATGACGTTGAAGCCGTGGTCGTGAACGCCGAAGTGGGTGAGGTAGGGTTCCATCCACTGGCGCGTTCCGCTCCGCCCGCAATCGAGAAACCACGCCTGGCCGGTGGCGTCGAACTGCACGAGCGCCGAGCCGTACTGGAAACCGCGCGTCCAGTCGGTCCAGTCGCGCGGCGTGTAAACCCCGCGAACGGTTACGACGGGCGCGCCCTCCGAAGCGTTCCAGGCCTTTTCAATCGCCCGGATCTTGGCCGCCGAAAGCTCAAACAGCCGCTCGATGCTGGGGCGCAATTTTTCCGGCGTAAGTTGGAAATCAATTTTCAGCATGGATGCAATTTACAGCCGCCGAAGATGGAAGCCGCCGTCCACGTTGATCACTTCGCCGGTCGAAAAAGGGAAGCGGTCCCGGGCGATGGCCTCCACGGCGCGGCCCACGTCTTCAGGCGTGCCCCATCGCGCAATCGGCGTGAGTCCTTCCGAGATCATGCGGTCGTATTTTTCCCGCACGGTTTTGGTCATCTCGGTTTTCACAATTCCGGGGCGAATCTCGTACACGTTGATGCCGTACTCCGCCAGCCGCGCGGCATAAAGCCTGGTGGCCATGGAAAGGCCGGCTTTGCTGATGCAGTAGTCGCCGCGGTTCGTGCTGGGCGCGTAGGCGGAAACCGAAGAGATGTTGATGACTTTGGGCCGGGGGCGCGCAGCGGGCAGCTCGGCGAGTTTGGAAATCCAGAAGTTCGCAATCGCCTGGGTCAGGAAGTACGGCCCCTTCAGGTTGATGGAGATCAGCCGGTCAAAACTCTCTTCGCTTGCCGTCAGCAGGTCGGCGCGAACTTCCGGCGCCACGCCCGCGTTGTTGACCACCAGATCGACCCAGCCGAATTCGCGCTCGATAAAGTCCACCAATTCCGCGCGGTCGCGGGCCTTCGAAATGTCCGCCTGGAACGGTTCAAACCGCTGTTTGGGAGATGCCGCGCCCGACGCCAGCAGGAGCTTGCGGCACTCTTGGGCCGCGACGGTATTTGTTATGTAGTTAATTACTATGCTGAACCCCGCGCGCGCAAGGCTCTGGCAGATGCCCCGGCCGATGCCGCGCGAACCGCCCGTTACCAGTGCCAGCGGAGAACCTTCAATCATGACCTACGAATATACTGAAAGCCGAACCATCTTGCATGAATTTTTTCGGGGATATT